>JAZGFA010000224.1:0-3951 GCA_036478975.1 Robiginitomaculum sp. | reverse complement strand
CGCTATCATCCGCTGAGTCTTTTTCTTTCTTGATGGTGAAAGGGTCAGATGCGGCGGTTTTGCCTTTAAAAGCTTGCGCCGTGAAGGTTTTACCTTCCCATTCGCCCTTTACGCTATATTTCGCGCCGTCATGTTCAAAATTTAGTTTAGCCATTTTAAGTCTCCATAATAATAACAGGCCAGATAGTGCAATATGACAGTGCAATATCCGCGCCGACTAGTGTCAAATAAGATGTTTTCTTTTAACCGCAAGGGCCAGCCTTATGCCGGCTACAGATAAAGCCTTATTCTTCTGCAGATAAAGCCTTCTCAGCCGCCTCGGACATTTCCAAATTATGATAGACGCTGCCAACATCATCAATGTCTTCGAGCGAGTCCACGAGCCGCATAACCGTTGCCGCCTTATCAGGCACATCAATTTCATTTTGCGCTTTCCAGATAAGGTTGACGGACTTGGCATCGCCAAACACCTTAGCCAGCTCCGCCGCTACCGCGCCTAAATCATCACGGGCGGTCAAAATCGTATGCACTGGCTCGTAATCGTCATATTTATCTTCATTGGGCAGATCTGTAATCACGTCATCGGCGCCGGACTCAATGCCCGCTTCCATAACCGTGTCCTCATCGCCAATATCAAGCGGATAGGTAATCTCGCCGAGTTGATCAAACATAAAGGATACGGAGCCACTCTCGCCCATATTGCCGCCGTTTTTGGAAAACGCCGTGCGCACTTCCATAGCAGAGCGGTTGGTATTATCCGTGGACACTTCGACGATAAGGCCAATGCCGGACGGGCCAAAGCCTTCATAGCGTAATTCGGCATAGTCCGCGCCCTCGGCGCCGTGCCCCTTATCAATGGCGCGCTTAATATTATCCTTGGGCATGGATTGGCCCTTGGCATTATTAACCGCAAGGCGCAGACGCGGGTTCATATCCGGATCCGGGCCGCCAATTTTAGAGGCAATTGTAATGTCCTTAGACAGCTTGGAAAACAGCTTTGATCGCGCCTTATCTTGACGGCCCTTACGATGCTGAATATTTGCCCATTTTGAGTGACCTGCCATAGCGAGCCTTTCTTATCTGTATCCTTCCCTGCCTTCAGGGATTCTTTGGTTTTCTGTATGTAAGCGATGGTAGCGGCCTTCGCAAGCGCGGCGCTATGCCTAAATGTAATAATTGTAGATATGGGGCAATTCTTGGTGCATCCATTCGCGCATGCCCCCGTCCATCACATAAATATGGCTAAATCCGTGCGCCTTAAATTTCGGCAGAGCGTCAAGCGCCCGCTGGCCGCTATGGCAGTGAATGAGATAATCCTTGCCCGCGTCGAGGGATTTAAGCTGGCTCTCAAAGCCGCCCTCTAGCGCGTCAAAATTTATCGCGCCTTTGATAAAGGACATCTCAAACTCTTCGTCCGTACGCACATCCAAAATAGCCACATCCGGACGCTCTTGCATCAACTTGTGCGCCTGCTGGACATTAAGATGGGTGACTTTCATGGGAAGCGCTTGGCTATTTAGGGCTTTGGCACGGTTTGAATGAGTTTGCCGCCCATGCGGATAGGCTCTGCGCGCACGGCGAGGCCATTTGCGTCTGTCTCTACAAATAGCCCGCATAGGGTCGGCTCTCCGCTAGCGGCGACAAAGCGCCCGCCGCGCATGCGGGTGGTAAAGCGGCGCACGGGCTCGTCTTTTTCCATGCCGATAACGCTATCATAATCGCCGCACATGCCCGCATCGGTTTGATAGGCCGTGCCTTCGGGCAAAATTTGCGTATCCGCCGTTGGAATATGTTGGTGCGTTCCCACCACAAGCGACACTTTGCCATCACAGGCATGGCCCATGGCCATTTTCTCGGACGTGGCTTCTGCGTGAATATCCACGATAATGGCGTCGGCGATTTCGCCAAGCGGGGCAGCGCAAAGCTCCGCGTCCACCGCGACAAACGGATCATCTAGCGCGTCCATGAACACCCTGCCCTGCACATTAATCACCAAAAGCTGATAGCCATTGACGCTGTAAAGATTAGCGCCCTTGCCGGGAAATAGCCCCTTAGGGTAATTACACGGGCGCAAGAGGCGCGGCTCGCGGTCAATATAGGTCAGGGTTTCCGCCTGATCAAAACTGTGATTACCAAGGGTCAAAACATCAACCCCGCAATCAAACATCTCATTGGCGGTTTTTTCCGTAATGCCAAAACCGCCCGCCGCATTCTCGCCATTGACGATAACCGCGTCGAGTTTCAAATGCTCGCGCAAATAGGGCACATGCTGGGTCACGGCCCTGCGGCCTGTTTTGCCAACTACGTCCCCAAAAAAAGCAAATCGCATAATATTAAAACTCTCTAAAACCGTGCTCGGTCAAAACCCCGTCGAGGCGCTCATCATAGCGGTCAATGGGTATGTTAGCCGCTTCTTGCCCAAGGTAGGCTACGCCGCAAGCAAAAACATCACCGCCCTCCCTTAATTGCCCTATCGTGCGATCATAAAAACCGCCGCCATAGCCAAGCCGCGCCCCGTCAGGGCCAAAGGCCAGTAGCGGCAATAACACTATGTCTGGGATAATAATTGGCGCGGTTTTAAGCGGCTCGGCCGTGCCATAAGGCCCGCGCTTTAAAGCGTCGCCCTCCCTATAGGCGTGAAAGCTAAGTGGGTGCGCCTTACGCACAATGCGCGGCAAAGCCGTCACCTGCCCCGCCCCTTGTAAGGCGCGCATAAGCGGCAGCACGTCAATTTCATCTTTTATCGGCCAAAACAGCGCCACGGACTTGCCGGCAAAACGCGCGGCGGGCCAATGACCAATAAGCTCCGCCCCTGCGCCATTATCGGCCAAACTTGCACGCACCGCGCTAGCGGCATGACGGGCACGGGTTTTATGAAAGGCAATACTCGTCATAAGATACTCAAAAGAAGAAAAAGCACAAAGCGGATATGGGAAGATACAAGAGGCGAGTATCGGCGCAGCCGATCCGGGAAAGATAAAACAGCGGCCCCGCAAGGCCCGTGGACGCGATCTGATCCTCTTGAACCTTAAGTTAAGGTGGGCATCGGGTAAACTGACCACGGTCAGAACAGAGCCAACTCCCTAAGAGTATATTATGGTCCGGTGGAAAAGTGCCTCTCACGAAGCCTGCAGAAACCGCCTGCCCCTAATGTGGAAGTAAGCGGCGCAATGTGCAAGGAAAATAGTAAGCCTAAGAGCTTTGCCCTAAGCGCCAGACAGTCGCGCGGCGAGTTTTTCGATGCGTTTGGCCGCATCGGCGAGCGCATTGGCGGCCTCGCTCTCATTACGGGCGGCGTCCGCTTGGGCGCGCTCGCTTTTCTTACGAATATCAGCGGTTAAGCGTTCGGCCTGGCCGTCAATATCGGCTTGCATTTCCGATATTTCATCGGTCATGGTGATGCCGGCCATAACCAGCAGGCGCAAATCGCCGATTTGTCCGAACTGATCGGCCAATCCGCGCACCTTAGCGTCGAGCATATTGCCGAGTTTAAGCAGGCGCGCTTCTTCGCCGTCATCACAACCCAGCGCATATTTACGGCCATTTATCTCTAAATTGACTTTTGCCATAGCTAGGCTCCGTGTCCAAGCGTGTCGCGCACTTGCGAGATTACGGCGTCAAGCTCTTGCATAGTCTCATCGGCCAACAGGGTGAATTCTTTTTCACGGGCCAGCAAGGTGGCCTCATTGGCCTTTGCCGTATCAAGTTCACGGGCGAGGCGAGCGCGATCATCGCTAAAGGCTTCATTATCACCGGAAGCTTTTTCTAATTTTTGCAAACGGTCAGCCATTGGGCGCAAACTAGCCTCAAGACCCTTTAACGCATTTTGCAAACGGGTCGCGCCGTCCGCTACGGATAGTGGCCCGCCAGATTTTGAATATGGAGAATCGGCACTCATGTATCCTTAATGCCGCAAGTCGCGTCTATCTCCAAGGGCTTTATTTAACCGCC
>JAZGFA010000223.1:0-4026 GCA_036478975.1 Robiginitomaculum sp. | reverse complement strand
GCGGCGTGGCGCGGCCACACAGAAGTTGCGATTGGCAATGTGCTTGGCTCCAATGTGTTCAATATCTTTGCCGTACTAGGCGGAGCGGCGCTCGTTGGCCCTATCAATATTCCCCATGACCTTCTCGTGTTTGACATCTGGGTGATGCTCGCCGCTATCGTGGCACTATTTGCGCTTATCGTCAGCCGCCACCCGATTGGCCGCAAGACCGGCCTGGTGCTTATGGGCGGCTATTTGCTCTATATGGGCGCGATAGCCCGCAGCGTGATGAATGCGGGCGGACTGTAATCATGGCGAGCGCCTTAACATTTGAAATTGAAAAAGACTTCAGCTTTGAAGCGGCGCATTTCTTCAACCATGTCGATGCCAATGACAGCTTTAAAAAACTGCACGGCCATAGCTTTACCGGCACGGTGCGCATTGAAGGCAGCGCCCAAGAAGATAAGGGCTGGATACGTGATTTGTGGAAGATTGAAACCATTATCAAAGAGGTTATCGCCCCGCTTGACCATGCCCTGCTCAATGAAATTGAGGGGCTAGAATATCCGTCCCTAGAGCTTATCGCAGCATGGATATTTGAGCGGTTAGAAGGCCGACTGCCGGGCCTTGCCTGCGTCGAAGTGGGCCGCCCGACCTGCCATGAGCGCGCCCGGGCGCGGCGCGCGTGAGCGGGCAACACGCAGTCCTAATCACCGGCGCTAGTGCGCGTATTGGCGCGGCCCTCGCGCGCGGCCTAGCGCAAGCGGGCTGGGCGGTGGCTATCCATTATAACCGCTCGAAAGACAGTGCCGCCGCGCTCACTAACGCCATCAATAAAGACGGCGGCAAAGCCGTAATCGTCCACGCTAATCTGAATGTTGCGCAAGAGCGCGGCGATCTTATTGCCCGCGCTAGCAAAGCTCTAGGCCAGCCATTAACTGCGCTTATCAATAATGCCTCGACATTTTCTCCCGATACAATCGACACACTGACGGACGCCAGTTTTGACCATCATATCAACGCCAATTTGCGCGCCCCGCTTATGCTATCCCAGCAATTCGCGGCCCAAATTCCCGATGGCATAAAAGGCAATATCATCAATATGATTGACCAGCGCATGCTCAACCCCAAGCCGGGCTTTCTAAGCTACGCCATTAGCAAAGCCGGCCTGCACTGGGCGACCACCACATTGGCCCAAGCCCTAGCGCCCAATATCCGCGTCAACGCCATTGCGCCGGGTCCGACCCTGCAAAGCCAGCACCAGAGCGAGGCGCAATTTAACGCTGAGCAAAGCGCCACCTTGCTTGGCGAAGGCTCTAGTCCGCAGGCCCTATTAGGCGCCGCGCTTTATTTATTATCCGCAAGCGCTGTAACGGGGCAAATGATTACCGTCGACGGCGGACAGCATCTATCTTGGGAGGCCCCTAATGGCCGGTAAAAACATGTTTAACCGCCTGCGCCGTCAAAGCGCCCTGCCCGCCACCCGCATCTTTGTGCGCGGGCTTTTAGTGCAAGCCTCTATCGGGGTTCACCCGCATGAGCATGAGGCCTTGCAGCCGATTATCATCGACATAGAGCTAGATATGGGCGATATGCCCGCCCCGTCTAGCGACCGCCTGCATGAAACCCTCGATTATGCTCTTGTGGCGCAAAAGGCCGAAGACATAGCCCTAGAGGCCCATGTGCAATTGGTGGAAACCCTTGCCGAGCGTATCGCCGATTGGTGCCTGACCGACCCGCGCGTGCGCGCGTGCGCCGTGCGCATTGCCAAGCCCCAAGCCCTGCTTAAGGCCGATGAAGCGGGCGTGGAAATTGTTAAGCGGCGCTAATTGATAATCGCGCCATTTTCTGATAAACTAGCATAAATCAATAGGAGCCTCCCATGTCGCTATCTCGCATTTTAACAAGCGCCATCATCGCAACGGCGCTGGGCACAAGCCTTACCGCCTGCAATGAAAAAACCGCCACTGCGCCAAAGCTTGATGCGGAAACCTCCGAAGCGCTTGGCGATATGCAGCGCATTATGGAAGGGGACAATGTCACCTTTGGCGATCTGATGAAGATGGGCAAAATGGCGACGGATCCGGAAAATCAAAAGAAAATCGTCTGCGGGGCCTTAACCGCCGGCGCGCAAATGTCCGCCATGGCGCAAGTCTCTGGCATGGACGCCGATATGGACGATGATGAAGTTTTTCTTGCTTATTTAACCCAAATGGCCGCCGAAATCCTGCCGACTATCGAAGATAAAGAGGTCTCCACGACTTCCGTACAGGCCGCAATGGCCCCGGTATTCAATGAATGTATCAAATATTCCATGGACGTCATCACCGGAAGCAAGCCGTTTAAAAAGGGCAAATATTAGCGCGCCCTTAGGCGGCGATACTGACAGCCCTGCGCTAACGGGCGCGGAGCGTATTGCCGCTTACGTTAAAAACCTACCGGCCAAGCCCGGCGTTTACCGCATGTTCGATGAAATCGGCAATGTGCTCTATATCGGCAAGGCCAAGGATTTAAAAAAACGGGTCGCCAATTACACAAGTTACGCCCGCAATTCCGTGCGCATTTCGCGCATGATACGCGCCACCACGGCGATGGAATTTGTTATCACGGCCAGCGAGACCGAAGCGCTCTTGCTCGAAGCCAATCTGATTAAAAAGCTTAAGCCTCGCTATAATATCCTCCTGCGTGACGATAAAAGCTTTCCCTATATTTTAATGCGCAAAGACCACCCCGCCGCCCAGCTTAAAAAGCATCGCGGGGCGCGCAATATTAAGGGGGATTATTACGGCCCGTTCGCCAGCGCCGGGGCGGTTAACCGCACCCTTGATACGCTGCAGCGTGCCTTTCGCCTACGCACATGTTCCGACAGCATATATGAGGCCCGCACCCGCCCGTGCATGCTCCACCAAATAAAGCGGTGTTCTGCCCCGTGCACCGGTGAAATCAGCCTTGAGGACTACGCCCTGCTCAATGCTGACGCCACCGAGTTCTTGCAAGGCAAAACCGCTGATTTACGCGCCCGTATGAGCGCGCAAATGGCCGAGGCATCAACCGCATTGCGCTTTGAAAAAGCCGCCGAAATCCGCGATCGCCTGCGCGCCATGGCCATGGTCAGCGGCCACGGGGACGCCATTAATCCCACGACCTTTACCGAAGCGGACGTCATCGCTATTCACATGGAAGGCGGGCATAGCTGCGTGCAGGTATTTTTCTTCCGCGCCGGCCATAATTGGGGCAATCACGCTTTCTTCCCCCGCGCCGCCAAAGAGCAAAGCGCGCCCGAAATTCTTGATGCGTTTTTAGCGCAATTTTACGGCAATAAGCCAATTCCCAAAAACATCTTCGTCAATGTAGACTTGCCCAATCGCGACCTGCTTATCGCCGCCCTATCGGAGCGCTCTGGCCGCGCCATTGAAATACACCGGCCCCAGCGCGGCGAGAAAAAAATGCTGCTAGAGCGCGCCGCCCGTAACGCCGACGAAGCGCTGGCCCGTAAAATGTCAGAAACGGCGAGCCAGCAAAAACTGCTGCGCGCCACGGCGGACACCTTTGATATGGACGGCCCGCCTACGCGAATCGAAGTTTACGACAATAGCCATATTCAAGGCACAAATGCGATTGGCGCCTTCATTGTCTCTGGCCCTGACGGGTTTATGCGCAAGGAATACCGCACATTTAATATCAAGGATAAAGACGCCGCCCCCGGTGATGATTACGCGATGATGAGTGAAGTCATGCGCCGCCGCTTTGGCCGCCTAATGCGCGAGGACGGCGATAACGCCTCGGGTAAATGGCCGGACCTGCTTTTGATTGACGGCGGCAAGGGGCAATTATCTGCGGTGACAGCGGCTTTAACGGAGCTTGGCGCGCTGGATAAAGTCACGATTGTTGCTATCGCCAAGGGGCCAGATAGAAATGCAGGCCGCGAGAGCTTTCACATGAATGGCCGCGCGGAGTTCAGCCTGCCCGCGCAAACCCCCGTGCTGTATTACCTGCAACGCCTGCGCGACGAGGCCCACAGATTCGCGATTGGCACCCATAGGGCGC
>JAZGFA010000222.1:0-2612 GCA_036478975.1 Robiginitomaculum sp. | reverse complement strand
CGGCTTTTCTCTAGCCCGGCTAGCGTTGCCAGCTCACGCTTGCGCGCGCCAAGCAATACGGATGAGGCCGAGCGGTCTTGCGTGTCTGCGGCGCGGCGCGCTAATTGCGCTTCGATTAAAGCAAGCTGCAACTCGGCAAGGCGATGCTCATTATCAAGGGCGTCGGAATGGAGCACGGCGAGCGGCTCTCCGGCGCGCACGTTTTGGCCATTATGGACATAGATGCGCTCTATGCGCGCCGCCTCTAACGGGTAAATTTCGCTTTGCTGGGCCGGGCGCAAAATAGCGGGGGCGGTGATGGTGGACTGCCATGGCAGGCAGGCAAAAACGAGCGCGCCAAGGGTGACAGCCAGTGCGCCGCGCCCGCGAGATGTTTGAATGATTTTCATGCGTATGCTCCACCAATGTTTGAGTTCATTAAGAATAGGTTTGACGATAAACCAACCGATTTCGACGCTAAATAAAATGATGCCAATTGCCTTGGGAAATAGGGCGTGAACCAGTAGGGCAATCCCGATAAATAGGAAAAACCGGTAAACCCAAACGCTATAGGCATAGATGATATAGCCGCGCCGGCGAGCCTTGCTGTCGCACTCTGGGGCGGGCTCGTTTAGGCCAAATAGGGTTTCGCGTAAATGCCAGCGGCCCATGTCCAGTCCGGCGGTTTGCAAATTTGGAACGCGCCATAAATCGGTAATAAGATAATAGCCATCAAAGCGCATAAGCGGATTGAGATTGACCATCAGGCTAAAAACCCAACTGGTTGTTGCGGCGAAAAATGCGGCGCTGCGCATGGGGCCGTCGGGCAGAAAGCTCCACGCAAACAGAGCGAGCGCGGCAATCATCAGCTCGGCCAATATGCCGCCCGCGTCAATTAACACACGCTTGCGCCGATCGGTTAGCTCCCACGCATTGGTGGTGTCGGTATAGAGGATGGGAAACATCACCAAAAAAGCAAGGCCCATTACCGGAACGCGGCTGCCAAAATGATGGGCCGTATAAGCATGGCCTAATTCGTGAAATATTTTCAAAACCGCGAGGGTTAACCCGTAATAAATTAAGCCTTCAAAGGTGAGAAAATGCAAAAATGTACTGGCGAAAACATCCCATTGCCGCCCCGCAAAATACAAGCCTAAAAGCCCTATGCCTATCACCGCATAGAGGGCCGCTCGCGTGAATATCCAGCGAATAAAGGGATAGGTCGCTTTGAGAAAATTATCGGGACGCACGAGGGGAATACGAAAAAATAAATATTTGTGGATGAGGGTATGGGAGAGGGGCGGGCTGGCGGCAAATTCCTGCGCGGCGAAACTTTCACTATCGCCGCCCGGGGGCAAAATTACTAATTTTTGCGCATAGAGGAATGTCACCAATTCTTTAACATCATCCTCATCGGTTGACATGTCAAAGCGGGCATTTACCCGCGCAAGATAACGGCTAATCGGTTGGTCTTCCCACAGGGAAAGCCGCTGGTAAACCGCGCGCTCAAGCCGGTGATAGGCATTGCGCACCGGATCAAATAATAGCCATGTCGGCGCGCCAGTAATTAAAGGTTCACCGGGAAATAGACGCAGTTCTTGCCGCAAGGCGGGCAGTGCCGCATCTTCTTGATCTGAAGGGGGTGAACCAGAAGGGGGCGGGGATGTCGCCATTGCGCTCACGTCTAAATCCCGGTGAATTGTCGCAGCGCCGTAATCGGTCGCCGCAAAAGCCAATAGCCGAGCGGAGCGCTCTGGCCGTATATTTTCGCAACCCCGCGCGCGCCAATGCGCGCCTCAATACGCGCCTCAATAAGCGCCCCTGGGGGCGGCGTTTCAAATTGCGCCATGGCGTCATAGGCGAGCTCTCCGCCCGCTTGGGGACGCGCGTAAAAGCTGGCGCGGCTTAACTCTGCTTCAACGGCATTTAGCGGGTCACTGTCTAAAAACAGCCGCACCCGCGCGCCAATGTTTAAAACCGCGCTATCGACAATCGGCGCTTCTAGGCGCAATTGCATGGCGTTAGGGCTAGCGATTTCCATAATGCTTTGTCCGGTGGCAACGGGGCGTCCCATCCAGTCTTTGACGTCGGAGTATAAAACCAAGCCGTCTTTTTGCGCGCGAATAACAGTTTTTGACAGGCGCTCCGCCGCGTAGTTTTTACGGGTTAGGGCGAGGTCGCGCTCGGCCTTGGCAATGGCGATTTCGCGCTTGGTCGCCGCGTCAATAAACGCGGTCAGCGAGGCGCGGCGCAGGCGGGCATCGGCGACGCTGTGTTCTTGGGCGGCGATAGAAAGCTCATTGCGATAATTTGTGTCATCAAGCGATAATAGCGGCGTTCCGCTTTTAACAAATGTGCCCGGCGCAACATGCAGAGCCTTGATAACCCCGTCCATCGGCGCGGTGACAATAAAGGGCGCGCTAGCAACAATTTCCGCCGGAGCAAGGCTGGTGACCGGCACGGGAATACACAGGGTAAGCAGGCCTAAGATAGCCGCGCCGCTAAGCCATAATTTCTTTTTCCCCGACAGGCGGGAGCGCTTCTTTGTGCCAAGCGCCGTCCATTGCAAGCCGTAGATTTGCGCAAGCCGAGTTGGGATGTGCAAATCTTTTTCCTCCCATTTACGCTCGCGG
>JAZGFA010000221.1:0-16022 GCA_036478975.1 Robiginitomaculum sp. | reverse complement strand
GCGGGCATGGCCTCTATCGTGGCGAGCGGCGCGCTGGATATGGAGGCGCTTTATGCCCATGTGGTTTCCGCCTTGCCCCATTATGCGCGGCCAGTATTTCTGCGTATTGCTCGCGAATCCGATACGACGGGCACGTTTAAATTCAAAAAAACCGATTTGGTAAAAGACGGTTTTGACCCGCAGCGCGTTAGCGATCCTCTCTATGTGGCTAATCCGATTAGCGGAGCCTATGAGCGTATTGACGATGATTTATTTGCCAAGATTAATGCGGGGCAATTGCGTCTATGATTGACAGCGGGGAGGTGCTTAAGTTTTGGTTTGAGGAGGCTGGTCCTGCGCGCTGGTTTGCCCAAAGTGATAGCTTTGACGCGCTTATTCGCGCCCGTTTTGAGGACGCGGCCATGGACTGCGCCGCCGCGCTTATGGGCAATAGGCCGCACGCATGGGAGGCGGAGCCAGATAGCGCTTTGGCTTTGATTATCATGCTCGACCAATTTCCGCGCAATATGTACCGGGGCACAAAGGCGATGTTTGCCTGGGATGCTCTTGCGCTGGGCGCCGCGGGCAGGGCGATAGGGGCAGGCCATGATTATAAGACTGCGCAGGGCCGCAGGGTCTTTATCTACTTGCCCTATATGCACAGTGAAAATATTAGCGATCAAAACCTTAGCGTCGAATATGTCGACGGGCGCATTAATAGCGAGGCGGGCCTGCACCACGCCAAACAGCACCGGCGCATGATTGAGCGCTTTGGCCGTTTTTGTCACCGCAATGAAGTTTTAGGCCGCAAAAGCACGCCGGAGGAAATCGCCTATCTTAAGGGCGGGAACTATAGGCTATAAAACTGCACTTGGCCCCTAGGCAATGGCGCTTAACTGCCCCATATAAACCCCATGAGTATTATTGACGAATTACGCCAGCAGATTGACGATTTTCGGAGCTCCGATGATCAGGTGAATATCGTCCATAGCCGGGTGCGCAAATTAACCCGCCGTTTCGACGAAACAGGGCCGGAAATGGCCGAAATCAGCCGTTTTGCCATTAGTCACCCAGAATATGACATTCCTGTCTGGCTTTTCACCCCCCACGGGGCCGATGATATTGGCCCCTGCCATGTTTATTTGCACGGCGGCGGGTTTGTTACTTGCGATATTGAATCCCATGAAGGCCTGTGCCGCCGCCTTGCCACATCCTCTGGCCATAGGGTTTTGTCGGTTGATTACCGCCTAGCGCCGCAATTTCCTTTCCCCGCCGCCCCCGATGATTGTGAGCGCGCTCTATTATGGGCGCTTGAGCGAGCAGGGGAGCGCGGCATTGACGGGGAGCGCATCACCATTGGCGGCGATAGCGCCGGCGGCAATATGGCGGCTTATTTAGCACAAAAATATCGCCATCGAATCCATGCGCAATTGCTGTTTTATCCGCTCCTGCAAATGGCGGAAAAGCGCCCGCCAAAGAAAAAATGGCAAGACAGTTTCATGCTTGGGGAATGGGCACTCGGCTATATTGACAAGGCCTATGTTAACGGCGCGGACGTAAATGATACGCGGCTCTCACCCTTGTTTGAAGACAATCTTGTCGAGCTTCCGCCCGCCTATATGCTAACCTGCGAGCTTGACCCTTTGCGTGATGAGGGGCGGGCCTACGCCGATAAAATGGAAGCGAGCGCCGTGACGGTTATGCGTCGCCACGAAAAATCCATGCCGCACGGCTTTTTAAATTTCGCCAAAGCCTTCCCGCCCGGCCGCGTCATTCCCGTTGAAGCGGGCGAGTTTTTACGCCGTCAATTTGTCTAATGGAGGGCGGTTTTGGATTATACTCCTGACGTTAAAATAACCGAGCTTGGCGGCGATTTTTATGACGCGGTTAGCGCCGCTGATTTTCCGAAAACGCAGCTACGGTTTCGCAATGACGCGGCGGCGAAAATCGTTGGCCTTGACGGGCTTAATGACGAAGACTGGCTTTCCCATTTCGGACGTTTTACCCCGCTCGCTGGAAATATAAAAAAGCCGCTCGCCCTGCGCTATCACGGCCATCAATTTCGCAATTATAATCCCGACATTGGCGATGGGCGCGGGTTTTTATTTGCCCAATTGCGGGATGAAAAAGGGCGGCTTTTAGACCTAGGTACGAAAGGTTCTGGGCGCACGCCATACTCGCGTATGGGTGACGGAAGACTGACTTTGCTGGGCGGAGTACGCGAAGTTTTAGCGACGACATATTTGCAAAGCCTTGGGGTTGAAACGTCGAAAAGTTTTTCCCTAATAGAGACGGGTGAGAGCCTAGAGCGCCATGACGAGCCGTCGCCAACCCGCGCCGCCGTGCTGACCCGCTTGTCCCATTCTCATATAAGGTTTGGAACATTTCAGCGGCAGTATTTTGAAGACGAACTTGTTAATTTACAGTCGCTTACGGACTATTGCTTGCGTCATTATTATGCTGATATTACGGATAAAACTCCGGTGGGCCTGCTGCGCGCCGTAGCGAAAAATAGCGCGCAAACCGTGGCGAGCTGGATGGCGGCGGGCTTTGTCCACGGGGTGATGAATACCGATAATATGAATATTACCGGGGAGAGTTTTGACTATGGTCCCTACCGGTTTTTGCCGACTCTTCAATCGGATTTCACCGCCGCCTATTTTGACCATAGTAAGCTTTACGCTTTCTCAAAACAGCCCGAAGCCATGTATTGGAATTTGGCGCAGCTTGCCAATTGTCTGAGCCTAATTGATGATGAAAAACGCCTGCTTGGCGCGCTGGAAGATTTTCCAAAATTTTACCGTGACGCCCTGATTGAAAAACTGTTTTCCCGCCTTGGCATTGCCCCGTCCGGCCATAGGGATCAGGACGCAGCTTTTGTAATGAAGACCTTTGAGTTTTTAGAAAAATCTCAAGCGGGTTGGCCGCAATTTTTCCATGATTTTAACGGCGGTCTGAGCCGTGAAAACCTCGCCTTAGGCGGGCTTAACCAAGAGGCCTATACCCATCCGGATTTCGCCGATTGGCGGCTGGTGTTTAGCCAGTATAAAATCGCTAATGCCGCGCCCAAAACCGATATTCCCGCGAGCCTAATATATGAGCAAATCGGCGCCCTGTGGAAACCGATAGACAGCCATGATGACTGGAGCGCCTTTAGAGCCAAGCTCGATAGCTTTAACCCGGCCTAGCCTGCGGCGATTTTTCTTGATTAAGCGTGCGCTTTTGATTGCCCCGCGCGGGGGGAGGGTTTACAAGCGTTTTAACACATAACCAAAACTGGAGACTAATATGGCACGGGCTAAAATTGCGCTAATCGGCGCAGGCATGATTGGCGGCACATTGGCGCATGTTGCGGCGCGCGAAGACCTCGGCGACATCGTAATGTTTGATATTTTTAAAGGCCCCGCCCAAGGCAAGGCGCTCGACCTTAGCCAAGCTAGCGCCGTCTTTGGCAATGACAGTATTTTTAAAGGCACGGATGATTACGCCGGCATTGCCGGCGCTGATGTCATCATCATTACGGCGGGTTTTCCGCGTAAGCCGGGCATGAGCCGCGATGACCTTGTTTCTAAAAACCTTGGGGTGATTAAACAGGTCGCCGCCGGCATTAAAGAACATGCGCCAAAAGCGTTCGTGATTTGCGTCACCAACCCGCTCGACGCCATGGTTTGGGCTTTGCAAAAATTCTCTGGCTTACCGCCGCGCAAAGTTGTCGGCATGGCCGGCGTGCTCGATAGCTCCCGTTTCCGTCATTTCCTAGCGGACGAGTTTAAAGTCTCCATCGAAGACGTAACCGCCTTTGTTCTGGGCGGCCATGGCGACACTATGGTGCCGCTTATTCGTTATTCTACGGTGGCCGGCATTCCGCTTCCTGACATGATTAAGATGAAATGGACGACCCAGGAACGCATTGACGCGATTGTGCAGCGCACCCGTAAGGGCGGCGGCGAAATCGTTGGTCTGCTCGGTAATGGCTCCGCCTATTACGCGCCGGCAGAAAGCGCGATTGAAATGGCTAAATCCTATCTTAAGGACAAGCGCCGCGTGCTTCCATGCGCCGTGCGTCTTGCGGGCCAAATCTCTGGCGTTCGTGGCCTTTACGTTGGCGCCCCGGCGATTATCGGCAAGCGCGGCGTTGAAAAAGTGCTCAATATTCGCCTTAACAAGGTTGAGCGCGAAATGTTCCTAAACTCCGTTGCCGCAGTCGAAGGGCTTATGGCCGATTGCAAAAAAATGGACCCGGATTTAAACGATTAGGCCGCTCGCAAAATATTGCATTTAAAGGCGGGCCAATGGGCTCGCCTTTTTTATAGGAGACGACATGAAATATTTGAAACCCCTTCTCGGCGCGCTGGCGCTAATCAGCACGCTCGCCGCCTGTTCGCCTAGCGCCCCTAACGCGCAAAACCCCGTTGCCGTGACGAAAACCGGCGACACATATACGGTCGATATGCCGCTGGCGAGCTTTTCAGATTTCATCGTGATAGAGACGCAAATGGGCACGCAAGCGCCGCGCATCGTATCTCTTGACGAAGCAGTAGCGGGCCTGTCTGCCTATGACGCCATATTTGTCGGCGAGGCCCATGGCCATGCGGCGAGCCATTATGTGCAGTCTAAAATCTTTGCGGGCCTGCATGCGGGCCATAAGGATATGGCCCTGTCCATGGAGCAATTTGAGCGCTCGCAACAGGGGGTGATGGACGATTATCTGGCGGGAAAAATTGGCGAAGAAACCCTTATCCATGACGGCAAGGCGTGGGACCATTACCGCTCCTCCTATCGCCCGCTTGTGGAATTTGCCAAAAATAATGGCCTGCCGGTGATAGCCGCCGAAGTGCCGGCCAATTTGGTGTCGTGTATCGGAGAGCGCGGGGCGCAGTTTTTAGAAACCCTCAAGCCGCAGCCGCGCGCATGGGCGGCGCGCACGCTCCACCTCGAAGACGGAGCCTATAAGGATAAGTTTTACGGCTTCATGCAGGCGGCGGCGGGGCATCGGGCCGGCGGAGATTTAAGTGAGGCGGAAAAAGCGCAAAAACGCTTTCGCCAATTCTCGGCTCAGGCCAGCCGTGATGACACGATGGCCGAGAGCATATTTGACCATATGCAGGCCCATCCCGGCCGTAAAATCCTGCATGTAAATGGCAGTTTTCACTCGGCGGGTCTGCTTGGAACGCCGGAGCGCGTCGCCTTGCGCGCCCCAAATATTGCCATGGCTAATGTGCATCCCATATTGGTAGATGACCCCGCCGCGCCAAGTTTTGACGTGGATATGGCAAGCGAGGGCCAGTATATCGTGCTGCTCTACCCGACGCCAAAACGCTTTGTGCAGATGAAAAATGTCAACGCCTTTGTCGCGCGCACTAAAGGTAAAATTGACGAAAAACGCTGCGCCTATTAAGGGCGTTATAAGGAGAGGGTAATGGAGATTTATCAAACCAAACCTGAGGGGCAGGCGAGCCATATCCAAATGCTTATTCGTTATCGGGCTTGGGCGAATGCTATCACGTTCAAATCCGTCTTAGCTTTGCCCGAAAGCGAGCTAACGAAAATTAGGCAAACCCATTTTAAAACGATAATTAGCACGCTTAATCATATTCATGTCATTGACGATATTTTTCGCGCTCACCTTGAGGGGCGCTCCCATGGCTATACGGGCCGCAATACGCAAACTACGCCGCCGGTTACGCAGCTTTGGGCCGCGTTTCAAGAAATGGATGCGTGGTATATTAAATTCGCGGATAGCCAGAGCGAGGCGCAGCTTAGCGCGCCGGTTGAATTTAACTTTGTTGACGGCGGGGCAGGACTTATGAGCGGCCATGAAATTCTCTCCCATGTGATAAACCACGCAAGTTATCATCGCGGCTTTGTTTCTGACATGCTCTACCAAGTGCCCGTCAAGCCGCAGGCCAATGATTTGCCCGTATTCCTACGCGATATTTGGAGATAACCATGACCAAAACCATCATTGAAACCGAGCGTTTAATTTTGCGCGAAGTCGACCCTGTTGCTGATTTTGAGCCATGGGCAGATTGCTTTTCAGACCAAAAAACTATGACCTATATTGGCGGGAAGACGCTAAGCCGCGCGCAATGCTGGCGCAGCATGGCGACGGTTATCGGCCACCAATCCATTCACGGCTATAGCTTTATGTCGGTGATTGAGAAATCCACGGGGGCTTGGGCCGGGCGCATTGGCCATTGGAACCCTGAAGGCTGGCCCGAGCCGGAGGTTGGCTGGACGCTTCACCGCGATTATTGGCGCAAGGGCTACGCGCAGGAGGCGGGCCGCGCCTGCATTGATTATGCGTTTGATAATCTGGGCTGGAAACGGGTTGTCCACACGATTGAAGTCGGCAATATGGCGAGCAAAAATCTAGCCGAAAAACTTGGCTCAAAACTGCTGTATAAAATTGACGAATTGCCGCCCTTTGGCAAAATTGATTGCTGGGTTTACGGGCAGGATAAGCCGTAGCCCGCCGTTAGAATTTCACGATTTGGCGAAAGAGCAACAGGGCTCCAAGGTTTAGCGACAGCAGTGCCCCCGCCATAATTATCATAAATGGATCTAGTGTCATGTTCGCGCCCTGCAAGTTTGAGGCTAAATTAGACAGTGCTGCAAACGGAGTCTGTGACGCGTGTCACAGACTGATTTTATAAATCAAGGAGTAAGCGCTCTGGGTCTTCCAAACATTCTTTGACGCGCACGAGGAAAGTTACCGCCTCTTTGCCGTCAACAATGCGGTGATCATAGGAGAGGGCGAGATACATCATCGGGCGAATGACGATTTCATCATTGACTACGACCGCGCGTTTTTCGATTTTGTGCATGCCGAGTATGCCCGATTGCGGCGGGTTTAATATCGGTGAGGACATGAGCGAGCCGTAAACCCCGCCATTGGAAATCGTGAAGGTTCCGCCCGACATTTCTGCCATGGATAATTTACCGTCACGCGCCTTTTTACCGAGCGCGCCAATGCCTTTTTCAATGCCGCCAAGCGATAACATATCGGCGTCGCGTAGGACCGGAACCACAAGACCTTTATCCGTGCCAACGGCGACGCTAATGTCGTAATAGTTTTTATAGATAACGTCCGTGCCATCGATTTCCGCATTCACGGCAGGCACGTCCTTTAGCGCTTGCACGCAGGCCTTAACAAAGAAGCTCATAAAGCCCAATTTCGTGCCGTGTTTTTTCAAAAACAGCTCTTTATATTGGGAGCGCATCGCCATGATATGGCTCATATCCGCTTCATTATAGGTGGTCAGCATGGCCGCCGTATTTTGCGAATCTTTCAAACGGCGGGCAATGGTTTGGCGCAGGCGGGACATGCGCACGCGCTCCTCACGCGGGCCGGTTTCGCGGGGCGCAGAGGCGGCGGCTGGCGCAGGGGCGGCGGCTTTAGGCGCAGAGCCTCCCGCTTTAGCCGCGAGCGCGTCGCCCTTAGTGATGCGCCCACCCTTACCGCTGCCAGCAATGGCGGCGGCGTCAAGACTGTTTTCTGCAATTACGCGGTTCGCCGATGGCATGGGCGATTTACCCGAGGATTTGGCAGAGACTGCGGGGGCGGCGGCAGGCGCAGACGTGTTTGCCGTAGCGCCGGCAATTAAAGTGGTCAGGGTTGCGCCCACGGCGGCGACTTCGCCCTCGGCCACAAGGATTGCCCCCATTACGCCGGCGGCGGGGGCGACAAGCTCTTGCGCCGCCTTATCGGTTTCAAGCTCGACAATAGCCTCATCCTTAGCCACGGCGTCGCCCGGCTGTTTCATCCAGCTAGCGACCGTGACTTCGGTAACGCTCTCGCCAACATTGGGCACGTCAATATTGAGGGTTTCCCCGCCTGAGCTAGAAGGGGAACTAGCAGGGGCGCTGGCAGGAGTAGCCGGCGCTGGGGCCGTTTTGGCTTTGGGAGCCGCCTTGGCCCCGCCTTCAGAAAGCGTTGCAATATGCGCGCCGACAGCGGCGTTTTCGCCTTCCGCAACAATGATAGCGTCTAGCACGCCGTCATGGGGCGCGACCAATTCCTGCGCCGCTTTGTCGGTTTCAAGCTCTACCAAAGCTTCGTCTTTTTTAACGGCGTCGCCGGGCTTTTTATACCATGTGGCAATGGTCACTTCGGAGACGCTCTCGCCTACATTTGGAACTGTAATATCGGTCATAGCGCTCTCTATTTGTTGTTACGGCTGGATTTAACGACGACAATTATGATTACCACAATGCTGATGGGCACGAGTAGTAAAATGAGTGAAAAGGAACTTGCGGCCATAATCTTTAACTTTCAAATGCAGCGTCGAGTATCGCTTGCTGCTCTGCTTTGTGTTTAGACGGTATTCCGGTCGCCGGAGAGGCGCTGGCCTTGCGGCCAATATAGCGCGCGCGGCCATGTTTTGCGTCAATCTCGGTGAGGGTCTGCTCGATGAACGGCTCAATGAAGCTGAACGCGCCCATGTTTTTAGATTCTTCTTGCGCCCAAACCATTTCCGCCTTTTTAAACCGCGATAGTTCAACCGCCATGGCGCTATTCGGATAGGGATAAAGCTGCTCTACGCGCAAAAGATAGACATCATTAATGCCCAGTTTTTCGCGCTCTTCAAATAGCTCGTAATAAATCTTACCGGAGCAAATCACCACGCGGCGAATTTTGCTGTCGGCGACTAGTTTAATTTCGCCCTCTTGCGGATTATACTCAGCGTCATCCCAAAGCAGGCGATGGAAGAAACTTCCCGGCCCCATTTCTTCAAATGTCGAAACGCAGCGCTTATGGCGCAGCAAGGATTTCGGCGTCATCATGATGAGCGGCTTGCGGAAATTACGCTTTACCTGACGGCGCAAAATGTGGAAATAATTGGCCGGCGTGGTGCAATTTGCCACTTGCACATTATCCTCGGCGCACATTTGTAGATAGCGCTCTAGGCGGGCAGAGCTATGCTCCGGCCCTTGGCCTTCATAGCCGTGCGGCAATAGCATAACCAGGCCGGACATGCGCAGCCATTTTTGCTCGGCTGAACTGATGAATTGGTCGACCATAACCTGCGCCCCATTGGCGAAATCGCCAAATTGCGCTTCCCAAATTGTCAAAGCTTTGGGCGCGGTAATAGAAAATCCATATTCAAAACCGAGCACCGCATATTCCGATAACATGGAGTCGAGCACTTGGTAATATTCTTGGTTTTCCGAGAGGTGATTAAGCGGAGTGTAGCGGCTCTCGTCCACCTGATTGACCACATGGCTATGGCGGTGGGAGAACGTGCCGCGTCCGCAATCTTGCCCCGATACGCGCACCGGATGGCCTTCTTTAACCAGCGTGCCAAAGCACAAATGTTCGGCGAGGCCCCAGTCAATATCTTTGCCGCTATCAATGCGGGCACGGCGCGCGGCGATAAGTTTTTTAAGTGTGCGGTGAATATTGGCGTCATCGGGAATCGTGGTGATGCTCTCGCCAATGGCACGTAGATCGTCAATGGCCACGGACGTGTCGCCGCGCCGTTTATCATCATCGCTGGGCACGGACATACCTGTCCATACGCCTTCAAGCCAGTCTGGCTCTTTGCTCTCAAAGCTTTTCGCCTTGTCAAATTCAGACTCTAAATGGGTAGTGAACGCGCCGACCATGGTTTCATATTCGGCTTGCGTAATTGTGCCATTGGCGACAAGGCGCTCGCCGTAAACTTGGCGCGTGCTTTGTTTGGCTTTAATCACGGCGTACATTTTAGGGTTGGTAAAGGTCGGGTCATCGCCTTCATTATGGCCATAACGGCGATAACAAATTAAGTCGATAACCACGTCTTTGCCAAATTTTTGGCGATATTCCGTGGCGATGCGGGCGGCGTAAACCACCGCTTCCGGGTCATCGCCATTAACGTGGAATACGGGCGCTTCGACCATAAAGGCAATGTCAGAGCTATAGGTTCCGGAGCGCGAATATTCTGGGCTGGTGGTAAAGCCAATTTGGTTGTTGACGATAACGTGGATTGTGCCGCCGATTTGATAGCCCTTAAGCTGGGACAGGCCGAAACATTCCATCACCATGCCTTGGCCGGCAAAGGCGGCGTCCCCGTGCAGTAGCACGGCGGCCACGGCCCCGTGGTCTACGCTTTCAAATGTGCCGGCAACCATTTGCTGTTTGGCACGCGCTTTGCCGATGACCACAGGGTCAACCGCTTCAAGATGGGAGGGGTTTGGCGCGAGGGATAAATGCACTTTATTGCCGTCAAATTCACGGTCATGGGACGCGCCCAAATGGTATTTCACATCACCCGAGCCAAGGTTTTCGCCGCCAACGGAGACCCCGCCTAAAAATTCGTAAAAAATCGCGCTATAGGGCTTTTCCAAAATTGAGGCCAGCACATTAAGACGGCCGCGATGGGGCATGCCAAAGTTAATGTCGGTCATGCCAAGCTGCCCGCCGCGTTTGATGATTTGCTCAAGGGCTGGAAGTAAAGCCTCCGCCCCGTCTAGGCCAAAACGTTTTGTTCCCGGATAGCGGCGATGGATGAGCTGCTCAAAACCTTCGCCCTCAATTAGTTTTTGCAAAATCGCCTTACGGCCAAGCTCTGAGAACGCGATGACCTTACCCGGTCCTTCAATGCGTTCCTGTATCCACGCTTTTTCCTGCGGATTAGAGATATGCATGAACTGCACGCCAAAGGTCGAGCAATAGGTGCGGTTAAGAATTTCGAGCATGCGCGTAACCGTCGCGCTCTCCATGCCCATCACCCCGTCGATAAAGATTTCGCGGTCCATATCGCCGGCGTCAAAGCCGTAATTTTTCGGGTCCAGTTCATTATATATATCGCGGTCTTGTAAATCTAACGGGTCGAGATTGGCCTGCAAATGGCCGCGCATACGGTAAGCGCGAATAAGCATAAGGGCGCGCAAACTGTCCTTGGTCGCGCGGCGAATATCGTCCGGCGTGGAGCCGGCCATGCGGCCCTTGACCTTGCCGGCCACCGCGTCTTCAAGCTGTGGCCCCCAATCGCCGGTCAGGGCGGCGGTGAGTTCGCCATTCGGGTCAGCGGGCCAGTCGTTACGTTTCCAGCTTGGGCCGTCGGCGTTTTTCTTGGCCGTTTGCGCGTCCTCGCCAAGCCCGCCGAAATAGGCTTGCCAGCTGGGGTCAACACTGGACGGGTCCGCGACGTATTGCGCCTGCACCTGCTCTAGATAAGCGGCATTGCCGCCATCTAAAAATAGCGTATCCAAGAAAGCTTGGTTCTGCTCGGAGCGCGTTTTATCCGCCATAGTGCTAACCCTAATTTAGCGTAATTTAGCCCTTAAGGACTTTCATCATAGTTGTGCCAAGCTGCGCCGGAGACGGCGAGACGGTAATGCCCGCTTTTTCCATTGCCGCGATTTTGTCTTCAGCGCCGCCCTTGCCGCCCGATACAATCGCGCCCGCATGACCCATAGTGCGTCCCGGAGGGGCCGTACGGCCCGCAATAAAGCCGACCATAGGTTTTTTAATGCCCTTCTTGGCCATATGGGCGATATATTCCGCCGCTTCTTCTTCGGCGGAGCCGCCAATTTCGCCAATCATAATGATTTGCTTGGTGTCATCATCATGCAGGAACAATTCTAGGCAGTCGATAAAGTTAGTGCCGTTAATCGGGTCACCGCCAATGCCAATGGCCGTGGTTTGGCCAAGGCCCACTTGGGTGGTTTGGAACACGGCTTCATAGGTCAGCGTGCCAGAGCGTGAGACCACGCCGCATGTGCCTTTTTTGAAAATCTTACCCGGCATAATGCCGATTTTACATTCCTCAGGGGTTAGAACACCCGGACAGTTCGGGCCAATCAGGCGCGATTTGGAACCGACAAGCGCGCGCTTAACCGGAATCATATCCGATACGGGAATGCCTTCGGTGATAGCGATGATAAGTTCCATCTCCGCGTCAATCGCCTCAAGGATAGAATCGGCGGCAAAGGGCGGCGGCACATAGATAACCGAGGTGGTCGCGCCGGTGGCGTGCTTGGCCTCGGCCACCGTATCAAAATTAGGCAGGCCAATATGGGTGGTCCCGCCTTTGCCCGGCGTAACGCCCGCCACCATTTTAGTGCCGTATTCAAGGCCTTGCTCCGTGTGGAACGTGCCGGTTTTGCCGGTCATGCCTTGGGTGATTACTTTTGTGTCTTTGTTGATAAGTACTGACATGATTAAGCCGCCTTCACTGCTGCTACGATTTTCTTTGCGGCGTCGTCGAGGTCGTCAGCGGCGATGACGTTGACGTCACTCTCATTGATGATTTTCTTGCCGGCTTCGACATTGGTGCCTTCTAGGCGCACGACGAGAGGCACGGTGAGGCCAACCTCATTTACTGCGGCGATAACGCCATTGGCGATAACGTCACATTTCATAATGCCGCCAAAGATATTGACGAGTATGCCCTGAACCTTGGGATCGGAGGTGATGATTTTAAACGCCGCCGTGATGTTTTCGGTGGTCGCGCCGCCGCCTACGTCAAGGAAGTTGGCAGGCTCTTCGCCGTATAATTTGATAATGTCCATGGTCGACATGGCCAGGCCCGCGCCATTGACCATACAGCCAATAGTGCCGTCGAGGGCGATATAGGACAGGCCGAATTTATCCGCTTCAATCTCGCGCGCATCTTCTTCGGTCTCATCGCGCAGGGCGGCAATATCCGGGTGACGGAACAGGGCGTTTTCGTCAAAGCTGATTTTCGCGTCAAGGCAGTGCAGACGGCCATCTTCGGTGACGATAAGCGGGTTAATTTCTAGCATGGACATGTCTTTGGCCAAAAACCCATCATACAAAATCTTGCCTAATTTGGCGCACTGCTTGGCAAGGTCACCCTTAAGGCCAAGCGCCTTGGCCAATGTGCGGCCATTATGAGGCATAAAGCCCGTGGCTGGATCGACGTCAAAATTAATGACTTTTTCCGGCTCGCTATGGGCCACTTCTTCAATATCCATGCCGCCTTCGGTCGAAGCGATGAAGGATACGCGCGAGGTTTCGCGGTTAATGATGATAGAGATGTAAAGCTCGCTCTCAATATCGGAGCCATGCTCAATATAAAGGCGGTTAACCTGCTTGCCTTCGTCGCTGGTTTGCGCGGTCACGAGGTAAGCGCCGAGCATTTCCTGCGCATTTTTCACGACATCATCTATAGAGAAGGCTAGGCGCACGCCGCCTTTGGCGTCTTTAGGGGCGCCAATGAATGTGCCTTTGCCGCGCCCGCCCGCGTGGATTTGTGATTTCACCACCCATAATGGCCCGCCAAGCTTTTCTGCGGCGGCCCGCGCTTCGCTAGCATTAAAAATTGCGACGCCTTCAGAGACGGGCGCGCCAATCTCTTTAAGTACGGCTTTGCCCTGATATTCGTGAATGTTCATGGATGAATGCCTATTATCTAAAATTACCGAAATTCGGATGAGTCTTAATTGCGCAAGTGTTATAGGCGCGCAAATCCGCCCCCGCAACAGTTAGAGTGGCATTATTCACGGTTTTAAAAATGACAGTTTCGTAAACATTAAAACGCAGTAACCCGCTTGCAAAGTTTTAGCTAATCGGTAAATTGCACCTATGAAACATTTTAAAACACCCACAATACTCCTTTCCTTTTCTGCAGCTCTATTGCTCTCCGCTTGTGGCGGTGGTGGCGGCGGTGGAGGTGGCGGCGGCGTCGTAGCCCCCCCGCCCGGCGGCACAACGGGTCCAACATGGACAGCCGGTCAGTTTAAACCCCAAGCGGATTTCGCAAATAAATGCGCCGCGCCGCGCGCCGGCACGGCCGATACGGCGGGCTCCACTAAGGAAGAAAATTTTTGGCTGCGCTCTTGGAGTGATGAAACCTATCTTTGGTATAATGAAATCACCGACCAAAATCCGGCCAGTTTCACCAATCGCCTCACATATTTTAAAACCCTTAAAACCGCGGCTACCACCGCGTCTGGCGCGGCTAAGGATAAGTTCCATTTTAGCCGCAACACCGCCGACTATGATCTTGCTGTCGCTAGCGGCGCAAGCGCCGGATATGGCGCGCGCTTCCGCCTGATATCGGCGTCCGTACCGCGTCAAATTTTTGTCGCTTACACCGAAACTGGCTCTCCGGCGGAGCAATCTAGCGCCGCCCTTTTGCGCGGCACTGAAATTTTAGAAATTGACGGCGTCGACGCGATTAATGGCGGCACATCCGCTGATGTTGCAACGCTTAATGCGGGGCTGTTTCCTAAGGCGGCGGGCGAGGCCCATACGTTTAAAGTGCGCGATCACGGCACGACGACAACGCGCACCATTACAATGACATCTGCCATTGTTACATCGGCGCCCGTGCGGGAAACTAAAACCATTACCACGCCGGCTGTTGGCGGCGGGACGAGTAAAACTGGCTATGTATTATTTAATACTTTCGGCACCTCCCAAGCGGAGCAGGCTTTATTTGACGCCTTTACGAGCTTTGCAGGCGATGACCTTGACGACCTTGTTATCGACCTGCGCTATAATGGCGGCGGGTTTTTGGATATTGCTTCCGAGCTTGGCTATATGGTAGCCGGCTCTGCGGCGACCAATAGCCGCACATTTGAAGAGATTAAGTTCAATTCCAAGCACCCGACAACCAATCCGGTTACGGGCGCAACCCTAAGCCCGACGCCGTTTCACAGCCAAACGCGCGGCTTTACGGTCGCCAGCGGCACGGCCCTGCCGCAGCTTGACCTTAACCGCGTCTTTATCCTGTCTACGGGCAGCACATGTTCCGCTTCAGAAGCGCTGATAAACTCCCTGCGCGGCATTAATGTCGAAGTGGTGTTAATCGGCGGCACGACCTGCGGCAAGCCTTACGGTTTTTATGCCACGGGCAATTGCGGCGAAACCTATTTCACTATTCAATTTGTTGGCGTGAACGACAAAGACTTTGGTGATTATACGGACGGTTTCACGCCGATGACCGGCGGGCCAAGCGCAGGTGAGCAAATCACCGGCTGCTTTACCAGCGATGATTTCTCCGAGCCTCTTGGCGACGAAAATGAAGGCATGTTTGCTACGGCCCTAACCTATATTCAGACGGACGCTTGCCCGCCTGCTATTGGCCAAAAACCGCAAACTCAATTGTCCGCCGCGCGCCTAGACGTAGAAGACAGCACTTCGCTTTATTCCGAGCGACGCATCTGGCTTCGCCGCTTCCTAGAGCAAAACCGCGTAGTAAGAGACGATGCGAGCAGCAGTCGCTAATATGGCTAGCCGCTTTCTTCTTACGGTTACGATTCTTTACGCAGGCCTCATGGCGGCCTGCGTAACTGCGGGTGGCCCCGAGGGCGACATGCCTGCGGTTATTAACCAAGGCGATATGGCCATGCTGGACGATATATCCGGCGCCATATCCGGCGCCCTAGGCGGCCGCCGGGTTATGCTTGCCCGTGACACGCTAGCCTATCAAAGCGACGTCACCATTGATCCCGCCTTTGTCACGGATCGCAGTTTTGCCCGCCCGGACCATTTCTCGCTCGCGCTTAATAATGGCCGCTGCGTGCTTATCCACCATGAGGGCCAAAGGCGTTACCCGCTACGCTCTCGCGCCTGCGCACCCGCCCGCCGCTAATCTAATCTAGCGAGCCTAGCCTCCAAAAAACACTGCGAATAATCGGCGGCCCGGCATCAAAGTAAAGATGCCCGGTATCATCAGCGCGCCGAAATAAAGCCCCTTCACCGCCCTGATATGGCCTTTAATATTACGCTTTTTAATCCGCCATAACGCTTGCACAATGGCGGCGAGGGTTAGCGGGATAAACAAATGTATCAGGCTATACTTGCCGGGATGTATCTCGGTAATCGGGATAGCGCTGGCGGCGGTAATCAGCATGGCGATGATAAAAATCCGCCCCGCCATTTTATGACTTTTTGTCCCCTTGGGCCGTAGCCATATGCCTGCGCCAATAATTAGGGCAAATATCGCCGCGGCGAGGTGAATTTGAATGACCGGCGATGCTGAAGTAATGGGGTCAAAGTTCATGGTGTCTCCACTGGTTTTATGTTTGCAAATTAATGTTAGCAGGGCCGCGGCAAGAGCAAAGCCCTAAGCGCGACCCGTGGGTTT
>JAZGFA010000220.1:0-3200 GCA_036478975.1 Robiginitomaculum sp. | reverse complement strand
GCGCGGCGATAATTTATTTGTCCGCGAGACCGAATGGGAAGCGGCCAATAGCGTGTATTTTTGGCGCGACGGAAGCGGCGGCATGGATTGGCGCTCATCGGATAAATTGCCGACAAAGCAAGACCGCGCCAGTGTTTTGCAACTGGCCTTGGCATCACTGCTCATGCGGGGCGGGGAGCGCTGCGCCATTATCGGCGAGAGCGAGCGGGCGCGCACGGGTAAAGTCGGGCTTGAGCGTCTTAGCGCCACCCTTGCTAGCTCTAAGGGCGGGGCCGAGCATTTAAACGCGCAAATTCCCTCCCATGCGCGTTTGGTGATTGCCAGTGATTTTTTAGAGCCTTTAGAGATGTGGCGCGAACGGCTGTCGCGGCTTGCGTCTCGCCCGGCTGGCGGCGCGCTGCTCCATATTATTGATCCGGCGGAGGAGGTTTTCCCTTACCGTGGCCGCGTGCGCATGAATATTCCGGGTAGCAAACTGATAGAGCCGCTTATCATTGGCCGCGCCGAGCGCGCGCGGGCGCAGTATCAAGAGAAATTCGCCGCCCATAAGGCGGGAATATCAGACATGGCACGCCGGCTTGGCTGGAGCCTTGTCACCCATCACACGGATAAAAACGCGGCCATAGCTTTGACCGCGCTCTACGGGGCGCTAGAGAAGGGCAGGCGCTAATGAGCTTTGGCCCGTTGACATTTTTAGCCCCGCTTGGATTGCTCGGCCTGTTGCTTTTGCCGCTGATATTTTGGCTGTTAAAGGCGACCCCGCCTAGCCCGAAATCCGTGGCGTTCCCGCCCCTACGCATTTTAGCCGATGTGATTAGCGATGAGGAAACCCCCGACAAAACCCCGCCTTGGCTTTTGCTATTTCGCCTAGGCTTAATAGCGCTTTTGGCTGTGGCTTTGGCGCGCCCCATCTTGCAGCGCAATATTGCCGTAGATGCGCGCCCGCTCGTGCTTGTGGTTGATAATGGTTACGGCGCGGCGAGCAATTGGACGCAAATAACCCGCGAGGCCGAAGGGCGCATCGCCGAGGCGCGCCGCCAGAATATGGACGTGGCCTTAGCCTTTACCCGCGATGACGCCGAGGTGAAATTCACCCCTGCGGGCATGGCTTTGGACGCGCTGAAATCCGCTAGCCCCTTGCCGCTTGGGGCGCTCCATAAGGATATGGTCACGCGCCTAGAGGGTTTGGATATGTCAGGGGCGGAGGCGCTGTGGCTATCGGGCGGAATTGATTACGGCGAGGGTCAGGCATTGGCTACGGCTTTAGCGGGCGCGAAATCGCTTAAAATCATCGCCCCTCATAGCGGCCAAAGCCCGATAATTGCCGGCGCGGCGCGCGAGAGCGAGCAGGGTTTAAGCGCGCAGTTTTTGCGCCTTGACACGGACGGCGCGCGCGAGGCCGAAGCGATAGCCTACGGCGCTGACGGGCGGGTGATTGCCCGCGCCCCGCTAAGCTTTGCCGGCGGAGATAATAGCGCCAATGCGCAGTTTGAGCTGCCCGCGACCCTGCGTAATCGCGTCTCGCGCATTAGCTTACAGGGGGCGCGTAGCGCGGCGGCCGTGACATTGCTCGATGACAGTTGGGGGCGGCCTGTGGTCGGAATTATCGCGAGCGGGGAGCGCAATAGTCAGCCCCTGCTTGATGACCTTTACTATGTGGAAAACGCGCTGGGCGGCAATGCCGGTATTTACAAAGCGCCGCTAGCGGAGCTTTTAACCCTTGGCCCGTCTATCCTAATTATGTCCGATAGCGCCCGCACCGAAGATAAGGCTTTGACCGAATTTGTAGAGGCGGGGGGCATGCTCATTCGCTTTGCTGGGCCGAAACTGGCGGCGCGCACGGATGAGCTCCTGCCGGTTGAATTGCGATTTGGCGGGCGGGCCATGGGCGGGGCGCTGACATGGGAGGACCCGCAAAATCTTGATATTTTTGACGATAAAAGCCCGTTTTACGGCCTGGCTATTCCAGATGATGTTACCGTGACCCAGCAAGTTATGGCCCAGCCGGGCGGAGAAACCGATAACCGCACTTGGGCGCGCCTTACGGACGGCTCTCCGATTGTTACGGCGGCGGCGCGCGGGCAGGGGCGCATTGTTCTGTTCCATGTGACCTCCGACCCCCAGTGGTCAAATCTGGCCGTAAGCGGGCTATATGTGGACATGCTAAAGCGACTCTTGCCATTGGCGCGCCAAACCCCAAGCGCGATTGTCAGCCAAGGCGGATCGTGGGCACCTCAAAGCGTGCTATCGGGCTTTGGCCGGCTAACCTCCCCGCCGGCGGGGGCGCAATCCATTGTTGATGGCGGCTTTGCTAGCGCCGTGCGCGACGAGCAACACCTGCCCGGCCTATACCGCCAAGGGGCGCGGCTAACCGCCTTTAACGCGGTTTATAATAGCGCCGCCCTGCGGCCCATTTCAGCCCTGCAAAACGTGACGCGCGGTGGCTATAGCGCGAAATCTAAGCGCTCTTTGACGGGGGCGCTTCTGGCTATTGGGCTTGGGCTATTGGGGCTAGACGCGCTATTTGCCTTGCTTGTGTCGGGGCGTCTTAAACGCGCCTTTACGGGCAAAGCGGCATTAAGCGTGTTGATTGCTGGCTTTATTTTCCTCCCGCAAATCAGCGATGCCCAGTCCTCGGATTTAGAGCGCGACACGCTCGGCATTCATCTGGCTTACGTCATCACCGGTAATAGCCGCATTGACCGCATGAGCGAAGCCGGCCTGCGCGGGGTGACCTATGAGCTTACCAAGCGCACAACGGTCGAGCCTTTAGAGCCGCGCGGGGTTGAGATTGAAACCGCGCCCCTGTCGATTTACCCCCTGCTATACTGGCCAGTCACCCGTGATGCGCCGGAGCTAAGCAAGGCCCAGAGCGAGGCGGTAAACCGCTATATGGCGGCGGGCGGCACGGTGTTTTTTGATACCCAAGATGAGGGCAACCGCATTGAAGGGTCCGGCGCGCGCCATCCGGGCCTTGCGCGGATTTCCAAAAGCCTAGACATTCCGCCGCTGACCACGGTTCCGGATGACCATGTGCTGACCAAATCTTTCTTCCTGCTGTCCAAATTTGTCGGGCGATGGGAGAGCGGCGCGCTCTATATTGACGCGAGCAATATTGCGGCGCGTGACGGGGTGGCGTCGGTGATTGTCGGCTCTAATGATTTTGCTTCGGCGTGGGCGGTGGACGCAGATAATAGCTT
>JAZGFA010000219.1:0-2019 GCA_036478975.1 Robiginitomaculum sp. | reverse complement strand
TGGCGACCGCGCCTATGACGCGGCGCTTGCCTATGCAAGAGAGCGCGTGCAAGGGCGCACGGCTATGGGAGGAGAGACTATCATTGGCCACCCCGACGTGCGCCGCATGCTGCTCGACATGAAAGCCAAACTCATGGGCGCGCGCGCTATCAATATGGCCACGGCGGTTGCGGGCGACATTGCGGTGTCCCACGGCGATGAGGACATGCGCAAGGCCGCCCATGCCCGCGAAATGTTGCTCACCCCGATTGCCAAATCCTACGGCTCTGATGTCGGCATTGAGGCGACCTCAACAGGCGTGCAAATTCACGGCGGCATGGGCTTTATCGAAGAAACCGGCGCGGCCCAGCATTACCGAGATAGCCGCATCGCCGCCATTTATGAAGGCACAAATGGCATACAGGCCATAGACCTTGTGGGCCGTAAATTGCGCCGCGACGGGGGCGAGGCCATGGGCGCACTGATTGCTGAGCTTGAGGACATTCATGCCCTTTGCGATAAAACAATCAAAAATCAAGACGCGGATTTAAGCTGTAGCGAAGACGCCCTGCGCCTTGGCATTACCCATATGACCGAGGCCACCGAAATCATGCTCGCCGCCTCCGATGAGGACGCGCTGGCCGGGGCGATGGATTATCTCAATCTTTGCGCGCAAGTGCTGTCCGGCGCCCTGCTGATTAAGGCCACATGTAACGGGCTTATTGCGGGGGATCCAAGCGCGGCCAATATGCAGGCGCTAACCTGGTATCACGCCCTAAACGTCATGCCGCTAGCTGGAACCCAGTTAAACGCCCTTAAACGCGGCCTTGCGCCGCTCGAAGCCTACCCCGAAACGGCGCTTGCGGATTTATAGCCAAGGCGTAAACTAACCTCACCATGTCCAAATTTAAAAAACTTACATTTCTCGCTAGCGATAAACCCGACGCCAAGGACGCTAAGGCGCGCCTGATAGAGCGTTACGGCAATCACGACGCCGGCGAAGCGGACGCTATCATCGCGCTTGGCGGTGACGGCTTTCTGCTCGGCACGCTTCATCGCCACATGGCGTTAGTGCAGCGCGGCCTACCGATTTACGGCATGAACAAAGGCACAATTGGCTTTCTGATGAATAGCTACGCCGAAGACGGCCTCATAGAGCGTCTCGACAAAGCAGAGCCGGCCATCATCAATCCCCTGCGTATGGAAGCAAAGGGGGCGGGCGGCACATTTAAAGCGCTCGCCATGAATGAAGTGTCCCTGCTGCGCCAAACACGCCAAGCCGCCCACATCAAAATCACCGTGGACAATCGCGTGCGCCTAGAGCGCCTTATCGCGGACGGCATTATGGTAGCCACCCCTGCTGGCTCCACCGCCTATAACCTGTCAGCCCACGGCCCTGTCTTGCCCCTCGGCGCAGAAATCCTCGCCCTCACCCCGATTAGCGCCTTTCGGCCACGACGTTGGCGCGGAGCCTTGCTAAAGCGCGGCGCAAATGTTGAATTTGAGATGATAAACCCGGCCAAACGTCCGGTCTCTGTCACCGCCGACGATAAAGAATTTCGCGACGTCACCCACGTAAAAGTCAGCGCCGCCACCGACATCAACCTCACCCTCCTGTTCGACGAAGGCCACGCCCTCGACGAGAAAATATTGCAGGAACAGTTTGCGACCTAACAACAGTGAAGCGAAGTTTCACTGCAATAAGTGCCCTTAGGAGTGTTTCGTCAGAAACACTGGCATCAGCCCATTAAAACCAAGCTTTGACGAGCATCTCCGCCCTCCGTTCATCCCCACGAAGGCGGGGCCCCATCTCCTGCATTCTCATCTTTCTCTCTTTAAACTGGCATTAGCCATTGGCGCGCATGCGCCGCGCTCCATAGAAATCAGACATTTTGAAAATTCTCCAAGCCAGCGTTTCAAGAGAAACGCTCTTACAGCACATGTTTGCAGCGAAAGCTTTGCTTTCACTGTTACATAATCTAAAGTGCGAAAATATAAAAGTGGCATGTGCCAGTGATTTTCGGGAAGACCGAAATTCAC
>JAZGFA010000218.1:0-13119 GCA_036478975.1 Robiginitomaculum sp. | reverse complement strand
TCATCGGCGGGCATGTCATAGCCGCCGCGCCATAGGGCTCCGGCGTCCTTATAGCCAAGCTCATTGGAGCCTTCATTGATGATGCCAACCATTTCGCTATAGCCTTTGCGCATGGGCGGGGCGATTGTGCGCCAGCCTTCCCAAACGGTTTGCAATTCTTTCGGATCGCGGGATTTGGCGATGATTTGTGAAAGCTGACCGAGGTTTAGCTCTGGCACTTCGTCCTTGGCTAGGCCTTCGTAAAAACTAGCAAATTGCTTGTCCTTGGAACGGTAAGCGAATTTGCCCGTGCCGTAAGCGGAATTAAGCGCGGTCATGATTTCGGCCAATGATTTGGCCGCGCCGGGCTTTTCCGGAGCCGGGAAGGGATTGCCGCTTTTGAGCACATCCATTTTACGCGCCATGGTCGGCGGCAGGTTAAGGGCGTTAAAGCGCTTGGCTTCATTGGCGTGGCGGGTCGACATGTTGGAATATTGCTCTGAGACCTTAGAGACAATCCAGTCCGTATCTTGGGTAATAAAGTTAGAATTGACCCACTGAACCCGGGCCGCCATTTCTTCAAGCTCTACGATTTCAATTTCGGCCGCCTCGAGAAACTCTTTAGCCTGCTGAATAGTCGCCTGTCCGGTATTGCCCGTAAGCATATCGGCGGCGCGGGATTCCGTAGTTTGCGGCGCGGCGGCGGGGGCAGGGGTGGCTGCAGGGGCGCTAGCGGTTTGCATATCATTGTCGTGGGTGTGATCCGCGTCGTTCTGGCTGTTACCATTGTCATGGGCATCATTATCACTGGCGCTGGTTGGAGCGTTTAAAGGCGGGCTAGAGGGGCGCGTATTTTCCTTACAGGCTCCGAGCGAGAGCGCGCTAATCGCGGCGGCGGTTAACAATGATAATTTAAGTGATGAGTGCGACATAATTGATTTCCCTTTTGCGCGCGGTTGACGCATTTTCTCTAAGTGCTAATTGACGCCTGAAATGGCTGTCAGTCAAGGGAGAGCGGCAGGGAAGATGGGTAAATGACTAAAAAAATCGGACTTTTATTGGTTAATCTCGGTTCGCCCGCCGCGCCGAGCCCAAAAGCCGTGCGTAAATACCTTTCCCAATTTCTCTCGGACCGCCGAGTTATCGCTCTGCATCCACTGCTTTGGCGGCCCATATTGCACGGGATTATCCTGCGCACGCGCCCTAAACGCTCCGCTGCGGCTTACGCTAAGATTTGGGGAACATCTGGTTCTGAGGCTCCATTGATTAAGATAACCCGCGAGCAAGCGGCGGGCGTGCAGGCCACGCTAGGCGAGACAGTGGCCGTTGAAATCGGTATGCGTTACGGCAAGCCTTCCATTGAAGACGGCATAGCCGCATTAGAGGCGCGCGGGGCAACCCATATTCGCGTCTTCCCGCTCTATCCCCAATATGCGGAAGCGACGACCCAGTCGGTTTACGACATGGTGGAAAGGGCTAAAAAAAAGCGCGGCGGGAGGCTGAATATTAAAACCCTGCGCGATTACCATGACCACCCCCGCTATATAAAGGCGATTACTGCGAGCCTGCGCGCCCATATCGCTACGCTTGATTATGTCCCTGACCGCATTATCGCCAGTTTCCATGGCTTGCCGCAAGAGGTGGTGGATAAGGGCGACCCTTACGCGGATGAATGCACGCGCTCGGCCCAGCTGATGCGCGAAGATATGGGGATGGATTCGGATGAATTTACGCTGACATTCCAATCACGCTTTGGCCCCAAGGCTTGGCTTGAGCCCTATACGGATACGGTATTGGCACAAATGGCGCAGTCCGGCCTGACAAAAACCGTGGTGATTACCCCCGGCTTTAGCGCCGACTGTCTTGAGACTTTAGAGGAAATCGCAATTGAGAGTGCCAAGGCGTTTAAGGCGGCAGGTGGCACGCATTTCAGCGTAGCGCCATGCCTTAATGATAGCGCGCAGCATATTGAAATGATTGTAAATATTACAAAATCTGAGCTATTTGACTAAGGCGTCTTCAATGGCGGATATAATGTCTTGCGGTGTTGTTGCGCGCTCTTGCAGCAGCGAAGTTGATAGACCAATATCGGCGAGCGCGTCATAGGCATCCATGCGCGATTCCAGCAGGGATGGATAGCACGCCTTTAGCGCTTGTTTTTGGCTTTGCCCTGCATCTTCGCTATATTGCCCCGCCCAGATGAGCGGCTTTGGCGCGCGGAAATAGAGCTTTTCTAGGCGGGCTAGATCTTTGGCTTCAGCCCGAATATGGATGATGAGAGTTTGTGCTTTGAGGGCGTCTAATGTGCTATCATCGGCGTAAATCACACTGCCCGTTGTATCAAGGATGAGGTTTTGCGGCTCCCCGTCAAGCGCCGCACTGGTTAGGCGGCTCTCTAGGGCGAGATATTCCGCCTCGCGCGCGGCGTAATTTGGCGCGTAAGGAAACCCCATCCAATCGGCGGATTCTTGCATGGTCTTAAGGCCCAGCTCATGCTGAATGGCTTCATCGACCTCATAAAGGGTAAAACCGTGGCTAATACGTAGCCGCCGCGCCGTATGGCTTTTGCCGATATTGGACATGCCGATAAAGCTTATGCGCAGCGTGCCCGCTTCAAGGCGCTCGCGGAAATCGGCGACGCTTAGCTTCATGCGGTGCGCGCAAGGTAATCGGCAAGGTTTGACAGGCTTGGCGCCATTTCATGGGCATAGGCCGTGCGGCTCATCAGGCTAGAGAGCGGCTTTGGCAGGGCTATGTCTTCGCGGATAATGCGGCCTACCTCATTGGCAAATTTCGCTGGATGGGCGGTAGAGACGATGATTTTGGTGAAGTCCGTATCCACATCCTTGCTAAAGGCTTCCATGGCAAGGTGGCCAATCGCCGTATGCGGACACATTAGATAGCCCTTTTCATTATAAACGCGGCGCACATGGCGGGCGGTCTGCTCATCGGTAAAGCTTGCGCCCCAAACGTCCTTGGTAATCGCGCTATGGTCATCATCATAAAGGCTAAGAATGCGCGGGAAGTTATTAGGGCGGCCAATATCCATAGCATTAGACAGGGTTGGCACGGAGGGGCGCGGGCTATATTCGCCGCTGGCCAGATAATCAATCAATGGATCATTGGCGTTATGGCCGACGACAAAGCGGTCAATCGGCGCGCCCATGCGCTTGGCAATCAGTCCGCCAGTTAAATTGCCGAGATTGCCCGAGGGAATGGAGTAGACAAGCGGGCGGTTTGGATAGGCAGCCTTGGCCTTTATAGCCGTCCAGAAATAGTAAAAACTTTGCGGAATGACCCGGCCGACATTGATGCTATTGGCCGACATAAGGTTATGCTTGGTTGATAGGGCCTTATCGGCAAAGGCGGCTTTGACCAAAGCTTGCGCGTCGTCAAATGTGCCCGTGACCTTAATCGCTTTAACGTTGGAGTTACGGCCCATAGTGGTGAGCTGCTGCTCTTGCACCTTGGAAACGCCGCCTTCGGGATAGAGAATATAGACCTTCACCCCGGGCTGGCCGAGGAAAGCATAGCCGATAGCCCCGCCCGTATCACCGGATGTGGCCACAAGGATTGTGCGCTGCTCTGCGCTCTGCTTCATAAGGTGACTAGCGGCGCGGCCCATAAAACGGGCGGCAAAGTCCTTAAAGGCCAATGTCGGGCCGTGGAATAGCTCTAGGAAAAACTCGCGTTCATCTTCGGGGGTCGCCGCGTCAAGAATGTGCCGGCCCATTGTCGTCATAGGGACGGGGAAGTCATAGGCGTCGGCGCAAATATCGCCAAGCGCCTCATCGCTAAAACGGGCATCGGTGAAATAGCGGGCAAGGGTCGCGGCGCAGCGGGCAAAGGACATGGCCCCAAGCCCCGCTTGTTGGCTTGCGCTAAATTTAGGCAGGCTCGTCGGCATGTAAAGTCCGCCGTCCGGAGCAAGGCTTGAGAGCAGGGCATCACCAAAGCTTGCGGTAAGCGTGCGGTCAGTTAGCGAGTAATATTGCATAGCGAGAGAATTAGCCTTCAATCAGGCGAGGCTCGCGGTAAGGGCAATAGCGATCATCAAGATGCACGTCGAGATAATCGTCAACCACGTCCATCGCAATGTCGAGATGGTTTGTGTAGAAATGATCAGCACCTTCGATTTGATGACCGGTTACGAATGTGCCCTTTTGGGTGCGGATTTTCTCAATCACGCGCTCAACATCATCGGGCGGAATAATCACATCTTCAGAGCCGTAAGTCACAAGGCCAGAGGCCGGACACGGGGCGAGGAAGGCAAAATCATAGGTGTTGGTCGGCAAGGACATGGAGATAAAGCCGGCAACTTCGGGGCGGCGCATCAAAAGCTGCATGCCAATCCACGCGCCAAATTGATAGCCGGAAACCCAGCTAAACGGCGCGTTCTGGTTAAAGCTTTGTAGCCAGTCTAGGGCGTAGGCCGCGTCTTGCAATTCGCCGGAGCCATTATCGTAGGTGCCCATGGAGCGGCCAACGCCGCGAAAGTTAAACCGAAGCACGGAAAAGCCGCGGCGTTTATATTGCTCAAACATGGCGACCGGAATGCGGTGATCCATATGCCCGCCCGCTTTGGGATGGGGGGAGAGAATAATCGCGCAGGGCGCGGCGGGGTCATCCGATGGAGAATAGCGTCCCTCAAGACGTCCGTCGGGGCCGGAAATAATGACTTCTGGCATAGTAAATTCCTAGAATAATTACACGGTAATACCGGGGCGCATAAAACGCGATTTAAATAGTTGACTAAAATAGTCAGGATTACTACATCCTGCTATATTAATGGGCTTGCGCGGCTTCTAGCAAAGCTGCGGGTAAATAGCGAGAAAAAACCACGGCGTTGCGATGGGCAATTGTGACGTTTCGCGCGGTGATAATGAGAGAGCATATGAAGCTGACAGCAAAGGGACGTTACGCGGTTATGGCGATGGCTGATTTAGCCAGCCAGTGCGCCGGCCATGCGGGCAAGCGCGTGCCTGTCAGCCTGTCTGAAATTGCCGCCCGTCAAGCTATCTCCCAAATCTATTTAGAGCAAATTTTTGTGTCATTGCGTAAGGCTGGCCTTGTTGAGAGTCAGCGCGGGCCTGGCGGCGGCTATTGCCTTACCGCAAAGCCGGCGCTCGTCACCCTAGATAAGGTGATTGCCGCCGTGGATGAGGATATCCGCGCCCGCGCCCATGCCTGCACCCTAGAGACTAAGCAAAGCTGCACGGGGCAAAACGCCCAATGCCTAACCCATAATTTATGGGACGCGCTTGAGGGCCATATTGAAGGTTTTTTGGCTTCGGTCACCTTGGCGGATGTTATTTCCGATAATTTCCCGCCGCTTTTAGGGCAAGCCTCATGACCCGTATCTATTTTGACCATAATGCCACAAGCCCGATGCGCCCGGAAGCGATAGACGCGATGAACCATGCCTTTGGCGTGGTTGGCAATTCGAGCGCCCCGCACGGCAATGGCCGCTCCGCGTCAAGCCTTGTGGAGCAGGGCCGCGAAGACGTGGCCATGGCGATGGGCGTGTGCGCGCAGGATTTAATTTTTACCGGCAGCGGAACCGAGTCCGACAATACGGCCATTCATTGCGCCGTCCATGCGGGCTGTAAACGCATATTGGTTTCCTCCATGGACCATCCCGCTTGCGCTAGCGCGGCGGAGCAGTCGGGGCTTATCGTCGATTACATTCCGGTTAATCGCGATGGCCAAAGCGATATGGCATGGCTTAAATCCGCGCTAGAGACTTGGGACAGCAATCATGGCCGCCCTTTCGTTTCCCTGTGCGCGGTCAATAGCGAGACGGGCATTATCCAAGACGTGGAAACGGCGACCGATTTAACCCACGCAGCTGGCGGGCTTATTCTTATCGACGCGGTGCAAGCACTCGGCAAAATCATGATGACCTATCAGCCGGATTACATTTCCGTCTCCGCCCATAAAATCGGCGGCCCGCAAGGGGTTGGCGCGCTTTATGTGGCGTCTGATGCCCCCTTCACATCCTACCTTATTGGCGGCGGGCAAGAAAAACGCCGCCGCGCGGGAACGCTGAATGTGGCGGGCATTGCCGGCTTTGGCGCCGCCGCTAAGGTGTGCGAAGGGGCGCTCTCCCATACGGGGGATATTCGCGCTATTATTGAAACTGGCCTTAAGGCGATGGAGCCGGAGCTTGTGATATTTGGCGACGGCGTTGCGCGCATTCCCAATACGCTGTTTTTCGCCGTGCCGGACACCGCCTCGTCCACTTTGATGATGGCGCTAGACCTTGCGGGCATATCGGTCAGCACGGGCATGGCTTGCTCGTCGGGTAAGGTCGGGGCGAGCCGCGCCATTACCGCCATGGGCCGCTGCGATGACGCGCCAAAGGGGTGCATTCGCGTCTCCCTTGGCTACACAACACAGGCGCAGGACGCGCAGGTATTTTTAAATGCTTGGGCGAAAATTCGCCGCAAAACCTATGGAGCCGCCTAATGGGTGCTGACGTTAAATCGCAAATCGCCAAGGACAGCATTGACGCGCAAACCGTTGACGCGACCAGTAGTCTTGAGGCCGATAAATATAAATATGGCTTTGAGAGCGATATTGAGCAAGAGTTTGCGCCTAAGGGTCTTGATGAAGACACTGTGCGCTTTATCTCGGCCAAAAAAGACGAGCCGCAATGGCTGCTCGATTGGCGTCTTGAGGCCTATGCGCGCTGGCTCACTCTAGAGCCGCCGAAATGGGCGATGGTGGATTTTCCCGATATTGATTACCAAGATGCCTATTATTACGCCGCGCCGAAAAAGGATTCCGACAAGCCGCAATCTCTTGACGAAATTGATCCGGAAATCCTCGCTATTTATGAAAAGCTTGGCATATCCCTCAAAGAGCAAGAGGTTCTCGCGGGGGTCGCCGGCGCGCCAAGGGTCGCCGTTGACGCGGTGCTTGATAGCGTATCAGTCGTCACCACATTCAAAAAAGAGCTGGCGGAAAAAGGCGTGATTTTCTGCTCATTCTCTGAGGCCGTGAAAGAGCATCCGGAGCTGGTGCGTAAATATATGGGCTCTGTTGTGCCCCTGACCGATAATTACTACGCCACGCTTAATAATGCGGTGTTCTCCGATGGCAGTTTTGTTTACATCCCGCCGGGCGTGCGCTGCCCGATGGAACTCTCGACCTATTTTCGCATGAACGCCGAGGGCACGGGCCAATTTGAGCGCACATTGATTATCGCCGATAAGGGCAGTTATGTTAGCTATCTTGAGGGCTGCACCGCGCCAATGCGTGACGAAAATCAACTGCACGCGGCGATTGTCGAAATCATTGTCCATGATGACGCCGAGGTCAAATATTCCACCGTGCAAAACTGGTGGCCGGGCGATAAAGACGGTAAGGGCGGGGTGTATAATTTCGTCACTAAGCGCGCCGATTGCCGGGGTAAAAATTCTAAAGTCTCATGGACGCAGGTCGAGACGGGATCCGCTGTGACGTGGAAATATCCAAGCTGTATTTTGCGCGGCGATGGCTCCCAAGGGGAGTTTTACTCCATCGCCATCACTAATGGTCATCAACAAGCCGACACCGGCACCAAGATGATACATTTGGGCAAGAACACCAAATCACGGGTCATCTCTAAGGGCATTAGCGCGGGTAAATCTAACTCCACATATCGCGGCCTTGTTAGCGCCCACCGCAAAGCCGTTGGCGCCCGTAATTTCACCCAGTGCGATAGCCTGCTTATCGGCGACACATGCGGGGCGCATACGGTTCCCTATATTGAAAGCAACACCCCGACCGCCCAATTTGAACACGAAGCGACCACCAGTAAATTGTCGGAAGATCAGCTGTTTTACTGTCGCCAGCGCGGCCTGTCCGAAGAAGACGCCGTGGCGCTTTTAGTCAATGGTTTTTGCCGTGACGTGCTGCAAAAACTGCCAATGGAATTTGCCGTTGAAGCGCAAAAACTCGTGGCGATTAGTTTGGAAGGTTCGGTAGGATGATGAAGCTTTTTACTATAATAAGCGCGGCGCTTGTGCTGACCGCTTGCGGCAATGGCGCGCCGGTTTCGGACGCGATAGTGCCTGATGTGCCCCATGGAACGGCTTTGCCAGATAGAACCAGTGACGGCTCTAATCCGCCTGCCGATATCGACTATGACAGCTATTCTATGGATATGGCGAAATTTGTCGGGCTTGAAATCGGCGAGAGCCATACGAGCGCGGTCGCTAAAATCAGCACATATTTTACGCCGGAAGCCTTAGGCGAAGGCAAACAACAGGAAAGCTCGGTGTCTATTTATGACCGCGATGGCGGCTCCATATTGCTCGCTATTTCAGACGGGCTTATGGATGATAGCGTTAAGGGTGAAAGCCTTTATGCGATATTTTCTAAAGATGAAGACGGGGCGCAAACCCTCGTCACATATGGCCTAAAGGCCAAATGTTGGCGCGGCGAGAACAAAGATAATTGGCAGATTGATCTCTGCCCTTAAACAACACCACAATTTTTAATGGAGACTAACATGACTAAGAAAACCGACGCAAAACGTAAACTTATCCAGCTTTCAGAAGGCGAAAAACATTACGCCATGAGCCGCGCCGTAGTGCAGGGCGATTGGTGCTTTGTTTCTGGCACGGTTGGCTATGATTATAACAAAAAAGAATTGCCAGAAGGCGCGGCCCAGCAAACGCAAAACGCATTTACCAATATTATGGCGGCGCTAAAATCCGCTGGCTTTGAGCTAGGCCATACGGCGCGCGTGCAATATACCGTGTCTGACCGCGCCGATGTTCCAAAAATCCTGCCGGTTATCCAGCAGCATTTCGGCAATATCCTCCCCGCCGCCACAATGGTGGTTGCTGGCCTCATCGACGAAAAAATGAAAATCGAAATCGAAGTGACGGCGTATAAGGGATAATTTTCCCCCTATCCGCTCATCCCTGCGAAAGCAGGGAGCTGTGCATCGGTATAATGGAATGTGCAAAGGTCCCTGCTTTCGCAGGGATGAGCGGACGTTCAATGAAAATAATGAGTAAGAAATAATGTTAAAAATCAATAGTTTAAATGCCTCAGTTGATGAAGGCTCTAAACCTATCCTCAAGGGGCTATCGCTTGAAATTCCAGCCGGTGAAGTCCATGCGATTATGGGGCCTAATGGGGCGGGGAAATCTACCCTGTCTTACGTGCTGACGGGCCGTGATGGTTACGAGGTTACGGGCGGGAGCGCTGCTTTGAACGGTGATGACTTGCTGTCCATGGAGCCAGAGGAACGCGCGGCGGCGGGGCTGTTTTTGTCCTTCCAATACCCGCTTGAAATCCCCGGCGTGCCGAGCATGACGTTTTTGCGCACGGCGCTTAATGCCCAGCTTAAGGCGCGCGGCGAGGATGAGCTTGGCGCTCCGGAGTTTCTTAAAAAGGCGCGCGCGATTGCCGCCCAGCTTAAGATTAAGCCGGACATGCTCAGGCGTCCGCTTAATGTCGGGTTTTCCGGCGGCGAGAAAAAGCGCATGGAGATATTCCAAATGATGATGCTAGAGCCAAAATGCATCATTATGGACGAGACCGATAGCGGGCTTGATGTCGACGCTCTGCGCATTGTCGCGGACGGGGTCAATGCCCTGCGAGCGCAGGACCGTTCCATGTTGATTATCACCCATTATCAGCGCCTGCTTGACTATATCGTGCCTGATAAAGTGCACGTGCTTGTCGACGGGAAAATCGTCGCGAGCGGCGACGCGGGTTTTGCTAAAAAGCTAGAAGCCGAAGGCTATGACGCTTATGTCGCGTAATATGCCCAAAGCACGCGATATGAGCGAGGGCGAAATGGCCATTGGTTTTCCGCTGCCCCATCGCCGTAATGAGGCGTGGAAGTGGACGGATGTGCGCGCCTTTGTGCCGGGCAATGCGGCCGGGATAAGCCAAGAAGCAAACCCGCAATTTACTGCTAGCGAAGAGGTAAAAATCTCGCGCGGCGACGGCCATAAGGGCGAGGGTCAAATGGCTAAGCTTGCCCATTATTTCGCCGGTGAAAGCTGGAATTTTTACGTGGCTGCGGGGCTAAAAAGCGCGACGCTGGATATTGAAAACATTGCGCGCGGCCACAGCCATATAGCTATCATGGTCGATAAAGGCGCGAGCCTATCCATGGTCGAACATCACCGCGCGGGCAGTAACAGTTTCGCCAATATTGATTTGCAAATCCACATCGCGGCGGGGGCGAGCCTGACCCGCACCATTATCCATGATGACCCGGCTGATGTAACCCGTATTTCCACCGCCTGCATTGCTATGGAAGATGATGCGCGGCTAGAGCAATATACGCTAAGCTTTGGCGCAGGGCTGACCCGTTTTGAAACCCGCGTTCACGGCGAGGGCGAGAACATCTCCGCCGTGATAAATGGCACGTATTTGATTGACGAAAAACGCCATTGCGACATGACTAGCCATATAGAATTGTCCGCCCCTAACGCCCATATTCGCCAAGCGGTAAAAGGCGTGGTCACGGGCAAGGCGCGCGGGGTTTTCCAAGGCAAGTTCCACGTCCTGCAAGCGGCGCAATTAACCGATGCGGAAATGCGCCATGACGCGCTTATGCTGTCTGACAGCTGCGAGATACGCTCCAAGCCAGAGCTTGAGATTTACGCCGATGATGTGGCCTGCGCCCATGGCAATACTATCGGACAGCTTGACGAGCAGGCGCTGTTTTACATGCGCCAGCGCGGCATTCCGGTTAAGGCCGCCCGCGCATTATTGACCCAAGCCTTCGTCGCTGACGTGTTTGACGACATGGATGATGAGGATTTACGCGCCGATATTTTGGCGAAAATCACTACATGGCTGGAGGCATAGGCGATGAGCTTTAACGTCAATAAAATCCGCGCCCAATTCCCAATTCTCGCCCGCGAGATAAATGGCAAGCCGCTAGCCTATTTGGACAATGCCGCCAGCGCGCAAAAGCCGGACTTTGTGCTGGATGCTATGACGGGGCAAATGCGCGGCGCTTACGCGAATGTGCATCGCGGCCTGCACACTATGGCCAATGAAACCACGGAGCAATTTGAAGGCGCGCGGGCTAAAGTGGCGGCGTTTTTAGGCGCGCCAAAGCCAGAGAATATTGTCTTCACCAAGGGCGCGAGCGAAGCGCTTAATCTGGTGGCCTATGGCCTATCCGGAGAGATAGAATCCGGCGACGAGATTATCCTAAGCCAGATGGAGCATCACTCCAATATTGTGCCGTGGCATTTTCTGCGCGAGCGTTACGGCGCGGTGATTAAATTTGTGCCCGTGCTAGATGATGGCAGTCTCGATTTAGACGCCTATAAGGCCATGTTATCGGCGCGCACCCGCATAGTTTCAATCGTGCATATGTCCAATGTTTTAGGCACGATAAATCCGGTTAAAATGATGGGCGAATGGGCCCATGGCGCCGGCGCTTTGATGGTGGTCGATGGCACGCAATCCGCCGTGCATATGGATATTGATGTGACCAATTTGGATTGCGATTATTTTTGCATGACTGGCCATAAGCTTTACGGGCCGACGGGGATTGGCGCGCTTTACGGCAAGACCGAAGCCCTAGAGCGCTTGCAGCCGTTCCAAGGCGGCGGCGAGATGATTGAAGACGTGTTTGAAGACCGCATCACCTATAATGCGCCCCCCCACCGTTTTGAGGCCGGAACCCCGCCAATTGTGCAAGCGATTGGCCTTGGCGCGGCGATTGACTGGCTCGGCGGGATTGATTTACAGGCCGCCCATAAGCATGAAATGGCGGTCTATTATCACGCCCTTGACGGGCTTCGCGACGTAAATAGCTTTCGCCTTATCGGCGAGGCCAAGGATAAAGGGCCAGTGCTATCGTTTACATTAGAGGGCGCGCACGCCCATGACATCGCGCAGATACTCGATAAATATGGCGTAGCCGTGCGGGCAGGGCAGCATTGCACCCAGCCGCTAATGAAGCGCTTTGGCATACACTCTACGGCGCGCGCGAGCTTTGGAATTTACAATACGCTGGATGAGGCTGATCGCCTTATCGCGGCGGTAAAAAAGGCGGCGCTCTTTTTAAACTGATAAAAGCGCCTATATAGGAACTAACATGACCGATATGACCAATAGACAAAGGGACGCCGAAGCCCTCGCCAATGCCCAAATACCGGGGCTAGACGCGCATGTGGAAACGGCCCCTAGCGCTGATAAGCCCAAGCGCGATATTGTTGACGTGTCCGGCGCGCCGATAAAGCCGCCTACGCCTGAAGAAATCGAGCGCATTACTGTCGATGTTATCGCCCAGATTAAAACGGTCTATGATCCGGAAATCCCGGTTGACGTTTACGAGCTTGGCCTGATTTATAAGGTCGAGCTTGAGGATGACCGCCTGCTTAAGGTCGATATGACCTTGACGGCTCCGGGCTGTCCCGTGGCCGGCGAAATGCCCGAATGGGTGCGCGAAGCCTGCGAAGTAGTCGCCGGCGTGCGCCGCTGTGAAGTCTCCATGGTGTTTGACCCGCCCTGGACGATGGAACGCATGAGCGATGAGGCTCGACTTGAATTGAATATGTTTTAGGACCCACAATTATGGCACGACGCCCCAGACCTAAATTAGTAACTTTGACCGACGCTGCTGCGGCGCGCGTGCGTGAAATCCTGTCCGAGCGCGAGCAGGGTTTTTTGCGCGTTGGCGTGAAAAATGGCGGCTGCGCCGGCATGGAATATGTCATGGACTATGTCAGCGAAATCAGCCCGCTTGACGAGGTCGTCGAAGATAAGGACGTGCAAATCGTCGTCGATGCCAAGGCCGTGCTATTTATCCTTGGCTCGGTTGTCGATTATGAAGTCAGCGTGCTGTCGAGCACATTCACCTTCAAAAACCCCCAAGAAACGGATGCTTGCGGTTGCGGCATTAGCGTGACGATTGTTCCGGCTATTGCGGATTAACGTGGACCTGACCACCTATAACGCCTTTTGCGGCGCGCTGCCTTACACCGAGCATGTTATTCAGTGGGGCGGGTCGGATGTTTGGAAGGTGGACGGGAAATTATTTGCTATTGCCCATATACGCGAGGGCGAATTTCAAGTGACCTTTAAAACCTCCGACATTGCCTATGAGGTTTTGCGCGAAGAGCCGGGCCTGCGCCCCGCGCCTTACCTCGCCTCGCGCGGGATGAA
>JAZGFA010000217.1:0-2026 GCA_036478975.1 Robiginitomaculum sp. | reverse complement strand
GGCAAAGGCACGCCCACGACCGGCGCCATGCCCATGACCATGGCCATATTGATAAAAACATAAAGCGCGAAAGTCGCTGTAATCCCCATCACCATAAGGCGTGAGAATACGGATTTGCACTGGATAGCCATCCACAGGCACAGGCCGAGTAAGAAGGCGTAAATCGCGATAAGCCCCACCCCGCCCATAAGGCCAAATTCTTCGCCTATTATAGTGAAGATAAAATCCGTGCTATTTTCCGGCACGTAATTAAGCCGCGCCTGCGTGCCTTTTAAAAAGCCTTTGCCGTTCACTCCGCCGGAGCCAAGCGCGATTTTGGATTGGATAATGTGATAGCTCGCCCCGCTTGGATCGCGCTCCGGATCAAAGAAAGTCAACAGCCGCTCGCGCTGATAGGGCTTTAGCCCAAAGCGGAAAAATAGCGGCACGGCGATCGCGGCGGCGAGTAGGCCTCCATTGATGATGCGCCATCGCACCCCCGATAAAAACAGCAGGATAAGCCCCGGCGCAATAATCAAAATTGAGGTGCCTAGGTCTGGCTGACGCATCACAAAGAACACCGGCAAAGCTATTATCACGAGCGCGCCGATAACCCCAATCGGTTTTGATACGCGCCAGTCTGGCAAGTCATGATAAAAACGCGCTATCGCCAAAACCACAGCCAGTTTCATCAGCTCAGAAGGCTGCACGCGCGTAATACCTAAATCAAGCCAACGCTGGGAGCCATTGACGCTTACTCCGAAAAACTCAACGGCAATAAGCAAGGCAAGCGCCACAAGGTAACCCGGATAGGCAAGCCCCATCCAAACCCGAATATCGACCATGGCGATAAATATCATCAGGCCAAAACCTATGACAAGGCGGATAAGGTGCTGCTGCGCCCCGTCCCCCCAAACCCCATTAGTAGACGCGTAAATAGCGCCGACGCCGATAAGACCGAGTAGCATAACAAGGGTGGGCAATAGCCAGTTAAGCGCAAACAATTTATCGCGTATCACGGGGCCTCCTCCGCCGGCGTGGCGTAGCCGTCAATGCGCAGAGCTTCGCCGAGCATAGCGCGCACAATCGTCGCCGCCTTACGCGCGCCCGACCCGCCATGCTCAACAATCGCGCTGGCGGCAAAGCGCGGATTATCATAAGGCGCAAAGCCGACAAATAACGAATGATCACGATATTTCCATGGCAGGGCTTTACCGCGTAATACGCCGGAAGCGCGCTCCGCCGTAGAAATGCCGCGCACCTGCCCCGTGCCGGTTTTACCCGCCATATGCGCGCCCTTAATCCCCATGCCGTTAGGACGGTAAGCCGTGCCGCCGACCGCTTCGCAAACCGCGTGCATAGCCTCTTTGACAAGCGTTAAATGGTCAGGGTTTACGTCAAGCGCCTCAAATTTTGGGGCATCCTCACCAATAATAAGAAACGGCGAAACCGCGTGATTTCCATTGGCGAGCCGCGCCGCCATTACCGTCAGCTGCAAGGGCGTCGCGAGCACAAAACCCTGTCCAATAGACGCGTTAAGCGTATCCCCCGTGCGCCACCCATCCCCAAGCCGTTTTTGCTTCCAAGCATCGTCCGGCAAAATGCCCCGCGCCTCTCCGCCAACGCCGAGCGGATAAATCGCGCCAAGGCCAAGCCGCTCGCCCATATTGCGGATTTTCTCCATGCCAATGCGCTGGGAAACTTCATAAAAGAAAATATCGCAGGACTGCTTAATCGCATTATGCATGTCCATAGGGCCATGGCCGCGCCGCTTCCAGCAATGGAAATTACGATTGCCGACATTGACCTTGCCTGTGCACAATATTTTCTCGGCAGGGTCAATCAGCCCCGCCTCAAGCCCCGCCATGGCTACGATCATTTTAAAGGTTGATGCGGGCGGATAGGAGCCGCCCAGCACTTTGTTAAATTGTGGCCGGCGCGGATCATCGCGCAGGGCGTTCATCTGCGCGTGGCTAAGGCCGCTGACAAATAGATTGGCATCATAAAGTGGCATGGATAGCAGCGCCCGCAGCTCTCCGGTTTTAAC
>JAZGFA010000216.1:0-5132 GCA_036478975.1 Robiginitomaculum sp. | reverse complement strand
TGATAGCTATTCTTGGAATGACAACTCTGTTTCGGCAAATGTGAGCTGGCGCAAGAGCGATCAAGATGAAATCACCACGGGCGGCGTATCTTGGCGCAGACCCTATAAAGGCGTCAATGTCTCGCTGGGCTATCAGGCCGTTCACTCTAAAAAAGATAATGATAGCGATAACCGTTTTTTTGTGACCCTAAGCCGTAATTTTGGTGAGCGTGGCTCCGTGAGGGCGCGCACGGCCACCGGGCCAAATGAGAGCGAAATTGAATGGCGTAAACTGTCCACGCGCAGCATTGGGGCGAGCGCGGCGCGGGCCAGTTATAAATTCGGCGAGCAGCAGGATGAGTTGAGCGCCGATGCGAGCTATATCGCCTCGCGGGCTGAAATTGATGTTGGCCATAATAGCATTATCGAAGGCGGAGAAATTATCACCGCTTCAACCAATGTGCGCCTTGGCATGGGCTTTGGTTTTGCCGATGGCAGCTTTGCCTTTGGGCGTCCTGTGGCTAATGGGTTTTATATATTGCAAGGCCACCCGACCCTAAAGGGGCACGAAATTTCCGCCTATCAGGGCCGCGATCAAATGACGGGAAAAACCGGCCTGTTTGGCCCTGCCCTTGTGCCGCTTAATGGCGCTTATCGTGAACAGGTCTACCGCGTCGACATTGAAGACCTGCCGATCGGATATGATATGGGCTCAGGCCAAGTGCAGATGTTCCCAAGCTTTAATAGCGGCTACCGCATCAAAATCGGCAGCGATCCGACAACCCTTGTCATTGGCCGTATCCATGGCGCGGACGGCGAGCCTGTGAAACTCGGCTTTGGCAAACTTATCCGCGTTGGTAGCGATGCGGGCACTATTGAGCCGATAGAGTTTTTCACCAATAGAACAGGCCGCTTTGTCGCCGAGCGGGTCAAGGCCGGAACCTATGCGCTTATCTTGCAACCCGGAGATCGCAATATCGGGCAAATCACCGTCACCGAAGGCGAAGACGGCGTGCAGCAAATTGGCACGCTAACCATAAAGGAAACCCCATGACTTATAAATTAGCCATCTCGATATTAAGCACGGCTACGGGCCTCGCCCTATTCGCCCTGCCCGCTAGCGCCTCTGACGTGAGTGTGCTCATGCCAAGCGGGGTTAGCGTCCAATATGATCCGTTTACGAGTCAGGCGGGCTTGCAAGCCGTTAGCGTTGAGGTGAGCTATAGCGGCGCTACGCCGAAACAGGCGCGGCTGGTTATTACGCCTGAAACTGATACCGAATTTGTAATGGCAAATGCGGGAGAGCGCGTGGAGTTTGTAATTGAAGGCCCCGCGGGAATGTTCACCCCAAGCCGTTTTGAAATGCCCATTAGCCTTGTGCCGTCCTCTGCCCCGCAAATCATTGAACTGGAATTTAAAATCCCCGCCGGGCAATATGCGGATGCGGCTCTGTTTGAAAGCGATTTGGTCTTTACGCTCGAAGACGCGACAAGCTCTATGGCGCTCTCCGAAGACTTTTTACGGGCCAGCACGAATATCCCCGCGCGGGCGCAAACTAATTTCGCCGGCGCTAATGCGGGTTATCTGAATGGCACTAGCTTTGCTCTGGTTGATTTTGGCGAAATAGAAGTTGGCGCGCGGCGCAATATTAACTTCCAAGTGCGCGGCAATACCAATGTGCTTATCGAGGTCAGCTCAGAAAATCACGGCACAATGGTCAATACGGCCATGCCAAGCCAGCATCCTATCCCCTATAGAATTGTCGCGGACGGGGAAGCGCTTGACCTCAGCGCGCCGCAATCGCTTATGCGCCGCCCTGAGCGCACACTCGCGGGCAGTAGCTACCCAATGGAGGTTATCATAGGAAAGCCCGATGAGGGGCTATTCTCAGGCCAGTATCGCGATATTATTACGATAGATGTCACGCCGGGATAGGGCATGTCCCCCAAAGGGGTGATTTGTTGATAATTTGCGTAAAATGGTACGGGTGAGAAGACTCGAACTTCCACATCTCTCGATACCAGAACCTAAATCTGGCGCGTCTACCAATTCCGCCACACCCGCACAGATATGATTGGTGAGCGCGGTTTGCCCCATCACGCCCCCCGCGTCAACAGCGATAATCAGATTTATCAGCTTTTTTGTGCACTCATCGGCGCCTTGGCCAGTGTCCAGTATATCGCCAAGCCGCCCGCGAGCACATTTGCCGCCGCTATGCCGTAAAAGGCGCCCTTTAGCCCTGCCATCTCAACGCCGAGCCAGATAAGGCCGATATAGAGAATCAGCGAGCGCAATATGGTATAGGTCAGGCCGTAACTTGGCCGGCCAAGCGCATTAAGCCCCGCCGCGCTAACAAAGACAAAGCCGTAAAAACTAATGGTGACGGGCACGATGTAAAAGAACGACATGCCGCGCGCGATGACCTGCGCGTCCTTGGTAAACCAGCCCATGATAGGCTCTGCGAAAATAAACAGGACCGCCGCCATGAATAGCCCCCAAATGACGCAGATGAGATAGCTAAATTTAAACGCCTCACGCACGCGGTCCGTATGCCCTGCTCCGCCGTTTTGCCCCGTCACCGCGCCGATGCAAGCCGATAGCGCATAGAGCAGGCCGACGGAGAGCAGCTCCGCCTTGCCGACGACGCCAAAGGTCGCCACGTCAATCGTGCCAAGGCGCGCGACAATCGCCGTGGCAAAGGCGGCCCCTATCGGCACAATCATATTGGTTCCGGCGGCGGGGAAAGCGACGCGGCCAATGACTCTCCACGCGCGCCTAAGCGTGCCGAATGTCATGGCGGTAAAGTCAACAATCTTGCGGCGGAAGAACGCTAAATACAGCGCGTATAGGGCTGCGCCAACATTGCCGGCTACCGTGGCAATCGCCGCCCCTTGCATTTCTAGGCGCGGGAACGGGCCAATGCCGAAAATCAGAAACGGGTCAATGATGATATTAAGCAGAGCGCCGAGTATCATGATGGTGCTGGGCAGAAACGCTTCACCGCCCGCACGCAAAAGATTATTAGCCATGCTGGCCATACCTAAAATTATGAGGCCGGGAATACAGATATAAAGATAGGTTTTGGCCATAGCGAAAATCTCGCCCTCCGCCCCCATTATCGTTAGCACTGGCGCGACGGCAAACATGCCGATTACGCAAAGGCACGACATAACCGTAAGGGAGAGCAAAAACGCCGCCGCCCCGTGCCGGCGCGCCTTATCCTCATCGCCCTCGCCTAAGGCCCGCGATATGGCGGACATGCTGCCCGCGCCTAGGCCGATATTGGCGCTATTGCCGATAAAAAGAAGCGGGGCGCAAAAGGTCACGGCAGCCAGCGCCTCAATGCCTAGGCGGCCTAGATATATCATATCGACAATATTGGCCGAAAGTAGCGCTATAATGGCAAGGGTGAACGGGCCTAGCATGCGCAATATATGCCCGCGCACGGAGCCTTGTCTTAAGTCTATCTTACGCTTCCCCGCCACCTAATTGTTATTGCGCGCTAAAGGCGGCCAGCACGGCCATGCGGGTAATCTCTGATGCCGTAGCGCCAAGTCGGCATATCTGAACCGGCTTTTCAAGCCCTGTCAAAAACGGCCCCAATACGGTCGCCCCGCCCGCCGCCTTAAGCAGTTTGGTGGAAATCGACGCGGAATGAATGGCCGGCATGACCAGTACATTGGCCGCGCCGGTCAGGCGCGAGAATGGATAGGTCAGGCTATGGAGCGGATCAAGCGCCACATCGGCGGCAATATCGCCCTCATATTCAAAGTCCACATCACGGCTATCAAGAATTTTCACGGCCTCGCGCACTTTTTCCATACGCTCGCCCTTAGGATTGCCAAAGGTTGAGTAGGAAATCATCGCGACGCGCGGCTCAAAGCCAAATTTGCGGGCAAAGGCGGCGGTGCTCACGGCAATATCGGCGAGGGCCTGCGGGCTTGGAAATTCCGTAATATTGGTATCGGCGATAAATAGGGTCTGGTCTTTATTGACCACGACGGAGACGCCCATTGTGCGCTCGCTCTCGCCATGGCTTAGCACTAGGCGCACGTCGCGCAGGGCAATGTCATAGCTGCGTGTTACCCCGGTCACCATGCCGTCGGCAAGGCCATGGGCCAACATGAGCGCGCTAAAGACATTGCGGTCATTATTGACAAAACGCTGCACGTCGCGGCGCAGATAGCCCCAGCGTTGCAGGCGCTGGAATAAATGCTCTGCAAATTCGGCGTTACGATCAAACATACGCGCATTGAGGATTTCCAGCGAGCCGTCATCCTCCATGCCCAGCAGTTTCATATTGTCCTTAATCGCCTTTTCGCGGCCCACAAGGATAGCCTTGCCCAGCCCGCGATTTTGGAAGGACTGCGCCGCGCGGATAACCGCTGGCTCTTCGCCCTCGGCAAAGACGATGGTCTTTGGATTGTCTGACACCGACGCCTCAATACCTTGCAAGAGCGAGGCGGTTGGATCTTGGCGGCGCGCCAGCGAGCGGCGATAGGCGTCCATGTCCTTAATCGGCTTGCGGGCAACCCCCGTATCCATGGCGGCCTGGGCCACATAGGGCGGGATTTCGCTAATCAGGCGCGGGTCAAACGGCGCGGGAATGATATAGTCTTTGCCATATTTAGGGCGGCGGCCATGATAGGCGGCGGCCACTTCTTCGGGCACGTCTTGGCGGGCAAGGTCGGCGAGGGCGTGGGCGCAGGCGAGCTTCATTTCCTCATTCACATTGCGCGCGCGCACGTCGAGCGCTCCGCGAAATATATAGGGAAAGCCGAGCACATTATTGACTTGATTAGGATAGTCGGAGCGGCCCGTAGCAATGATAGCGTCGTCGCGCACGGACTGGATTTCTTCCGGCGTAATCTCTGGGTCCGGATTAGCCATTACAAAAATAATCGGATTGGGCGCCATGGACGCGACCATGTCTTTGGTCATGGCTCCGGCGACGGACAGGCCGAGGAACACGTCTGCGCCGACAACGGCCTGCGCCATTTCGCGCATATCCGTATCCACCGCGTGCGGAGCTTTCCACTGGTCCATATATTCTTTGCGGCCCCGGTAAATAATGCCCTTACTATCGCAAACAATGGCGTTTTCATCCTTGACGCCAAGCCGCTTCATTAGGCCCAATACGGAAAGACCCGCGG
>JAZGFA010000215.1:0-10139 GCA_036478975.1 Robiginitomaculum sp. | reverse complement strand
ACACGCTTTTGGGGCGGGTCGCGGGGGTTGACGGCTTTAAAACCGGCTATACGCGCGCCAGTGGTTATAATTTGACCATTAGCGCCCAGCGTAATGGCCGGCGCATTATCGCCGTCGTGCTTGGCGGGGCGAGCGGTAAATCACGCGACGATCATATGGAGCGCCTCATTGACCGCGCCTTTGAGGTCATTGACAAAAGTCCGGTGCAAATCGCGCGGTCCATGCCCGTGATTATCCCCGCTAGCCACAAGAGCGCCGCCGCTAGCCCTGCGCCCCTGCAAGCTTTCACCCTGCGCGGCAAAGGCAAATCAAACCTGCAAGTTATCACCGGAGACGGGGCGCGTGACCCAAATACCTCACAGGCAGCCCTACAAGCCGCCCTGCGCGCCGGAGCGTGGTCGGTCCAAATCGGCGCCTTTGACAGCCGTGAGCGCGCCCATGGCCATATCAATGCCTTGCAAGCGGATAGCGGTTTAAACTTAGTTTTAGCCCAAGGCGAAATTAGCCAAGCGCGGGCGGGCAATGGCGGGCTTTACCGCGCGCGCCTGACGGGGTTATCGCCGAAACATGCCCAAGACACGTGCGCGGCGCTTAAGGCCGTCAGTGCGCCCTGCTTTGTTATTGCGCCTTAATCAAAGTCTAAAACCATCAAGGAATGATCTGAATACCGCGCCTCGCGCGGTTCATGGTCATAACGCAATGCGCTAATGCGGCTGTCAAAACCTTCACTCGATAGACATTGATCATAGCGAAAGCGATTGCCCGTGCGCGGACTAACCCAGCTAAATTCGCGGGCCGTCTTATGGCGCGAGCGCCAGCTATCAATCCAGCCGCCATGCAAAAGGTCCTGATAATAATGGGTTGAAGAAAACGATTTACTGTCGCTATCAATTAACGGAATGCCGCAATTCAAGTCGCCAATGATAAGCGCATTGGTTTTAAGCAGGGACGGGCTGTCATCCTTTAGCGCCCTAAATAGCGGTATCTGCGCCCGCTTTTGCGGGAAGTGCACGGCGATAAGACTAAGGTCAAAACCCAGCCCGCCTTGCTTGGCAAAATAGGCTTCAAGCAGGGCCAGCGGCGCATTCGGCTCGGGCAGGAACGGGCCGGCGTCAAAGCCAAATTTTGACGCAATGAGAATGGTATGTTCCATCGCTTTTTGCGTTTCCGGGATATGAATATATTTCAGCCCCATCGCCTTTAGCCCCGCCTTAATATCCCCCGCCGCAGAGCCGCGCCGAAATTCTTGCAAGGTGACAATATCCGGATTATGGCCGGCAATAGTTTTGATGACATCATCAGCGCGCCGGCCCCCGCCCTGCAATATGTTCCAGCTTAAAAGGCGCATTAGCTTTGAACTTCCCAGCCTTTGACGAAATACTTTTTCTCCCAATCGGCGAAATATCCGGCGAGCTGCGCTTTGCTAGAGCTGACACGCATTTCATATTGAAGCTTATCTTTGCGGTTTGGTGAAAAGTCGGTTAGCTGCAAAACATAGGCGGGGAAATCTTTACTCGCCGCGTCCTTATTGGTTTTCCACATTACAAGTTTGCGCACCATGACCGCGCCGCGTAAATTTTTAGTCCCGACAACCCGCTTAAGAACTTCAGATTTCGGAAGCTGTATATCCTCGGCGACCCGGTCGACTTCGGGGATTTCAACAATATCGGTAAGTTGGCTAAGGCGCACATCATCGGCGCTTGCTTTTTTATCATCACGAAAACGCACAAATTGCGGCGAAATAATCGAGCATAACGGCAAGCGGCGCAGGCCTTCCCAGCGCTTATCCTCCCCGTTCCATGCCAGCACCATGCGGTCAATCGGATTGCCGCGCGACGTGGTTGATACAAGGTCAAGACATTGCAATTCTATCACAAGCCCCGGCTCTACCATTTGGTAGGCGACGCGGGAGGAATTGACTTCGTGAAAATCGCTCTCGACCACACGCGCGGACAGCAGGGTTAGAAACTCGCGGCGCTGGGCATCGGAAAAGCCGCCGCCAACCCGCGAGACAATCTGAAAACTGCCATCGGCGCGCACAATGGCCAGCAGCATATCATGCAACATGCCCGTGCGGTCATCCGTGCTTTCGGTAAAGCCAATCACGGCGAGATCAAGATTATGGCGCGGCTTAATTTTAAATACGCCCGCGGTTTCAGAGCGGCAAACAACCCCCTCCTCGCCTTGCTCTAGCACCCAAGTTTTATACTGGGCGAGCACGGCTTTGACGTTTTCCCCCGTGACGGTTTCCACCGGATGCACCCGCCCGCCCGTGCCAAATATCTCTTTAAGTTTGGTTATCGCGCTCGCGTAATCCATCGACATATCCTGACCATCAAGGTCATAAATATTAAAGGCGGCAAAGGCGAGACGGCTTAAATCTTCGTCGGTTTTTGGCGCGCGGCCAAGCCGGACAATATCGTGAACCCGCGGACGTTTGCCCTGCGCCTTTTGCTCCGGCGTGCATTGGGCGTAAAACTCTCCGCCAATCAGCGCCTTTTTTATTCCCGCTTTTTTAAGCGCGGCAATGGCGTCATCTAAAAACGGCGCGCCCGTGCGCAGGGTTTTGCCCGGATTAAGAATACACGCCTCACCGTTTTCATAAATGAGCATGGTGAATTCTCCGTCCACCTTCCGCGAGATTTGGTACGTGCTATCGGGCACACGGCGCTTGGCGGTTTCCACATCTAGCGCCATGGTCATTTGCCCAAGTTGGCGGCGGCGCGTGCGCACAATCCTCAGATAGCCTTCTTTGTACAGGTCATCGGCCACGCCAATCCGGTAGCCGCCAAAACCCGCGCGCATGGCCTCTTCATTATAAAGTTTTGCCATTACGCTTCCTCACTAGTCTCGGGGGATTTCAGTTCAAGGTTGGACATGTGCAAAAGTAGAATATATTTATCATCTTTAATCCGCCCTTCCAAGAATCCGCGATAAGGAATGGAGCGCGAGCGGAAAATTAGCGGGTCGCGGCCCTTGGCTCCAGCCCCTAAAATCATCAAAGATTTCGCCTCGTGCAACTCCTTGGCCATTTCATATAAAAAGTCATAGGTCAGGCCATTAATATGCACAATTTGCAATTTCGTTGCGAAAACAAATTTACGAATAGCCTCTGATTTCGGAATCATTTTCCCCGTCCATGTCAGCGGAATTTCCGTATCAATATTGGCCTCAAGCCGCCTTTGCTCACGCCGTTCGCGCAGGCTTCCATCGGGGTTATAAACCAGCTCATCTTGGCGAATACGGTACACAAGTTCCTCTTTGGGATTGATATAAACCCGCGATAAATCCCATAAAAACATGCCGTCATGTTCAAAATCAATTTCCGGATCTCCGGCGACTAAAGCCTCGCCTAGGGTTTCATCTCCGCTATATTTTTCGACCATGCTTTCATAGTCTTGATGCACGGAGCCCTTTAAAACCTTGCGCGTATAGGCCGGCAATCCGCCCGGACCCTGATAAAAAATTGTCCGGCGTAGGCGCGTGCTTTCCGCCTTAACAACGGCGTCCCGCAGGCGCGAATCTGATAAATTTACATTAGGCATATTGCAGCTCTCTTACAGCATATCAAAATCAAAGGGATCGGTTTCCCCGCTATCGTCTTCGCCCAGTTCCTGCGCCCGCGCCGCGCAAATCGCCGCTTGCTCAAAACCTACAAATTCAATTTCGCTTTTCTGCCCGATAAGCATCCAAAGCTGCTCACCATCCGCCAGTAAAAATGCCGGGTCCGAATAAATCCCGCCGCGATAGGAAAATGGAAATTGATAAATTGCGCCGGCTTTTAATTTTTCCATTAGGGGCGCGCTAATATCCGTCTCCATGCTGAGCCGGTAAGAAAGCCGTATTGGGTGATCGAGGAAAGTTTCAATATCAATTTCATTTTCTATCCGCGTGGGAGCCGAAAAACTTGACGCCACTTCGTCCACGCTATTGCCGTCGCGGTCAATCGGCACAAGCTCCTCGCGGGTCACCCATAGCCCCTCCGTGTTGACATAACCGCTCGCCGTGCCGCCGTAAGGAATGATGGTGCGCCCGTCACGCGCAAGGGTCGCCAACGTGCACTTCTTATCATGGGCATCAAAGGTTTCCGTCGCTACTCGGCCATATAATTTAGAGCGGTCAACCTTGTGAATAGCCAGCGTAAAGCTGTCCTCGCCAAAGTTAAAATCTAATTTGCGTGCCATAAACTCTCCTACTCACACAAGTTTTCTACAAGGCCCAGAGCCGTTTTGAAAGCCTTTGCGCCTTCATATTCTGGCCGGCACGATACGCCCTTATCATCAATATAGGCGTGGGCCGGCGGCTTGCCCGCCCCGTCATGCACATGGTCGTAACTAATACGGTGCTTATCTAGCCAGTCTTCGATTTTGCCGCGCATTGTCTCGCGCGCCTTGCCCTCTAGCCCGGCCATGCGGGAGGTTAAAATAATAATCGTCGCGTAATCGTCAATCTCGCGGGTAAATTCTACCGCCCCGTCAATCGGCGGGCCAATATCGGTTTTCTTGCCAGAGCGCACACGCAGGGCTAACACCCCGTCCAAATCAATGCAGACCTTAGCCTTGCCCGTGCGTTTAAATTTGCGCTCCTTGGCGGCAATAGAAATTTTGCTCATCCGTCCGCGCGTGAGCAGCTCCGCCATGGCCGGATCGTCTTTGTCAATGCGCGGCGGCGGCGGCCCGCCCCGCGTCTCTAGCATAACGTCAATACAGTTATGTCCGGTCAGCCACGGATTTTCGAGCCAATCATCGCCGCTCCAAAGCGAGGAGTAATGATAAAGCGTATGGTGCAATCCCGGCAGGCGGAACCACGAGCCAAGGCTGCCCTCTTTCACTTTTTTGGGGAAAGTTTCCGGCTCCTCTTCGAGGCCGTTTTGCTCCCATGTTTCGACAATGCCCTTGACCATGGCGTAAATATCCACCGTCGGAGCCGGCTTATCAAACAAAACCCAAATGTGATAACCGCCCTGTAAATTGGTGTTAAATAGCATTGGGTCATAGCCCTTAATTTGCAAGTCCTTCCACCATTTTAGGGCGCAGTTTAAATTGCGCCGCCCATGATCTTCGGCGTCCGCCTTTGTGCAATCGTGCATATCAATATCAATGCCAAACCAGCGCGAGGTCGTCTCTTTGCTTTTAGCGTGCAGGCCGATAATTTGCGGCTTTCTGTGGTGGCGAGAGGAAAAATGGCGGGTGAGTTTATCAATCGTCACCATATCATCGCCGCGCATTTCCTTTCTCGGCAAGGTCATCGCCTTATAGGATTTACCTTCGCGGCGACGCTCCGCCGGCGTTAGCACGCTATATTGGCCCCAGACATCCTTGCGCATGACCAGCATTTCCATAGCCCAATCGGCCATTTCTCCGGCGCGCTCGGCCCATTCTTCGCCAATAATTTCATGGGCGCTCGCCAATTAAAATCCCTTGGCGGTAGCGATGAGGCCAAGGTGGTAATTAGCGTCCCCGAATAATTCTTGCGCCACGCGAATGCGTTTTGAAAATAGGCCAATGTCATATTCGTCGGTCATGCCAACCCCGCCGTGAAGCTGTATCCCCTCTAGGCTAATATGTTTGGCGGTCACGCCGAGTTTCGCCTTGGCCATGGAGACGTACAGCTCCGCGTTCTCGCCCTCATTATCCAGCGCGGTGAGCGCGGCTAAAACCGCAGATCTGGCCACTTCAATTTCGCTATACATATGGGCGGCGCGGTGCTGCAAAGCTTGGAACTCGCCGATGGTTTTTCCAAATTGTTTGCGCTCTTTAATGTAATCAAGGGTGAGGGAAAACGCCTGCTCCCCCGCGCCTAATAGCTCCGCCGACAATGCCGCGCGGCCCGCTTTCATAACATGGGCGAGTATATCGCCGCCGCCGTCGACAGCGCCGATAAGCGCGTCGCCGCTAACCTCTACTCCGTCAAAATCAATGCGCGCGGCGTTACGGCTATCGGCCATTATCGTGCGCTCAATGCTGACGCCGCCCGCTTTAGGGGCAACCAAAAATAGGCTCAACCCGCCGGCCTCCCCCGCTATTCCCGATGTGCGCGCAACCACGATAAGCTGGTCTGCCACATGGCCGTCAATCACCATGGCTTTACTGCCCGACAGCTTAAACCCATTGCCGGATTTTTCCGCCGTCATAGCGGTTTTAGAAATATTATGCTTGCCGCCCTCATCAACGGCCAGCGCCATGAGCGTACTGCCATCGGCAATTTTTGGCAGCCATTGCGCTTTTTGCGCCTCGCTTGCGCCCTTGGAAATGGCCGTCGCGGCCAAAATAGCGGTGGAGAGAAACGGGGTAGCAGAAAGGTTGCGGCCAATTTCCTCGGCGATAAGACCCGCCGCCATATAGCCCATGCCATTGCCGCCATGCTCTTCGTCAATCAGCACGCCGGCAAAACCCATCTCGGCCATCTCGGCCCAGAGGGCGCGGTCATATCCGTCCGCGTCGCGGCTATCGCGCAGGGCGCGCATTTGGGCAACGGGCGCTTTGTCTTTAAAGAAACCTTCCGCCATATCGCGCAGCATAATTTCATCTTCGTTTAAAAGTAATCCCACGACTATGCTCCTGGCAATTTTAATACATGTTTAGCAACAATATTGAGCATGACTTCGGACGTGCCGCCCTCAATCGAATTGCCCTTAGTGCGCATCCAGCCGCGCGCCTGATTCCCGTCATTAGAGCGCGCGCCTTCCCATTCAAGCCCGTCCCCGCCGGCGGCGTCCATCAGCAATTCAGCGCGGCGTTTATTCAGCTCGGTTCCGTAATATTTCAGCATGGAGGATTTTGCCCCAAGGCTCATGCCGGCTTTAGCTTCAGAAAGCATGCGCGCCATGGTCATTTTAAACGCCCAATCATCGACCTCGCACTGGGCGATTTGGCCGCGCAGTATCGGGTCAGGTAATTGCCCGTTTTCCAGACCCATCATATCCACGGCCAGCTCTGACACCGGGCGAGAAATGCCCGCTTCGCCAATCATTTCGCGCTCATGGGTCAAGAGGTATTTAGCGATATTCCATCCATCGCCTTCCTCGCCGACAATGTTTTTCTTGGGCACTTTCACATCCGTAAAGAAGGTTTCACAAAACGGAGAATTGCCGGAAATTAGCGTAATCGGTTTCGCCTCGACGCCCTGCGTAGTCATATCAAACAGCAAAAAACTAATGCCGTAATGTTTGGTTTTACTGTTATCGGTGCGCACAAGACAGAAAATCCAATCCGCTTTATCGGCGTAGGATGTCCAAACTTTCTGGCCATTGACCAAATAATAATCGCCCTTATCTTCGCATTTTGTCGCAAGGCTGGCCAGATCAGAGCCGGCGCTTGGCTCGCTATAGCCCTGACACCAGCGCACTTCGCCGCGCGCAATTGGCGGCAGATAATGCAATTTTTGCGCATCGCTGCCAAATTTAAGCAGGGCGGGGCCGAGCATCCACACCCCGAAAGAGGAGAGCGGCGGACGCGCATTAATGCGCTTCATTTCTTGGCGTAGCACTTGCTCTTGCGCGCGCGACAGGCCCGCTCCGCCATGCTCAACGGTCCATGTTGGAACTGTCCAGCCCTTAGCGGCCATGCGTTCCAACCATAATTTCTGGTCATCGGACTGGAATGTCCAGTTCTTACCACCCCAGCACACATCTTTATCGCTGTTAACATCCTCGCGCATGGCGGCGGGGCAATTTGCCCCTAGCCAATCACGGGTCTGGCTGCGGAAAGTCTCTAAATCGCTCATATTTGCCTCAATACGCCTTGGGTTATTTAAGGGTTCAATATGCAACATGATGCATATTAGCCGCAAGCCTATTGTTAAATATTACTGCCCGCCTGCCGCCGCCCATTATCGCGTATACGCTATGGCGCTTAAAAAAACCGCCCGAGACGGGCGGCTTTTAAATTTCACTGAGGCAAGCCTATTGCACTTTTTCCCATTTTTCAGAGCGACACATAATTTTCATCATGCAGCCGGACATTTTCACGCGGCCATCTTCTAGCACTTTAACATAGCCCGCATAGGTGCCGCCGCCCTTTGGGTCATACATGGCGCCTTCCCAGCGTGTTCCATCAGCATTTTTCTCTAGGTCAAAAAGCATCTTCACGCCAACAACTGGGCCTTGGGTGGCCTTATCCACGCCTTCGCCGGAAATTACCGTGCCGCACAATTTGTCTGCATTATCAAGACAGGGCGCAAATTGCACATTCCAGCCAGTTTTTGGACGTAGCCATGTGCCAATCGCCGCGTCCGCGTCATCGGCCATGGCCGGCGCGCTAAATCCCGCGGTAATCAAAGCGAGTACGGCCAATTTTGTAAATGTGGTTGTTTTCATCTTCATTCCCCTATTATGCCCCCATCATTAGTGGTGGGTGATCATTGAGGGCTTTATACTATATTATAGTCTGCTAATATAGGGGCAAGTTCACAAGGGTTACACATGACACTGACCGAGCATTTACAGGCCGTAATTGACGATAGCGAAAGCTATGTGCAAAGCTATCTCGCCAAGGAAGACCTTGCGCGCGTCACCACACTGTGCGGGTTAGCCGCCGAGCATGAGGCTTTAAAGCCCTTCCAAAAGGCGGGGTTATATATTGGCTGGACGCAAAATGACATGCGCACCCATGAGCTAAAGGCTCCGCTTAATGAGCTGATGGCGGCGATGTTTACGCGAGAGAAGAATGGCTCGACGCCAGAAATTGAAGCGGAGATAGTGTCCATCTGGGCACAGTTTCACGCCCTGAGAATGAAGACCTTAGTCCATTGTTTGTAGGTTAAGCGCTCGCCTCAATAGCAGGGGCTATTTCACAATTGTCACCGCCGGCAAATAGGCCGTAAAGTGCTTCGATTATCGTGCGCGCCTCATCGCTATCAAGCGTATAGGTAATAAATTGCGCATTACGGCGCGTGCGCACGAGGCCTTCACGCCGCAAGGTCGCCAAATGTTGTGACAGCGCCGATTGGGAGAGCGGGATAACCGCTTGCAACTGCCCCACGGTCATATCGCCTTGGGAAAGTTGGCATAAAATCATCAAGCGCGATTCATTGGCCATGGATTTCAGCAAAGCGCTCGCCTTCGCGGCGTTGGCCTCAAGCTCTTCCATGACCATATTATCAGCCATAGTCTACGCGTCGCAGCCTTCAAAACCGTCCGCGTCCATTTTGGCTTCGTATTTTGCCGCAACGTCACTGCCCAGTGTCAAGCCGCCCTTAACGGCGTCCCAGTCATCGGGGTTTAGGATAACCATCCAGTTGGCGTAAGGGTCGTCATTGGCCATGGACGGATTGTCAGCAAGCGCGCTATTGGTTTCAATCACTTCGCCGCCGGCGATGGATTTAGCCGGGCCAACCCATTTACCGCTTTCAACCGTGGCGCAGGATTTACCTTCGCGCACCTTTCGGCCTACTTTTTTCGGGGTGAAAGCCACAAGTTCTCCAGCCAAAGCCGTCGCGATTGCGGTCATGCCCATTTTAACATTGCCGTCATCAAGCAGGGTAAACCATGTGTGATTGTCGACATCGTATAAAAGCTCATCTGGTAAATGGCATCCGCGAACATTAGGCATGTGATTCTCCTTTTAGAATATTCTCATCTTTTAACCGCAAAGACTTAGAAGAGCAACAAAACTCCCCAAGTCCCGCGACTTGTAATTTTCCGCCAATAAATAGCACGAGGTGATTGGCCACGAGCCGCGCCATTTGCAGGGCGCTCGTCAGCTCCGTCTCGCTCATAGCGTCGCCGGTCTGGGTGATAAGATTATAGTGATAGACAAGCTCGCGGCAGGTTTCACGGCAAGCGTTAAAGCTTGGGTCGCCCTTCGCGCCTTGGCGCTGTAGGGCGAGAATGCGAAATCCCTCTTTTAATTTATCCGTTGGCTCGCCGTTATGGGCGATGACCCAATGCTCTAATATTTCTTCGCCGGCCAAAAGATAGGACGCGGCCACATCAGAGGGCGCAATGCCCGTTTGCGGCGCGTCCATAAAGCTTTCAAGGTCAGCAATAGAGCGCATTAGCTAATGCCCTTTTCTTTCATCAAGGCGCGGCTATCGGAGATATTGCCGTTCAGCCCGACCTTACGCGGCGACAGGCCCATGGCCATGCCGAGAAGCTGGGTGAAGTAAACCACCTTAACATTAGTCTCTTTGGACAGGCG
>JAZGFA010000214.1:0-3404 GCA_036478975.1 Robiginitomaculum sp. | reverse complement strand
GAGCAGGCGAGCCGGTGCAGCCAGTGCGGCGTGCCGTTTTGTCAAAACCATTGCCCGCTAGAAAACAATATTCCCGATTGGCTAAAACTAACAGCAGAGGGGCGCACGCAGGAAGCTTACGCCCTGTCATCGGCAACAAATAATATGCCAGAAATCTGCGGCCGCATCTGCCCGCAAGACCGGCTTTGCGAAGGCTCTTGCGTGATTGAGCAGTCCGGCCATGAAACCGTGACCATTGGCACGGTGGAGCGGTATTTGTCGGATACGGCGTGGGATAAAGGCTGGGTTGCTCCGTTATCCCCCGCGCGCGAATTGCCGCTTTCCGTCGGGATTATTGGCGCGGGGCCAGCGGGGCTTGCCGCCGCCGAGCAGCTGCGAGGGCAAGGCTGGCAAGTGACGGTTTATGATCGCCATGACCGCGCCGGCGGGCTTTTGATTTACGGCATTCCGAATTTCAAACTCGATAAGGCGATTGTCCAGCGCCGCACGAAACGGCTCGAAGAGGGCGGCATTAATTTTGTGATGAATTGCGATGTCGGCGTTGATATTAGCTTTGAGAAATTGCGCGAAAAACATGACAGCCTGTTAATCGCCACCGGGGTTTATAAGGCGCGGGATTTGGACGTAGCCGGCGGGGACGCGGCGGGGGTAACCGCCGCCTTGCCGTTTTTAATTGAGAGCAATAGGCGCGGGCTTGGCGACGTGGTCAAAGGCGAGACCGCCAGCGGCAAAGATGTTGTGGTGATTGGCGGCGGCGATACGGCGATGGATTGCGTGCGCACCGCCCTGCGCCAAGGGGCGAAATCCGTGACCTGTCTATATCGCCGCGACGCCGCCAACATGCCCGGCTCTGCCCGCGAGGCGAAAAATGCGTCTGAGGAAGGCGTGCTATTTGAATGGCTTGCCGCGCCAAAGTCGGTTGAAATTAGCGGCGGCAAAGCGGCCAATTTGCGGGCTAACCGTATGCGCCTTGGGGCCAAGGACGCCTCTGGTCGCCAGTCGCCGCAAATCATCCAAGGCGCGGATTTTGACGTGAAGGCGGACCTTATCATTAAGGCGCTCGGCTTTAGTCCAGAGAATTTGCATAATTTGACTGAGGAATTACAGCTCTCGCGCTGGTCTACGGTCAAGGTCAACCCGCTGACATTTGAAACAAATCTTGAGGGGGTTTACGCCGCGGGCGATATTGTGCGCGGCGCTTCCCTTGTGGTTTGGGCGATACGCGAGGGCCGCGACGCGGCGGCGCATATGCACAATTATTTGAAAACAAAATTGCAAACGCAAACATTAGAAGCGGCGGAATAATATGACGGATTGGCTTAAAAATTATACGGCTTCGCGTGACGCGTTAATAGCCGCCCACGCCTATGACCCCGCCCACGAGCATGACGCTTGCGGGGTGGGGCTTGTCGCTTCGATTAAGGGCGAGGCGCGCCGCGACGTGGTGGTTAAGGCCGTGCAGGCGCTTAAAAATGTTTGGCATAGGGGCGCGGTGGACGCGGACGGAAAGACCGGAGACGGGGCGGGGATCCGCCTTGATATTCCGCAAGAGTTTTTCAAAAAACAAGTCGAGCGCACCGGCCATAAACCGACTAATTCCAAAATTGCTGTTGGCATGATATTTTTGCCGCGCACGGATTTTCGCGCCCAAGAAGCCGCGCGCACGATTGTCGAAACAGAGCTGCTGAAGGAAGGGTTTTACATTTACGGCTGGCGGCAAGTGCCGATTGATTTATCGGTGATTGGCGATAAGGCCAAGGCCACCCGCCCCGCCATTGAGCAAGTGATGTTTCGCGACCCTAAAGGGCGTAAGGGCGACAAGCTAGAACGTGAGCTGTTCATCGTGCGCCGGCGCATTGAGAAGGCGTGTATCGCCGCCGCTATTCCCAGTTTTTATGTGTGCTCCCTGTCCGTGCAAACCATCATCTATAAGGGCATGTTTTTAGCCGAGGATATTGACACATTTTATCCGGATTTAAAAAGCGAACTTTTCGTCTCCCGCGCGGCGCTCTACCATCAGCGTTACTCCACCAATACTTTCCCCCAATGGTGGCTCGCCCAGCCGTTTCGCATGATTGCCCATAACGGCGAGATTAATACGGTGAAGGCCAATACTAACCATATGAAAAGCCATGAAATTCGCATGGCCAGCCGCGCCTTTGGCGATCAGGCCAATGAGGTTAAACCGATAATTCAAAAGGGCAGCTCGGACAGCGCCGCCCTTGACCAAGTGTTTGAATTGCTTGTGCGCGCGGGCCGGACGGCCCCGATGGCGAAAACGATTTTAATCCCCGAAGCCTATTCAAAACGCGGCGACCTTATGCCCGATGGCTGGCGTCATTTATATGAATATTGTAACGCCGTGATGGAGCCATGGGACGGCCCTGCCGCCCTCGTCGCCTATGATGGCCATTGGTGCATGGCGGGGCTTGATAGGAATGGTTTGCGGCCCCTGCGTTACGCGATTACCAAGGACGGTCTTTTGGCAGTCGGCTCAGAGACCGGCATGTGTCCGCTCGATGAAGCGCAAATTGTTACCAAGGGCGCTTTGCAGCCGGGGCGGATGATTGCGCTCGATTTGGACGCAGGCGAATTTTACGACAGCCATGCAATTATGGATAAATTATCGAGTGCGCGGCCCTATGAAAAATGGATTAGCGCGAGCGTAAATCTTGACGAAAAGCTGGCCGGCCCGGAGCCAAAACAAAGCCTTAGCGGGCAAGAGCTTTTGCGCCGTCAACGGGCCTGCGGGCAGACGCTTGAGGATATGGAAATGGTGCTTGCGCCCATGGCCGAGGCCGGAAAAGAAGCCATTGGCTCTATGGGCGATGATGCGCCGCTCGCCGTATTGTCAGATATTTACCGGCCGCTATCGCATTTCTTTCGGCAAAATTTCGCGCAGGTGACAAACCCGCCAATTGATCCATTGCGGGAAACCCGCGTTATGGGACTCAAAACGCGCTTTAGAAATTTGCGCAATATTCTTAATGATAGCTCCTCCCAAACCAATCAAATGTATGTGCTAGACAGCCCTGTGATGACCACGGGCATGTATCAGCGCTACGTCAAAATGGTCGGGAAAAACCTGGCTATTATTGATACCAGTTTCGCCGCGCCAAACATGGGCGCTCCGGCTGGAAACGCTTTGCGCGCCTGTATAGAGCGCATTAAATCCGAAGCGGAATCGGCGGTGAAAGCGGGCATAGAGAACATAATTTTAACCGATGAATATGCGGGGGCAGAGCGCATTGCCGCCCCGATGATATTGTGTGTTGGCGCGGTGCAAACCTATTTACACGAAAAGGGCTTGCGCGCATTTTGCTCGCTCTTAGTACGCTCGGCTGAATGTCTCGACACCCATTATTTTGCCGTGCTTATCGGCGCAGGGGCGACGACCGTAAATG
>JAZGFA010000213.1:0-2135 GCA_036478975.1 Robiginitomaculum sp. | reverse complement strand
CGCGCCCTTGGCGAGCCGCAATCCTATCCGCGCAAAACTAAAAAGCCCAAGCTTAAGACCCGCTACGGCGCGGCCTTTGTTTTGCGGCGGGCGGATGAAGTCCTATTGTCGCGCCGCCCCGATACGGGCCTGCTTGGCGGTATGATGGAATTTTCCGGAAGCGATTGGAGCGAAGATAAGGCCGCCAAATCCACTTGGCTTAACGCCGCCCCCGCCAAGCGCAATTGGCAAGAGGCAGGCACCATCACCCATGTGTTCACCCATTTTCGATTGGAGCTAACCGTCTATATGGCAGAGCTTGCGGCTGGCGATACGGTTGCGTTAAATGGTATTTGGGCCAAGACCGACTCCCTAGAAAAATACGCCCTGCCGAGCGTGATGGTTAAAGTGGGTAAGGTTGCGGGGCTGTAAAACCTAAACCTCTTTAAGTATATTTTAATATAAAACACTCTTAATGCGTGTATATATGCTTTAAGGATGATTCGATGACCTCTTGCCCTCTGCCAGAAATTAAACCCGCCCAAAGCCAGCGCCCTATCAAATGTCTGTGCGCGGCACTCTTTTTTGTTGGCTTTATCGCGCCGCAAAGCGCCCTCGCGCAGATTACTCCCTTTGAGGATTTAATGATGGACGGCCCGACGGTAAGCGGTTTTGACCCCATTAACCCAGAGCCAGAGCTGGAGCCAGCGCCGAAAACAGAGGCGCGCGGGGTTATCAAAGCGGCCCAAACCTCTGAAATTGGCGCGAGCATGTCGGCGCGCCTGACACGTCTGCCCTATAAGCCGGGGCAATATTTTAAAAAAGGCGCCTTGCTCGCCCGCTTTGATTGCCAGCAGCAAGAGGCGGAGGCAAAAGCCTTAGAGCACGCCCTCGCCGCCCTTACAGTTAAACATGATAATGTCAAAGAACTGCTCGCCCTTGGGGCGGCGGGGGATTTAGAAGAATCCATGGCAAGCGCCGATACGGCTCGCGCCGGAGCCGACCTGATGGTCGCTAAAGCCCGCCTAAAAAACTGCGCGGTTTATGCCCCTTACGCCGGCAGCGTGAAGACCCGTTACGTTTCAAATTATGACAGCCCGTCCCTCGGCTCCCCGCTCTATTCTATCATTCGCGCGGGCCGGTTAGAGATTGACCTGATTGCCCCCTCCGCGTGGATGCGCTGGATGAAATCCGGCGAAACATTTGAATTCACCGTTGACGAGACCGGCCAAGTTTACACGGGTAAAATTGTCCGCCTTGGGGCCGCTGTCGATCCGGTCAGCCAAACCATTGAGGTCACGGCTAAATTTACGCGCGGCGCGAAGGGCGTTTTGCCAGGAATGAGCGGGGTGGCACGCTTCACCCCGCCGTCCCAGCAGGCCCGCAAGGCTGATAAAGTCAGCGCGCTCTAATGGGCGCCCCGGTAAAAATTGTGAAAAGCGAAACCCGCCCCGCCCCAAAGCCAGAAACTGCAAAGCCTGATGCCCCGAAGCCGGATATGGCCAAGCCATCCGCGCTGCAAATCCTGCTCGCCCTAGAGGGCGAGGCTATGGGGTGTAGCGACAGGCTCGCCCTTAAACATGTGGCGGTGAATAAGCCGCGCGCCCTCGTCGAAACCGGCCATATATTTTTGCTAACCCGCTCCGGTCATAAGTTTAAATTTGAAGCCATATCTAGCCAAGCCGTGGTCGAGAAAAACGCGCCGCTTGTGCAGTGGATATCGCGCCAGTTGAGCCATTTATCACGCGCCCATGACCTGTCAAAACCCCTGCCCTTTGGCCTCGACCCCAAAGCGGATGGCGGGTTTGACTATCCGTTTTTAAATGGATTTTACGCCCCGTTTGCTCCGGACCCCGCGCGCGGCGGATTACTGTTTACCCGCGAGCGTAAATGGGAGGAAAAAGACCTCCATATCCCGACCCGCCTTGCGCAAATTTACGGGCTGCAATGGACAGCGCTTGGCACAAAGAAACGCTCCCGCCTGTCGGGGAAAAAGAAATTATGGCTTAGCGGCGCGGCTATTTTAAGCGCGCTTATCCTGTGCATTCCCGTGCCGGTCACCAGCCTTGCTCCGGCGGAAATTGTCGCTAGCGCGCCCTTTATTGTCACCGCGCCGATGGACGGGGTTATCAAAGCTTTGCATGTTGCGCCGGGCA
>JAZGFA010000212.1:0-2689 GCA_036478975.1 Robiginitomaculum sp. | reverse complement strand
AGCCGCCAACCGTCCAGTCGGCGAGCGTGACCTCGATGCCGGTATTCCAAGCGCTAAGGTCGTCAAAGGCGGCAAACCCGCTTTGTTCGCTCGCGCGGGCATAAGAGCCGGTGACTTCAATGCCGAGCCCGTTATCAAATTTACGGTCAAGCGACAGGCCGAGCTCCATGACGTTTTCAAGGTCAGGCGAGATGGCGCCGGAGGGGTCTTTGAAATCGCTTTTGACGCAATAATCAACGCCGCAGACATTAATGCCGGGCGCGTAAGATACGCCGAACTGTACGCCGACCCCGATTTTATCGCCGAGAAGACGCGGGCTGGTATAGGTCAGTTTTTCAGCAAATCCAGACGCGTCATTGACGGTCTTAACGCTGTCCAGTCCGGTGTAATCCACTGGCGAGTTGGAAGCATTAACCGCCAGCAAGCTCGGCGCGCCGAGCGAGAACAGATAGGCGGCGCCGTCATCGCGCCCGAGGGTCACGTCGCCATAAGCGGAACGCAAGAAGATATGCAGGCTTTCAATCCCGACCTGAACCTCGTCCTGATTGGCCGGGCCCGAAGCGTAGAAGCGCGATGTGTGACCGCGCACAGAGGTGGGCGTGCCGCCAACCAAAACCGAATTACATCCGGCAATGCCGGGCGGGCAATCGCCAACGCGGCCGCCAAAGCCTTTGCGGTATTTATCATATTGCCCGCGAATTTCGACATTGACGCCATATTCAAGCCCGCCTCGGGTGATTGTGCTGGCTTCAAATTCAACGGCACTATCGGCGATGAAGTCCTCGTGCCAATTACTCCCCGCCGCTGTCTTGCGCTGCACCGCCGCCGCGCCGCCGCGAATAAAGCCGTCAAAGACAAGCTTGATTTTACCCAGACCATATTTGTCTTTCCAAGATTGTTTGATGAATTGTTTTCTCTGCCCCGGCATCCTTTGCGTCATGCGCCCCGGCGCGCTGGGCTGCCCGTAATTGGGAGGTTGGCCGTACTTTGGCCCTTGGGTATAATCTGGCAATGGCTGTGCCTGCTGGCCTTGTTCCCGTCCCGGGAAATAAGCCCCGCTTGTTGGTGCGGGTGCTGGAGGCGGCCCTGCCATAGATGCGCCTTGCCCTTCATAAGGTTGAAGCGAGGGCGCGGGCTTATACTCATAATTGGAACCGCTGGGCGCGGACGGCGTCAAAGGCCCTGTATAATTTGGCACAGCTGGCGTGGGCGTAGTGGGCACAGACGTGACGGGCCCAGACGTAACAGGCGCGGCAGTCTCCCAGGCCTGTTTCTTTTTCTTGACCGCAAAGGGCGAACCGGATGTCTGGGCGCTGGCCACAGTCATCGCGCCTAGGCCGGCAATGACCACAGGAACCCAGAATGTTTTTACGCGAATTAAGCCCGGCATGACGGTCTCCCAAAACCTGATAGGCGCGCCATATCGCAAATCACTTGCAAATCAGCGGACCATAAAGGTTAATATTGACGCCCCGCATCCTAAAAAATGGTTAACAAATCCTAAAACAAGGCGGTTTTATGGGGGTTTATGCCGTTTTCGCCCTGCGTCATTTTCTGACAGAAAGGCTAGGCGCGAGGGTTTTAAGTGCTATAACGCCCGAAATGATTTGAACGCTTACCCCCTCTTTCGGAGCTCTTTATGAAACCGACCCGTTTTACAGCCCTTTTGGCCTCGTCCCTAATGGCCTCTGTCCTTCTCGGCGGCTGCGGCACTTTGGGCATTGGCAAAAGCAAAGCCAAAAAAGTCTCAAAGGCCCGCGCTACAGCCCAAGCGCCGAATATGGGCGTTAACTCTTACCTTTGGCGCGCCAGCCTTGAGACGCTGAACTTCATGCCGCTGGCGCAAGTCGATCCTTTTGGCGGCGTTATTGTCACCGATTGGTATGCCAGCGCCGAAGCGCCCAATGAGCGCTTCAAGGCCAATGTCTATATTCTGGATACCAATCTACGCGCCGACGCGCTCAAGACTTCAATCTTCAAACAGACCCGCACAGCTAGCGGCTGGCAGGACGCGGCCACCGATGCCGATACATCTCGCCAGATTGAAAATGCGATTCTAACCCGCGCCCGCCAGCTTTACATCGCGACGGTCGATAGCCAGTAATCCGCGGCCTGTCATCGCTCAAAATTGAGATTTAAATATGAGTGACGACAGCCGTTATAATGCCGCCGAGGTCGAGCCGCGCTGGCAGGCGCTTTGGGATGAGCGCGATGTTTACCGCGCCGATGATAATTCCGATGCGCCCAAATTCTACGCCCTTGAAATGTTCCCCTACCCATCAGGCCGTATTCATATGGGACATGTGCGCAATTACGCCATGGGCGATGTTGTCGCCCGTTATAAGAAGGCGCAAGGCTTTGAAGTGCTGCACCCTATGGGCTGGGACTCATTTGGTATGCCCGCCGAAAACGCCGCGATAGAGATTGGCGGCCATCCCAAAGATTGGACTTACAGCAATATCGACGCGATGAAAGAGCCGCTCAAACGGCTCGGGTTTGCGCTCGATTGGAGCCGCGAATTCGCCACCAGCGACGAGGCCTATTACAAACAGCAACAAGCGATTTTCCTTAAGTTCTGGGACAAAGGCCTCGTCTATCGCAAGACCGCGAAAGTCAATTGGGATCCGGTGGATAATACTGTGCTCGCCAATGAACAGGTGATTGACGGCAAAGGCTGGCGCAGCGGCGC
>JAZGFA010000211.1:0-4562 GCA_036478975.1 Robiginitomaculum sp. | reverse complement strand
GTCGGCGGCGTCATAGAAATATGCATCATTCGGGTCATCAGTTGCGCAGCCCTTAAGCAGAGCCTGAGCCTGTGCTACTTCATCTCTGCGCCATTGCGGCGTACTCGAATTAATAGTGAGTGCATAGCCGATGGAGTAAATCTTCACCGGAGGTGTCATTTGTTTCATCGCATTGCAACTCGCAACGGTTTGCGAATCATAGGCTGAGTAGTTCGTGCATTTCTGTTGCTCTTCCCAATAATACCGGTTGCTGCCCGAATCTTCATCGCTCTTTTTAACCCAAACCCTATCCCAGCCCGCATACCAGCTTTCATAACTTTTATGGCTTATTGTGCCGTAATAGTAGTGGCGATAATGCCAATGGCCCGTAATGGCCGTACATGTCTGGCCTGTCGTGTCATTAACCCCATCCGTCATGAAAACCACATATTTCAGAGGTTCATCATTACCATGTTCGATACGATGCGCGGTATTTTCACCGTCCATCCACGTTTTTGCTTGCGCCATAGCGCCGGATGAGTTCGTGGCGCCGCCAGCACTCATAGCATTAACTTGCTGATTGGTTAGCACCGGCTCTTGCCAATTAGGCGCCACGGCTTTCTCAGAAATGAAATGGCTACTATAGGGCGCTAATCCGGTGCGCAGAACACCCTGTTGCGCATTTGTGCGGCTTGCCAATAGCGTATCTAGCTTCACCATGAAGTCTTTTACGCTGGCTTTCAAACTGGTTATGCGCCGCGTTCCTGAGGCATAACGGCCGCCATCAGCCCAGCCCATGGAGCCAGAATTGTCCAGAACCAAGATAACCGTAGCCGGGTCTTTAATATCATTTGTTTTATAGCTAACATTGGATTTCGATGAAAAATCAAGCATGCCAACACCGACAATACTCATAAAGGCAGGTTTAGATTGCCCCTCAACGATAACCTGTACTTGTCCAGATGTTGGGTAATCATAGCGCACCTTAAAAGATGGGCGTTCGCGCTCATCCGTGCTTCCATCAGCGTTTCGGCTCGAATTCACATAGGGATCAAGATTAATCCCGAGCGCATCCTCAACATAATATTTTTGGCCGTCACGAAAGCCCTTCGCATCATCATCGGGCGCGTCGCCCTCATGGTCACGAATATATACGGCGGCGCTAAGCGCAACCATATCGGAAATATCTTGGGCTTTCATATGCGCGGCGCTAAGCTTTGTATAATCATAAGCCGCACCAACGGTAAACACTACGGCCGTCATGGAAACAGCCCATATCACGGCAAATGTGCCGCGTGTGTCCTGTTTAAAGCGTTGCAAGAACGACTGTTTTAAATATTGTTTTGTCATACCCATTTCCCAGCAGAAAAACTGACGCACTGTCAGCATTAGAGGGAAATATACGGACAAGCCGTTTCATTATGCTTGATAAACAGCGTTAACAAAGCCTAAATCAGCACCATGGTTAGCGCGCGGTTAACAGGGCCTGCGCCACGCGTTTTAGGCTTTGCACGTAGAGCCTATGTTCTTTCGCTAGTACTTTTCGCGTCAAGGATTGTTCGTCATCATCGGCGCTAACTTTGACCCGCGTTTGAGCAATCACCGCGCCGCCGTCAAGCTCTTCACTGACATAATGCACGCTGGCCCCATGCTCACCGTCCCCCGCCTCTAAGGCGCGCCTATGGGTGTGCAGGCCCTTATATTTTGGCAGTAGCGAAGGATGGATATTGATAATAGCCCCCGGCCAGCGCGACACAAACCACGGGGTAAGAACCCGCATAAATCCGGCGCAGCAAATCAGCTCAATGCCCGCTTGGCGCAGCACCGCGTCAAGGGCGCGCTCAAACCCCTCGCGGGTTTTAAAGGGTTTATGGTCAATCGCCATAGCTTGCACGCCGAGCGCCCTCGCCCGCTCAAGGCCCAAAACGTCTGGGCGGTTGGAAATCACTAAACTAATATTTGCAGGATAATCTGCGGCCTGCGCCGCGCGCGCGAGCGCTTGCATATTCGTGCCGCCGCCAGAAATCAGTACGGCGGTATTAATGCGCGCATTTGTCGTCATTATTTTTCTACCAAAGCGCCAATAACCCAAGCGGTTTCGCCGCTAGCTTTAAGGTGGGTAAGCACAGCGTCAACGTTCTCAGGCGCAACGACGATGGACAGGCCAATGCCGCAATTAAAGGCGCGCTGCATCTCGCTCTCCGCGACATTGCCCGTCTCTTGTAGCCAGTTAAATACGGCCGGGCGCGGCCACGCCTTCATATCATAATCCGCCGTTAAATGGTCAGGGAGCATGCGCGGCGTGTTCTCGGTAAGGCCGCCGCCGGTAATGTGGGCTAGCCCTTTCATGGAGCGCGATTTAATCAGCGGCAATATAGACTTGATATAAATTTTAGTTGGGGTCAGCAAAGCTTTGGCAAGGGTTTGCTCTGGCGCAAACGGAGCGGGGTCGCTCCAAGTCAGGCCGGATATTTCAACAATTTTACGGATAAGCGAATAGCCATTGGAGTGCGGCCCCGATGAAGCCACGCCAATGAGCGCGTCGCCAGCTTTCATATCTTCGCGAAGCGGCAACATGCGGTCACGCTCCGCAGCGCCGACAACAAAGCCGGCCAAATCAAAGTCATCGCCCTCATACATGCCGGGCATTTCGGCGGTTTCCCCGCCAATAAGCGCGCAATTTGACTGGCGGCAGCCCTCGGCAATGCCGCTTACAACCAAAGCCGCCTTGGCCGTCTCAAGCTTGCCCGTAGCAAAATAGTCGAGGAAAAATAACGGCTCCGCGCCGTTAGCCAATACGTCATTGACGCACATCGCAACCAAATCAATCCCCACCGTATCTAGGGTTTCGCTATCAATGGCGATGCGCAGCTTTGTCCCTACCCCGTCCGTGCCAGAAATCAACACCGGATCATCATAGCCCGCCGCCTTTAGGTCAAACGCCCCGCCAAAACCGCCAAGGGCCGCCTCGGCTCCGGGGCGACGCGTGGACTTGGCCATCGGCTTAATCATCTCGATAAGGCTATCGCCCGCATCAATATCAACCCCCGCATCCGCGTAGGTCAGGCCGTTTTTTGGTGTCTTTGAAGCGCTCATGATAGCTGTCTCTCAATCGAGTCTAAATGTCGGGCGCAAATGACCCTAAAGCGCGGGAAAAAGCAAGGGGGAATAGCGCGACCGATGACGGAGGATTTCTTATGCGCCTTGCGCCGTTAAACCCTTTAAACCCGCGCGCGTTTGCCTTATGTTCCGTTCATGTCTAGCTCCGATTCGTTCCGCCCTGCGCCCCCGCCGCCGCCCGCCTCTAGCCTATCACAGCAGGTTATGTCTGGCCTTGCGGGCAATGATAAGACCTATCTTGAAGGCTTAAACCCAGAGCAAAAGCGCGCGGTGAAAACCGTAGAGGGGTCGGTTCTTGTATTAGCCGGCGCGGGCACGGGCAAAACGCGCGTGCTAACCTGCCGCCTTGCCCATATCCTTAAAACCGGCCGTGCTTACCCTTCGCAAATTCTGTGCGTTACCTTCACCAATAAGGCGGCGCGCGAAATGCGAGAGCGCGCGGGCAAGCTTCTGCATACGGGGCGTGATAGCCAAGCGGAAGGCCTGCCATGGCTCGGCACATTCCATTCCGTCAGCGCCAAAATCCTGCGTATCCACGCGGAGCTTGTCGGGCTTAAATCAAGCTTCACTATTCTCGACACGGATGACCAGCTTCGCCTGCTTAAGCAAATCATCACCGCCCATAATATCGACGTAAAGCGCCACACGCCGCGCACATTAGCCAATATGATTGATGGCTGGAAAAATCGCGGCCTTACCCCCGATAAGATCAGCACGAGTGAAGGCTATAGCTTTGGCAATGGCCAAGGCAAGGCGCTTTATGAGGCTTATCAAAAACGGCTTTTGACGTTAAACGCTGTCGATTTTGGCGATTTACTGCTGCATTGCGTGACGCTTTTACAGAAAAACCCAGATGTCCTTGCCAAATATCACGCGAAATTTCGCTATATTTTGGTCGATGAGTATCAAGATACCAATGTTTGCCAATATCTCTGGCTCCGCCTCTTTGCCCAAGGGTCTAATAATCTGTGCGTGGTCGGCGATGACGATCAGTCCATTTACGGCTGGCGCGGGGCGCAGGTTGAAAACATTTTGCGCTTTGAAAAGGACTTTCCCGGTTGCGCCGTTATCAAGCTTGAGCGCAATTACCGCTCCACCGAGCATATTCTCGCCGCCGCATCCGGCCTGATTAAAGCCAATGAAGGCCGGCTCGGCAAGACCCTGTGGACGGCGGACGAAGGCGGGGAAAAAGTCAGCATTAGCGGGGTTTGGGACGGGCAAGCGGAAGCGCGCGCCATTAGCGCCGAAATTGAGAACTGGCACTCTAAGGGCCGCAAATATAATGATGTTTCCATACTCGTGCGCGCCTCGCGGCAAATGCGCGCCTTTGAGGAGCGCTTTATCATGCTCGGCCTGCCCTACCGGGTCATTGGCGGGCCGCGTTTCTTTGAGCGGGCCGAAATCCGCGACGCCCATGCCTATTTACGGCTTATCCTCTCAGAAACCGATGATTTGGCCCTAGA
>JAZGFA010000210.1:0-3278 GCA_036478975.1 Robiginitomaculum sp. | reverse complement strand
TTTTTATTAAAGCGGCTTCTTCCTATAGTGTCCCCCGCCCCCGCGCGGGGGTCTCGTTCAATTTAGGTCAAGCCTTTGTGGTAGGAGACCCCCCGCGCGGGGGCGGGGGACCTGGCCTCGATAAATCTTGAACCCGTAGCGTAACTTGATAGATATCCTCTATGAGTGATTTGATACATAATTTAAATGGCCGGGAACTAATCGTTGTCGGCGGGGCCGGTTATATTGGCGCTCATGTTTGCAAGGCTATTCATGCCAATGGCGGCACGCCCATTGTTTTTGATAATTTTTCCTCGGGCCATAAACATGCGGTCAAATGGGGGAATTATGTCGATGTAGATGTGAGGGACAGGGCGGCTTTGAACGCGGCATTTGCCAAACATAAAGACGTTAAAACCATTATCCATCTCGCCAGCTCTATCGAGGTCGGAACGGGCGAAAAAGAGCCGGCGGAGTTTTATGAAAACAATGTCTCCGGCGCGCTCAACCTGCTCATGGCGATGCAAGAGACCGCGGCGGAGCAGCTGATTTTCTCCTCGACCTGCGCGACCTATGGCGAGACGCAAAACATGCCGCTTTTTGAGACCGAACCGCAATTACCGGTCAGTGTTTACGGTAAAACCAAACTCGCCATCGAGCATATGATCCAGAGCTTCCACAAAGCTTACGGGATGAAATATGTTACTTTGCGTTATTTTAATGCTTCGGGCGCGGATAAAGACGGCGAGATCGGCGAAGAACATGACCCTGAAACCCATCTCGTACCTAACGCGCTAAAATCAGCGGCGGGTCTGGGCCAAAAGATGAAGCTCTTCGGGATGGATTACGACACGCCCGACGGCACCTGCGTGCGCGATTATATCCATGTCAGCGATATTGCGCGGGCGCATATTCTGGCGCTGAAGGCTTTTGACGGCGGGCTGGATAAGGCAGAGCTCAATCTCGGCACAGGGCAGGGCGTCAGCAACCTTGAAATCCTGCAAATGATTGAGCGCGTGACAGGCCATGCCGTGCCTTACGCCGCCGCGCCGCGCCGCGAAGGTGACCTTACCCAGCTTTACGCCAATGCGGCCCGCGCCAAAGAGGTGCTGGGCTTTACGCCGCAACATTCCGGTCTGGAAAATATTATTGAAACGGCCTGGGCCTTTCACCGCCAAAAATGGGGTCTATAAGTCGAGCGCCATATAGCGAGAGCAGCCCATCGGGTTGTCGTAATAACGCTCGATATCGGTAAAGCCCAACCCTTCGTAAATTGCATTAGCACTGACTAAGCCGGGATCTGTATCGAGGAACATTTGTTTATACCCCCGTGCCCGCGCATTTGCGATGGAAGCCTCCGTCAGTTTTAATCCCAATTTATGGCCGCGCCCGGCGGGGCGGCAATAGAGACGCTTTAATTCACAAATTCCCGGCTTGAAGGGTTTGATACCGCAGGCGGCGACGGGCCTATCGTCCAGTTTTGCGAGCAAAAGCGCGTCATAAATATGCGGAAATTCGGCAAATTCTTTTTCCGTGCCTTGAAAGTTCAGCGACTCGCCAAGATAGTCTTCGATAAAGCGCATATATTCCATAAATATGGATTTAACCGCCGCAATATCCTCGGCAGATACGGCTAGGTCTAATGTCACTATAGCGCTCACATATGCGCCATAACAAACCAAGCAAAAAAGTAAACCTTTACGCGCCGGAGGCTAATTCCAGACGGTCAATCAGGTCGGTATTCACCCGCCCTGTTTCGGGCAGGCTATTACTGCGCTCAAAACTGATAATGGCGGCTTTGGTGCGCGGCCCGATAGAACCGTCTGCACCGCCAATATCAAAGCCGATTTCGGTGAGTAATTGCTGGGCGCGGCGCACTTGTGTGGTCTGCCGGGCCTTTTCATTATTTACCTTGGCCCAAGGCACGTTGCGAAAAATGCCATTGGCAGCTTCGTCGATTTTGACGGGCGAAAATCTTGCGGCCCGCGCCGCCGCTGCCGTCACATCAGCTTCGGGTAGCGTATCGCTAAGGACACCCACCCGTGTCTTGGCAAATTGGTCGCCTTGTGTGGCGGCAATGGAATACCAAACAAAGGCATCGGGAACATTTTTAGGCAGGCCTTGGCCGCTCTCAAATAAGACGCCGAGATTAAATTGCGAGTCGACGACGCCGCGCTCGGCCGCTTTTTCAAACCATTTGGCGGCGGTCGGCAAGTCGGTTTCCACCCCGCCCCGGCCTTCGGCGTAATATAATGCAAGATCATGCATGGCGATGCGGTTGCCATTACGCGCCGCGCGCTCCGTTAGTTGGCGCGCCATCTCGGAATCTTGCGCCACGCCTTCGCCAATCTCGTATAATTTCGCGAGGCGGTATTGCGCGGCAGGCTGGTTTTGATTGGCGGATTTGCGGATAAGGTCAACGCCTTCATCCGTGCGGCCTTGCTCCAGATAAGACAGGCCAAGCTGGAATTGCGCGATTTTATTGCCCGCCGCTACGGCGGCCGTCAAAGTCTTGGCAGCTTCGCCTTTGGCCGGGATATTTACAGCCCGATTATCGGCATAATCACCGATGGGCGCGATAGTGATATTGGCCGCAACAGGAGGAATGCTTACGGGCGCGCCGACTTGTTCTATTACCGGCGCAGCTGCGGTCAAATCTGTCGGGGCTTTATCGCCGCCCATGAGGCCTTTAATCGCAATTAACCCAATAACGGCAACCCCTGTTGCTAAAGCGGCAATGCGTAGATTGCGGCCTGTTAGTTTGGGCAGATTGCTTAATGTATCGCCCAGCTTTCCGGCGCCGGCGTTAGGGCCAGGGCCGCCAATACGGGCCTTATCCATTGTCGGGTCGCCTTCGGCATAGGCGGGGTCGGCATAAGGTATATCAAGCGCTGGCGGCGCCTTCGGGTCTGGTGTAAAAGGCGGCGGGCTTTGCTGTGTTAACGGCTCGGCGGCGGGGGGGTCGGCGGCATCAAAATGATGCGCGGTTGGCGGGGCCGGTGCTTGCGGAGCTGCCTGAACAGGCTGCGGGGTTGGCAGCATTGTCGCCGGATCAAATTCCAGCGGCATATGGGCCTCGCGCTCAGGCGGCGGCGGGTCTGTTTTCGGGACTTCGGTTAAGTAAGGATTAGGCGGCGCGGCCGAGGCGGCGGCTGAAGGTAGCGGCGCCGGGGTGAAAGCATCCATGATTTTGGCTTGCATCGCGGCGGCTCCGGCCACGCCCAAAACTTGCGCTGGGCGGTGTTCTTGGACACGGTTCTCTTCGATATAGGCGGCCTGTTCGGTTTGTTGATGTTCAG
>JAZGFA010000209.1:0-11483 GCA_036478975.1 Robiginitomaculum sp. | reverse complement strand
GGCGCGAAATATAGCGTAAAGGGCGAATGGGAAGGTAAAACCTTCACGGCGCAAGCTTTTAAAGGCAAAACCGCCGCATCTGACCCTTTCACCATCAAGAAAGAAAAAGACTCAGCGGATGATAGCGCGCTTGAAGCGGCTGTTATGAATGCGGCCCAGGCCGACGTTGTTTCTGGCAATGGCGTTAGCGAAGGCTAAACGGCCTAACACATAAAAAAACCGCTCTGCGCCAGCCAAATGGAAGGCGCAGAGCGGGTTATCGCGCGCCCTTTAGGGGGAGCGAGCGCGCGAAATTTGAACTAACTTGCCGTTACAGGCTCTTCGCTCGCATCTGATTTTTCAAGCATTTGCCCCACATGTGTGGTGAAGTCTTCAATGGCGTTTTCCTTAGCATTACTGGTGACAATTGCGTAAATCGTGCCGCTATAACTGCCCACGAGGTAGCCCTTAAGCTCGCCCTTTGGTGAGCTATTGTTTTGATCTGAAACCGCAAACCCTGTATCCGTAATCGCTTTTCCGCCAAAACTGTCGCGCGCGGCGTCAAGCCCTTGGCCGTAGATTAGCACGTAACGTTGTCCTTGCTCGGTCGCCGCCATGCGGATTTCATCAAAACTATTATCATTAAGCCATGTGCCCTCGGGGTAGGGCGCGCTGACCTCGCGTAGACTATGCGGGGTTACGGGGGCTAATGTGGCTATGCCGTGAACTTGCTTGGCAAGGGAGCTCCAGGCGTTGCGTTCATTTTCCGGCGCAATGGTCAAGCGGCCTTCATCAATGCGGGCAATGCCGATATAAGTCGTTAGGGAGCCTGCCATAGGTTTAAGGCGCGGGGTCGCCACTTCTCCCGCCAAAGCGCTGGGCGCTAATGTCAGGGCCAGGCCCATAGCTGTTAACGTTAATGTAGAAATTTTTGTGAATATGCGTGTCATATGTGCCTCCTAGCGCTTGTTCCCGAGTTATTTCGGGTATGAGGCTGTTATGAAGGCGCAATAGGGCGCAGTTTTGCTGCTAGTGTGGCAATTGTTTGAAACTTTAGAGGGAATGTGGCTAAAACGCGACTTGGTAGCCTTTTTTGGGCTCAGGCTTAATTTATTTTATTGTCGACCACTGCGAAAATGCCAGTGGTTTGATTGCCAATGGCATTCGCTCCGCCAATAATAGCCACGCCGAGCAAGGCGGCCAGTAAGCCATATTCTATGGCTGTGGCCCCGGAAGTATCAGCCGTGAAGCGTTTTAAAAAGGTCATTGTTAACTCCTACAGTCCCACAAGAAATAAGACCATAGCACTTGGGCGGTTAAAAAAAGATGGATAGGCGTGGTTAAGCTTGCGTTAACCTCTTTTCCCTTGGCGCGGGGCTGATGTTCCCCTACTGTTCTAATATGAATCACACGCTTCGCATACTCGGAATAGATCCTAGCCTTCGCGCTTGCGGTTGGGGCATCATTGAGGCGCGCGGCCTGTCTTTGCGCCATATTGCGCATGGCGTCATAAAGCCGCCGGTGAAAGCCGATTTAAGCGTGCGCCTGAATGTTTTATTTGAGGCCTTGCGCGAGGTCATTGAAATTCACCACCCCGATAGCGCCGCCGTTGAAGAGGCTTTCATGAAAAACAATGCGATGAGCGCCCTAAAGCTCGGCCATGCCCGCGCCATATGCCTGCTGGCTCCCGCGCAGGCGGGCTTGACCGTTGGAGAATATTCTCCGCGCACGATTAAAAAAGCCGTGGTCGGCACGGGGGCTGCGGATAAAGCGCAGGTCGCCGCGATGATGAATGTGCTAATGCCCGGATGCGGGGTTAAGGCCGGCGACGCCGCCGACGCCCTCGCCATAGCCGTCTGCCACGCCCAAAGGGTCAGCCACCAAGCCACATTAGAGCGAAGGCGCGCCTCATGATAGGAATGCTAACAGGAACCTGCCTTATGGCGGGCATGGGGGAGGCTATTATTGACGTTAACGGCGTCGGCTATTTGGTTAAATGCGGCACGCGCACCCTAAGCGCCCTGACCGAGGGGCAGGCGGCGCGCTTGCATGTGGAAACCCATGTACGCGAGCAGGCAATAACCCTATTTGGTTTTGCCAGTGAGGAAGACCGCGCTTGGTTTGTGCGGCTTCAAACCGTGCAAAAGGTCGGGCCGAAAGCGGCGCTAGCCATACTCGATATTATGCGGCCTGAGGATATTTTATCCGCCGCAAGCCTAGAGGATAAGGCCGCCTTTGGCCGCGCTAAGGGGGTAGGGCCAAGCCTTGCGAGTCGCATTGTCTCTGATTTATCGGGAAAGCCGCCGCCCATAGGGCGCGGCGCACTTGGCGCTATGCCGGCCCATTTTGCTACCGGCGAAACAGGCAAGCAAGAAGGCGGCGCGCCGTCACATCAAAAGGACGCTATCTCTGCTCTGGTTAATTTGGGCATTGGCCAAAGCGAAGCTTTACGGGCCGTGGCGATTGCGGCTAGGGATAATGAAGGCTTAGCGTTAAACGCGCTTGTGAAAGCGGCGCTTAAGGAATTGGCGAAGTAATGGATGATGAGCGCATTATAGATGGCGACGTGCAAATCGGCGATGGCCGTGACCGCGCCTTGCGTCCGCTAAGCTTTGACGATTTTGTCGGGCAAAAAACCGCCATTTCAAACCTTAAGGTCTATGTTGAGGCGGCGAGCCGGCGCGGCGAAGCGCTGGACCATCTCTTGCTCAGCGGCCCGCCCGGCCTTGGTAAAACCACTTTGGCGCAAATCGTTGCGCGCGAGCTTGGGGTTAATTTTCGTTCCACCTCCGGCCCAATTATATCAAAGGCGGGCGACCTTGCGGCGCTGCTGACTAATCTTGAGCCGCGCGACGTGCTATTTATTGACGAAATTCATCGCCTTAGCCCTGCCGTTGAAGAAGTGCTCTATCCGGCGATGGAGGATGTTGAACTCGATTTGATTATCGGCGAAGGGCCGGCGGCGCGCTCGATTAAAATTGACCTTGCGCCTTTCACCTTAATCGGCGCGACCACGCGGGCAGGGCTTCTGGCAACCCCGCTACGTGACCGCTTTGGCATTCCCGTGCGTCTTGAATTTTACGACGAGGTGGAGCTAACCCAAATTGTCTCCCGCGCAGGCTCTAAGCTTGGCGTGGAAATGACCGCGGATGGCAGCCGTGAAATTGCGCGCCGCTCTCGCGGAACCCCGCGCGTGGCCGGGCGGCTTTTGCGCCGGGTTCGCGATTTATCCGAAGATGCGGGGGCGAGCGTGATTGATAAGGCTGCGGCGGATGCGGCCCTGCGCCGGCTTGATGTTGATCATATCGGCCTGGACGCCCAAGATAGGCGCTATCTGTCCGTGCTAACGCAAATGTTTAGCGGCGGGCCTGTCGGTGCGGATACGCTGGCGGCGGCCTTGTCCGAGGCCCGCGACGCGATTGAAGACGTGATAGAGCCTTATCTTATACAGCAGGGCTTTTTACAGCGCACGCCGCGTGGCCGCGTGGCAACGGGGCGCGCCTATACCCATTTGGGGTTAAACCCGCCGCCCGCGCCGGTGCAAAGCGTCGCGCCTATTGGCGAAATGTTTGGAGATAAGAATGGCTAATCAAACAGGGCGGGACATTAGCGAGCCGAGCATGGGTTATTTTAAGGGCCGCGAGCATTACTACCCCGTGCGGGTCTTCTATGAAGACACGGATTTTTCCGGCGTGGTTTATTATGCCAATTATCTGAAATTCTTAGAGCGCGGCCGCAGCTCTTATTTCCGGCTTGCAGGCATTGGCCACGCGGAGCTTTTAGAACGTGAAATCCCGCTCGCCTTTGTTATTCGTAAAATCAATCTCGACTATATCCGCTCGGCGCGTATTGATGACTCCCTATCGGTCATGACCACCTATGACAGTTTTACGGGCGCGCGATTAATGGTTAGCCAAAAAATTTATCGGGGGAGCGAGCTTTTGCTTACCGCCGAAAGTGAAGCGGCATGCATTGATCTTACGGGGCGCCCCCGACGTGCGCCAAAGGAAATGATGGATAAATTGCGCCCGTACCTGCTTCCAAAATAATAATTACTGCAAATTAATCTCATGGTTAATAATTTCTTACGGACTGTAGATTACCGCTTGTTCATTAGCGCCGAGGGCATTGTGCCCTTAATATCGCCCTAGTTAGACTGTAGCCATGTCGCCTATTGCGGCCTTAGTGATTAGAAAGCCTTCCATGCATATGATTATCGACGTGATTTCTCCGCTTATTCTCCCTATTCAGCAAGCCGTGAGCAGCGCTCCGCTTGGCGAAACCGCTACGGACTTCTCTTTTATTAAGCTTTTTTCAAAGGCGGATATTGTTGTTAAAATCGTGATGGCCGGTTTGGTTATCGCCTCAATCTGGTCATGGGTTGTGACCGTGGATAAATTTTTCCAGTTTCGCGTGCTTAAAAAGCGCGCCGCCGATTTTGAAGAGACGTTTTGGTCAGGCCGCACATTAGAAGAGCTTGATGCGGGGCTAGCTACGGAAAACCGCGACCCAATGGGGCGTGTCTTTAGCGCCGCCATGCGCGAATGGCGCGAGAGCCAAGGCCCGAACGGGCAGGTGGATAGCGATTTATTCGGTACGCGTGAGCGTCTTGATAGGGTGATGAATTTGGTTATTAATCGTGAACTGGAAAAGGCTGAAAAGGGCCTAAGCGTATTGGCTACGGTGGGTTCCGCCTCTCCCTTTATCGGCCTATTTGGCACGGTCTGGGGTATTATGAATTCATTTCGCGCCGTATCCGATAGCGGTAATACGGGGCTTACAACCGTGCTTCCAGGTATTACCGAGGCCTTATTCGCTACCGCTTTGGGGCTGCTCGCCGCTATCCCTGCGGTGATTTTCTATAATAAATTTTCCGGTGACGTGAACAAATACGCCGCTCGCCTAGAGGGTTATGCCGATGAGCTGTCGGCAATTTTATCTCGCAAACTCTCTAAAGGTGCGCGTTAATGGCAATGATGACCCAGCGAGGCGGAGGGCGCGGCGGACGCGGCGGGCGCGGGCGGGGCCGCAATCAGCCTATGGCCGAAATTAACGTCACGCCGTTCGTCGATGTTATGCTTGTTCTGCTTATCGTCTTTATGGTGGCGGCGACCCAACTAGCGGTTGGCGTGGCGATTGATTTGCCGAAAACTGATGCTACGGCCCTGCCGACATCCCAAGACCCGCTGCTAATTTCTGTTAGCTCTGACGGCAGTGTTTATTTGCAAGATTTGCAAGTCACCCTTGATACGGTTGTCCCGCGCCTAGAGGCTATCGCCCAGAGCGGCTATGATGAGCGCATCCATTTACGCGCCGATGAAGGCGCGGATTACGGCGCCGTGATGAAGGTTATGGCCCGTATTAATAAGGCCGGTTTTTCCAATTTGAATTTGGTGACCGATCCGGAAGAGAAGTAATGAAATTTGGCTTGCCCATATCGCTTGGCTTGCACGGCGCGATTATTGGCGCAGGCTTACTCGGTATCTATACGCCTAAATCGGCGCTGGATGATTACCGTATCATTCCTGTGAAAATCTATTCGGTTTCGGACGTGACCAATATTCGCGCCGCTATTAAAGCGCCAGAGCCAATGTTAAAACCAGAGCCAGAAGCGGTAGAGCCTAGCCCCGCCGCAACTGCGCCAAAGCCTGAAGTGACGCCGGAGTCTGTCCTAACGGCTAAGCCTAAGCCCGATGAGCCTAAAGCCGATAAGGCGGACGAACCAAAAGTGGTGGCGGAAAATAGTGCCAAACCAGAAACCGACCCCGATCCTAAAGTTGCGGACGTTAAGCCTGAGCCTAAGCCGGATGCAAAACCAACCCCGCCGCCAGAGCCGCCTAAGCCAAAACCCATGTCGATTGACGATTTATCGGCCCTGCTTGCGCAAAGTAAGGATAAGGCCACGGCTACGGGGGAGGGCGCGCCGCAACGCATGCTTGAGGGGGAACGTAACCGTATAGAGCAGGCCGCTTTGTCGCGCCGCGCCCAAGGCCTAGGCACGGGGCTGACAAGTTCCTATGAGGACGCGATTATGCGCCGGGTTTATAATAGCTGGCATATACCGTCCGGCGCGCCGGATTTGGAAAGCCTTATCGTGACGGTAAGCGTATCGCTTGACCGAGATGGCACGGTCACGGCGGCAGGGCTTAGCGCCGATAGCGCTGCGCGGGCGCGCTCTGATGATTTTTACCGCACGGCGGCGGAATCGGCCCTGCGGGCGGTTCAAGATGCCAAACAGTTTAAATTTCTACCGCGCTCTGAATATGCGCGGTGGAAAAGCCTTACACTGACTTTCCATCCAAAAGATGCACCAACAGGAATAAAAACATGATATTTCAATCGCTTAAATCTATAGTCTTACGTTTTTCGGCGAGCCTATATCTTGCGCTGGCCGTTTGTTTTGCATTTGCGGGAGCCGCCCACGCGGATTTGTCCATTGATATTACCAAGAGCGAATTTGACCCTATCCGTATCGCCGTGCCGAAATTCACCTCTGATGATGCGGCTGTCGCGAGTATAGCCGATGCCATGGCCGATGTGATTAGCGCTAATCTAGAGCGCTCCGGCCTGTTTGACGTGCTTGACCCGGCAAGTTTCACTTCCGCCCAGCGCGACATTAGCTATCAGCCGACCTTTGCTGACTGGCGGGTGATAAAGGCGCAAGGTCTTGTGGTGGGCCGGGTTATTCGCAAACCCGATAGCAGTCTTACGGTGGAATACCGGCTTTGGGATATTTACGGCGAAGCGCAATTAGAAGGCCTGCGCCTTGGCACGGCTAGCGATAATTGGCGGCGCATTGCCCACCAAATCTCTGACAGTATTTATAAGCGCCTCACGGGAGAGGCGGGATATTTTGATAGCCGCATCGTTTTCATTGACGAGAGCGGGCCGAAGGTCAACCGCACCAAACGGCTTAAAATTATGGATCAAGACGGCGCTAATGTGAAATCACTTTTGGCGGGTAGCGCCATGGCGCTGACCCCGCGTTTTGAACGCTCGGCGCAAAAAATTGCTTATCTTTCCTATGAAAGTGGCCGGCCTGAAGTCTATTTGATGGATATTGAAACCAATGGCCGCGAGAAGCTTGGCGCTTTTGAGGGCATGACCACATCGCCGCGTTTTTCCCCCGATGGTAATAAGCTTTTGCTGACGCAAATTCGCCGCGGTAATTCGGAAATTTTTGAATTTGACCTTATCCACCGCACGTCCAAACAGCTCACCAATGCGCCAGGGATTGATACCTCGCCAAGCTATAATCCGAAGGGCAATAAAATCGTGTTCAATTCTGATCGGGGCGGCAAACCGCAAATTTATATTATGGGCGCGGACGGGCGTAAACCTAAGCGCATTAGCTTTGGCAAAGGGCGCTATACGGCTCCGGTCTGGTCTCCGCGCGGGGATAAAATCGCGTTTACAAAATCCCATGCTGGGCGTTTTCATATTGGCGTGATGAACATTGATGGTAGCGGCGAGAAACTGCTGACCGATAGCTATTTGGATGAAGGCCCGACATGGGCGCCTAATGGCCGTGTCATTTTATTTACTCGCGAAGGGCGGGGGCAAAATGGGCGCTCTCAGATTTGGTCCGTGGATTTAACCGGACGGAATATGCGCAAAGTGCCAACCCCAAGCGGCGCGTCCGATCCGGCGTGGTCACCGCTTCTGCCTACTCAAAGACGCGGGCGTTAAACGCAATCGCCTTGAAATGGCCTAAATTAGGCTAAAGCTTATGGTAATGCAGTGCTGGCCGCCCTTGAAGTGTGCGCTATGCCTGCTAAAGTGCTGAAATATAATAAAGTGGAGAGAGACAATGGGTAGACATACACTAAACGTAAAACTTGGCCTGCGTATCGTGGCGTTAAGCGGATTAACTCTAGCAATGAGCGCTTGCGCGACGAAGCCTAAGCCCGTTGTCGAGACGCCCGCCCCAGTGGCAGAGCGCGTCCCGCCCAAGCCCGTCTTTAAAAAGCCAGACCCTGCGCCAGTGCCCGTTGCAACGCCTGCGCCGCAAATTGTTGACGTGGCGCTTCCTGCCGGCCCTACGCCCGGCTCCGTGGATGATTTCATGGCGACAGCCGGTGATCGCGTATTCTTTGGCTATAATCAGTACAATCTTACATCACAGGCGCGCGAAGTGCTGCGCAGCCAAGCCCAGTGGATGTCACAATATGGCGAGACTATCGTTGTTGTTGGCGGCCACGCCGATGAGCGCGGAACCCGCGAATATAACCTAGCCCTTGGGGCGCGCCGCGCTGACGCCGTTAAAGGCTTTCTCGTGAGCCAGGGCGTAAACCCTAGCCGCATCACCACCGTATCCTATGGCAAGGAGCGTCCGATGGATGGCCGCTCTACCGAGGAAGCTTGGGCGCTTAATCGCAATGGCCATACGGCGATTGTCGGCGGCGCAAATAGCTAAGCCTGACTTTAGGCTTGGCCCAAAAAAACTGGAAGCTTAATTATGCTCAAAACCGTATTCACATCCCTAATGGCCCTTGTTTTTGTGGCCATTAGCTTTTCTTCTCCCGCCTTTGCGCAAAGCAAAAAAGAGATGATAGCAAAAGATATACAGCTAGAGCAGCGCATTGGCGCGCTTGAGGGGCGATTTTTAACCGGCGACCCCGCGGCGGAGCGCCTGATGCAGCGTATGGATTCTCTGGAAGCGGCCCAGCGGGCCTTGACCGGTGAGATTGAGCAGATTCGCTATGAGCGCGAAACCCTGCAAGCCGAGGTCAGCGCGCTGACGGGTGAACTTTCCGCCTATAAATCCGCTCCCGTTATGGCAGCCCCCTCTGGGGCGGTGATTTATGAGCCAGCCCCAGCGCCGACCTATGAAAACCAACCTTACGAAACTTTGCCGCCCGTACTGTCACCGACTATGACTGAGCCTGAGCCTTTCCCACAAGGGCAGTCGGGCACAATGGGCAGCGCGGTCGTGGATATGGCGGAGCTGCAAACCATTGGCCAAGAAAAACTGCTTTCCGGGGATTTCAGCGGCGCGCAACTCGCCTTTAAACAATATATCGACCTTAACCCTAATGCCCCAGATGTTGGCAATGCTTATTTTTGGCTCGGGGAAACCTATTACGTTAAAAGCGGATTTGCCGAAGCCGCGGAGGCCTATATCGCCTCCATGCGCGCCGCCCCTGAGGGCGAAAAGGCCCCTAGCGCGATGATTGGCCTAGCTGGCGCATTGCGGGGCATGGGTAATCAGGATGGCGCGTGTCAAACTCTGGCGAGCTTCCCTATGCAATTTCCATCTGCTAGCGCTGATATGAAATTTAAAGCCGACCGTGAGCGCCAACGTGCAGGGTGTAGCTAAACCCTCTTTGAGCAAAGTTGACTTAAGCCGTATTGGCGCGCGCCTTGCCGATTATTACCGTGACCCTGAAGCCGTCATTGCCGTTGCCGTTTCCGGCGGCGCGGACTCTCTTGCCCTATTGTCACTGACCTTGGACTGGGCGCGCGATAAAGGGCGCCCCGTTCACGCGCTTATCGTTGACCATGGTCTGCGCTCAGCTTCGGCGGATGAAGCAGAGCAGACCGCGCGCATAGCGCAAAACCTCGGCGCGCAGGCGCGCGTGCTGACATGGACGCCGCCAAAGATTACATCCGCAGTGCAAGCCCGCGCCCGCGTGGGGCGTTACGGGCTATTAGGCCGCGCTTGCCGCGCCTTGGGGGCCAAAGGCTTGCTTGTCGGTCACACTCAAAATGACCAAGCCGAAACCATTATCATGCGAGAACTATCTGGCTCAGGCTGGCGCGGCCTTGCGGGCATGGCAGAGAAAACCCGCGCGCCGATTTGGCCGCAGCTTCGCGGCGTGACCCTTTTGCGGCCCATGCTAGATATGAGGCGAGAGCAGACGCGGAGCCTATGCGCGGCGCGCTCCATTGCCTTTATTGACGACCCGTCCAATGAAGACACAGTGTTTGCGCGGGTTCGCGTGCGCGCCAGCCTTGCGGGAAATAGCGCTGAACGTGAACGCGCTTTGGCGCTCGCCGCGCGCAATGGAACGCGCCGCCATGAAGAGCAGCGGGCGGCACGCGCTTGGCTTAGTCAATACGCAAAGCCAACAGAGGCGGCTTTCACCATTCCCAAAGCCGCCCTTAATATTGCAGGGGCGACCTGCGGCTTGGCGGAGGTTTTAAAAGCTTCTGGCGGCGCGGCGCGGCGCGCGGATATGGCATCGGTGGAGCGCCTTATGGCGGCAATGGGCGGGGAGGCGCCCGCCGCCGCTACCCTTGGCGGGGCGATTATTCACGGGCGTAAAAATGCTTTCCTTATCACCCGCGACCCCGGCGGCGTATTGGGGCGCGGCGGGCAGGGCGCGTCTACCCTCATGCTCGCCCCGTCACAGCCGGCCATTTGGGATAACCGGTATCAGGTCAGCGCGCCCGCTGACGGGGCGTCGCTCGGCCCCCTTTGGCCAAGCCGTGAGCAATTAGATAAGGCCGCGCGCACGGCTTTGTCGCGATTTGACCCGGCAGTGCGCCGCGTCTTGCCCGGTTTTTATCGCGGGGAGGTACTTATCGCCGTTCCCGCCCTTGAATTTCAAACGGTCACGGGGGAATTCCAGGCCATAGACCTTACGGCGGGGCGAGTTTTTGGCGCTGACGCGGAAAAACTGAAATAAACTGACAATATGGGCGGATTATCTGCGTCTTAGGGGTTGGCCTTAGACGTACATCCCCCATATGTTAAGGACACACCCTTTGAGCGAAAGCGCGACTTATGCAAAACCGAAATACTATTATCTGGGCCATGATGATTTCCCTCATCATCCTAATGGTCTCCATGTCCCTAACGGGCGATAAATCCGGACGGCGCGCCGGCGAGGTAACCTATACCGAGCTTGAGCAATTGGCGAGCGACGGGGCTATCGAAGAAATTTTTATCGAAGAAAACACCTACCGCGCAACTAAAACGGATGGCACGAAAGTGTCCGCCATTGGGCCTTTTGACTATCTTGATAATAATGTGCGCGAAGGTTTTGAGGCCAAAGGCATTACCGTCAATTATAAAAACCCATCCAAATCCGGTAATTTTATCGGCAATTTATTGATGAGCCTTCTGCCTATCCTCTTGCTTGTCGGACTTTATGTGTTCTTCATGCGCAATATGCAGGGCGGCGGCGGCGGTGGCCGCGGCGGCGCTATGGGCTTTGGTAAATCACGGGCGAAAATGCTGACGGAGGAATCCGGTGGCCGCAAGAAATTTGACGATGTTGCGGGGGTTGAGGAAGCCAAAGAAGACTTGCGCGAAATCGTAGAGTTTCTAGTTGACCCGACTAAGTTTCAGCGCCTTGGCGCGAAAATCCCCAAGGGCGCTTTGCTCGTTGGCCCTCCCGGCACTGGTAAGACCCTTTTGGCCCGCGCCGTAGCCGGAGAGTCCGGCGTTCCATTCTTTACCATTTCCGGTTCTGATTTTGTTGAAATGTTTGTCGGCGTCGGCGCGAGCCGCGTGCGCGATATGTTTGAGCAGGCCAAGAAAAATGCGCCGTGCATTA
>JAZGFA010000208.1:0-6776 GCA_036478975.1 Robiginitomaculum sp. | reverse complement strand
ATTTGCTCTGCGCCTTCAATGTATTGCTTGCATAGGGGCGCAGGATAACCTTTGGGGAAATGGGCGGCGAGGGTCAGGATAGAAAACAGATAGGGCTGCCCGTCCGCGTCTAATTGCGCCTCTAATTCACCCAAACGCAATAGCGCCTGGTCAAACAAGTCATCATCATAAATTCCCCATTCGCCTATGGGACCAGAAATGACATTTTTGAAGTCCTGCGTGCCGCGCACATCTTGATAGCCATGGGTTTTTAAAAACCGGCCTTTGCCAGCAAAATCAAGGTCAGCGCCGCCGTAATAGACCGTTTGATAGCCTTGCTCCCCTAGGGCGCTAGCAAGGCAATGGGCGCCGGGCAGAAAGCTATCAATGTTTTTCATTCGGTTATGCATCATCAAGCCGTAACTGAGCAGAGGCACGCCGCACTGGCTTGAAACAATGCCGGCAATCGTCCAGCCCGTATCTTGGATTTGCGTCACGCCGCCAAGGTGTAGCCCGCGTGCAATCAAGGGATCAAACCCATCAAAAGCATCGCCGAATACCGGATTGGAATAGCTATCCTCGACGCTTTCAAGATAAATAATCATCAAGTTTTTGCGCGCCCCTTTCGGCGCTGTCAGCTCCGCTTGCACATAATGCTCAGAGAGTGAAACCGCCTTAAGGTCGGGATTGAAATAGCTATCAAATATGAAAATACAGAGTGGGTTTATCAGTAATATTGGCAGGGCCAAAAGCCTGTCTGCCCAGCGCACACGGCGGTCGCGTCTTCCTAAAAACCGAATGCTCAAAATGAGAAAAAATGCCAATAGGCCAAATAGCGCAAATTCTGCGATGTCCGCCGCAAGGCCGTCATATTGCACATTATTGCGCATATGAAATAGGGTTGCGCTAATATCAAACTTTCCAAATAGGCGCGAATTTACCGCCCAAAGCGCCGTTAAAACAATGGGAATACTGGTCCATGGGATAAATTTAGCCGTAAGGTCACGGCCAGCGCGGCGATAGCCAAGGCGCAAAGCCAGCGCGCCAATAAAGGCGGCAACGGCAATTTTAATCGCCAGCCCCTCATCCCCCTTCACGGCGGAGCGCGCAAGATGGGTAATTATTGCAATGGCAAATAACAGCACAAAGCCCCAGCCAATGGCCCGTAATAGCGCGCGCGATTTTCCATCCGTAATGGACACAATAGCTCCCCTGAACTGCCCCGTGGCCAGCCAACATCTTCCTAAGAATTCTGTCGGCAAACCCTGTTTAATAGGCTATACGCTCGCACATGACGCCCGTAAACACAAAGCCTTATGCGCTCTATACCGTTATGTTTTTGCTTGGCTTGATGGCCGTTCGCATCGCGGCCCTGCCTTTCTACTCTGTCGGGCTGCACGGGGACGAGGCACAATATTGGTCTTGGGCGCAAGACCTTGATTGGGGCTATTTTTCAAAGCCGCCGCTCATTGCGTGGATTATCGCCGTGACCACGGGGATTTTTGGCGATAGCGAATGGGCCGTGCGGCTCTCCTCCCCTATCATGCATATGCTAACTGCGGCCATGCTCTATAAAACCGCGCGATTTCTCTGGGATAGCCAGACCGGGTTTTGGGCCGCTACCCTTTATAGCATTATGCCCGGCGTCTCGCTGTCGGCGGGGCTGGTCAGTACGGATGTGGCCCTATTACTGCTGTGGGCTATCGCGCTTTACGCAATATTGCGATTGCGCGAAAAGCCGCAATGGCGCTGGGCTATTATAACGGGTGTAACTATCGGCATAGGCCTCTTAGCCAAATACTCCATGGCTTTCTTTCTGCCCGCGATTTTTGGCGCTATCGTAATAGACGCGCCGACCCGCCGCGCGCTTTTCTCACTTAAGGGCGTCGCCATAACCCTTATAGCCGCCCTTATTCTTGCGCCTAATATGGCATGGAACGCTGCCCATGATTTTGCAACGCTCAGCCATACGGCCTCTAATACCAACCCATCCGCTTTTGGGCTGCACCCCCTTAAGCTTGCCGAATTTTGGGCCGCCCAAATGGCCGTATTTGGCCCGCTTACCCTTGCGCTTTACGTCATGGCTATTATCGCCGCATTGCGGGGGAAACATATCGAAGGCAGCGGGGATAAAAGGCGCTGGCTTATGCTCTTTATCCTTAGCCCGCTTATTTTAATTTCTATCCAGGCCTTGCTCAGCCGCGCCAATGCAAATTGGGCCGTCACGACCTATAGCGCCGGAAGCCTACTGACGGCGCGCTATATTGTTGTTGTGTTTAAAGCTAAAAAATTTACGGCTCTCGCTGTTGCCGTAAATATTGGCCTTGGCGCATTTGTTATCGCATCCGCCCTCTCCCCGAGCTTTGCCAATAAAGCCGGACAAGCCAATGCGTTTAAACGCCTGCGCGGATGGGAGGCCACACAGCTCGCCGTTGAGCGCGCCCTAAGCGCTGGTCATGAAGGGCAAAGCTTTAGCGCGCTCGCCACGGATAACCGCCTGCATTTTTATGACCTCAAATATTACGGCCAAACCTATTACGCGGTGGATGGCCACCCGCCGCTTAAAATGTGGCTCCGCCGCGCCCACGCCCACAATCACGCCGAGGCTACACAGCCCCTGCTCGCAAGCGGCGCGGATGCCCTGCCCGTCCTCATTATCAATAAATACCCCGATTATGAGGCAATGTTTCGCGATGATTTTACGCGCCTAGAAAGGCTCGGCGAAATAGATATTGACCTTGGCGGGGGTAAGCGAAGGCGACTTAAACTTTGGGCGGGTTATGGTTACGCTCCCACGACCACGCGCTAAGGTTGGCGACGCGCTAGGCTACGGCGCGCCCCATAGGGCTTTAAGGCGGCGGTCACGGCCACAGCTATTACGGTAATATTTATAGCGCACCGGCTTTTTCTTATAGTAATTCTGGTGATAATCCTCGGCCGGATAAAACGTCACGGCAGGCAATATCGGGGTAATAATCGGTTTATTTAGACGGCCAGATAATTGCAAATATTCCTTTGATTCTTCCGCGTCATCCATTTGGTATGGCGTCGCAAATATCGCCGTGCGGTAACTGTCACCTCGGTCACAAAACTGCCCGCCGCTGTCGGTAGGATCCACGGTTTCCCAGTAATGGTCAATCAATTCGCGGTAGGTAATGTGCGCGGGATCATAAATGATTTGCGCCACTTCATAATGGCCCGTCCCGCCGGCGGTTACATCATTATAGCTTGGATTGTCCAGTGTTCCGCCGCTATAGCCAGATACCACATCAATCACGCCGTCAAGTTTTTCAAAGTCAGATTCCACGCACCAAAAACATCCCCCGGCAATGATGGCTTCTTCCATATCGAGGAACTGTTTTTCATAGGGCTGGCCCGCCTTGCCATTCGTCTTCGTGGTTTGCGCCTTACTTGCAGGCGCGGAGCAAGAGATGAGGGCTACGGTTGATAAAATGAGGGCGGTTTTTAAAATGGTCATAGCCGCACCATAACGCGGTCTCAGATTCGCGCCATTCACATTTTCGCGATTAGCCAGACGCCATTGATTATCGCTCCGTGTCCGTAAGCTCTAAATAGGCCTGCATTTTTTGTTGAATGCGGAGCCGCTTCACCGTGTCGAGAATAACCCCGCAGGTAAAACTCAGCGCCGCGCCAGTGGCAAGGGTTGCGGCCAGTACGGCAGACGGGAATTTACTAACAAGGCCGGTTTTCAAAAACTCGGTCACAACAGGCACGCCAATAGCCAAACTAAACAGCCCAATAATTAATGCCATAAAGGTGAAAAACCGCAAAGGTTTTTGGTCGCGGTAAAGCCGGCCCATCAGCCAGGCAATCCGGCCACCATCGCCAAAGGTCGACAGCTTGCTCTCCCCGCCAATGCGCTCATAAAACGGCACGTCAATTTCTTCAAATGGTAGGCCAAGCTCTAGGCTATGAATGGTCATTTCCGCTTCGATTTCAAAGCGGTTTGAAATCATCGGAAAACTGCGGACAAAGCGGCGTGAAAACACGCGGTAGCCGGAGAAAATATCAGTGAAATGCTTACCAAAAGCCGCGCCCATCGCCCATGTAAAAAGCTTATTACCAAAGGCGTGACCTGAGCGATGATTACTGTCCTCACAAGCCCGCGCCGCAACAATCATGTCGAGTTTCTTATCAATCATCGTCTGCACTAAAGCCGGAGCCGCGCCCACATCATAGGAGCCATCCGCATCACACATAATGTAAATATCGGCGATGACTTCCCGAAACATACGCCGCATAGCATTGCCCTTGCCCGGCAAAGGTTGATGGTAAAGTTCCACCCCCGCCGCCACAGCCACTGCGCTAGTTTTATCGGTAGAGTTATTATCACACACAATAATACGCGCCTTAGGGAGCGCCTTACGAAACGCTTCAATCACAGGCGCAAGCCCGTCTTCTTCATTATATGCAGGCAGTAATACTGCAACGCTAGGCTCGGTCATAATATCCCCTTGTTTTTAAGGATACTAGCCTAGGTGTGTTTACGAAGGGTTAGGGATAACTAAAATCCTACATCCCGTGAAATATCGTAAAGGTCGGCCATGACGGCGGCGGCGGTGGGCCAGCGGCCTGCGCCTTTGCCCCTAATGCGGTATGCGTCACCATCGGAGAAGGTGAAAACGGCCCGCGCTTCTTCGCCTAAAGAGCGCGCGAGAAAATCATCCTTTGGCAAATCAAGCAGGGAAAGCTTGGATTTAAACTGCCCGCCTTCCATCCAACATGTGGCGACCCGTTTAGCATTGCCGCTAAACCCCTCGGCGCTAAACCCTTCAATCGTGTCGCGGGGAATATCACCAAGCGCCACTTCAACCTCGAAGCCGTAACGCGCAATTAAGCGAATTTTCGCCGCCGCGTCCGCCCCGTTAACGTCATCGGTCGGGTCCGCTTCGGCAAAGCCCTTATCCTGCGCGTCCTTTAAAGCTTCCGCGTAACTTGCCCCGGCGCTAATCGCGTCGAGCATGTAATTTGTCGTGCCGTTAAGCAGCGCCTCCACCTTAGTAATGCGGCCTTGCTCGCGCAGGCACATTTCTAGGATAGGCATGCCGCCGCCCGCCGCGCTTGAAACGCAAAGCATGGCATGACCGCTCGCGGCTTTTATTAGGGCATCTCCGCCCGCGGCCACGGCCTGTTTATTAGCGCTGGCCACATGCACGCCCGCATTGAGCATGGCGAGGGTTTGCGATAGCGCCGGCTCTACCCCGCCGGATACGTCGATAAAAATATCAGGTTTTGCCTCCAGTAAATCAGAAAACTCCGTCGTGAGAATTTCCGCTTTCAGGCCTTGGTCGGTATATTTTTTCACCGTGCGCACCATGATTTTAACAATCTCAAAACGGGCGGGATTGGCCGCAATACGGCGATAGACCCCGCCGCCAACCACGCCGCAACCGAGCATAGCGACGCGCAGTTTGCGCGGACGTTTCGGCGCGCGGGCTACGCTATCATCGGCGCCAATAATCGTGGTGAAAGGAATGCCCGGCGTGCCGATTTCAAAGGCCAGTTTTTCCTTGGCAGCAAAGGCGAGGGCGCGCGGCGCGATAAGCACTTTAGCGAGCACGGCCGCCTGCTCCCAGCTTACGGCGTCAAAACGCAAAGCCGCATCACCCGCCTCTTTCGGGTCGCGGTCATAAACCCCGTCCACATCCTTAAGCAAGATACAGCGATCCCCCGCCCCGCGCGCTTTTAATTGCGCGGTCACGTAAAGCGCGGTCAAATCCGCCCCGCCTTGGCCAAGTAAAGCCGGCCTGTCATTATCGCCAATGGCGACAAAGCCGGGCATGACCACAATGTCGTGGTCTTTCAAGTCTTGCAAAATTTGATCCGTGTTAAATCCGGTTAGCCGCGCATTGGCGCCGGTTCCGTCCGCGGTCAGCCCAAGATCGCGCGCTTGGCGCACATAAGCCGGCGCGCCAATACGCTCTAGGGCCAGCGCTAGCAAAGCGGCCGAGCGGCGCTCGCCAAGGCTAATAAGCTCCGGCAGATTATGGGCATCATCACCGGGGCCAATCCGGCGCGCCTCCGCCATTAAAACGTCGGTCTGGTCACCTTGCGCGCTGGTCACGGCGACCACATTGACGCCGGCGCGGTAATGGCGATAAATCTCCGCCGCCGCCTCGCTATAATCATCAAGGGATTTAAGGACACTATGGCCAAAATTAAGGACAATGACAGGTACGGGCATAATATTGCGCTTTGGCTATTAGAATATAGAGATTGTGCCTAGGGGCGAGCGGGCGCAGAGTCAACGCAGGGCGTAAAATTTTCATTGGCGCGCCGCCCAATGCCCGCTATTAGAACGCCATGACACAGCCCCATATACAAGGCGAAAGCCGAAAAATCGCCCTCTCCATCCGCAGAGGTTTTATGGGTAAATGCCCCAATTGTGGACAGGCAAAGCTATTTCGCAAATATCTAAAGCCCGTCGACGCCTGCCCAAATTGTAGCGAGCCTTGGACCGCCGTGCGCGCCGATGACGGCCCCGCTTGGCTCACCATAATAGTGGTAGGGCATTTGCTCGCCCCGCTCGTGATCGAAATAGTGCGCCACCCTGAATATCCAATGTGGCTCGGTGCCATAGGCCTGCCGCTCACCGCCGGAATATTGTCATTAATACTGCTCCAACCGATTAAAGGCCTCTGGATAGGCGTATTATGGACAACCCGCGCCCCGACAAGTTAGGTCAAGCCTGCGGCGACGCGGTTTTATCCCAATGACCGCGCTCAAGCGCTGTAATCAAAGGAAGCTAAACATGCTCAATAAACTTATCGCATTAG
>JAZGFA010000207.1:0-18508 GCA_036478975.1 Robiginitomaculum sp. | reverse complement strand
CTCTCTATTTTATAAATCCGCAAACTTTAAAAATTGCCGTTGACGGACAGATAGTTTCCGCCAGTTTTGATGAGCAAAACGGGCAATGCATTTTTCAAAATCCGCCTGCCTCTGGCGCTATTATTACGGCGGGTTTTCATTTTTACACCCCCGTGCGTTTTGACGCCCCAAGCCTTGATATTTCCCTCGAAGCTTTCGGGGCAGGCCAAGCGGCAAGCGTGCCTTTAATAGAAATTATTCCCCATGTTTAAAGCAATTACCACCCTGTGTTGGTGCTGGAAATTAACCCGCAAGGACGGCGTTGTGATGGGCTTTACTAGCCATGACCGTGACCTTGAAATCGGCGGCGTTCTTTATCTGGCAAGCACAGGTTTCACCCCGTCCGACATTGACGCGAAATCCGGCTTTGCTATCGACAATAGCGCCGCCTCCGCCATGCTCAGTTCTGACGCCATAAGCCCCGCTGATATAAAGGCGGGGGTTTATGACGGTGCGCAGATTTTAATGCAGAGCGCGTCCTGGGAAAACCCGCAAATATCTACGCAAATTTGGCGCGGATATTTTGGCGCAATTACACAATCCGGCGAGAGTTTTTCCGTAGAGATAAATGGTGAAAGCGCGCGGCTCTCTCGCACAACTGGCCGTGTGTTTTCGCGTTTTTGCGACGCGGAATTTGGTGATGAACGCTGCGGTTTAAATGCCAGTGATTATCCGCAAGCCGCGGTGTGCCCGCGCACATTTTCCGCCTGCAAGGACCAGTTTTCCAACGGGGTAAATTACCGCGGCTTTCCCTATATTATCGGAGATAACGCCATGCAATCAGGACCGGCTAGCGCGAGCGTGCGTGATGGCGGATCTCGCTATAAAGGGCAGGGTAGTGATGAATTCTGAAATTCCGCGCGAGCGCATTATCGCCCAGGCGCGCCTTTGGATTAACACCCCCTATCAACATCAAATGAGCAGGCGCGGCGCGGGCTGTGATTGCCTTGGGCTTGTGCGCGGGGTTTGGCGAGAAATTTACGGAGAGGAACCGCTGCCCGTTCCCGCCTATACGCCAAATTGGTCAGAACAATCGGGCGAGGAAACCCTGCGAGACGCCGCCCGAAAATGCCTTACGCAAATTGAAATTAAAGACGCCCAAGCCGGCGATCTTTTACTGTTTAGAATGGCGGAAAATTCCCCCGCTAAACATATCGCAATTATCAGCGCCCCGCGCCGCATGATCCATGCCTATTGGGGGCGGTGCGTGATTGAAACTTTGCAAGTTCCCTATTGGCAGGGCCGCCGCGCCTATGCCTTTTCTTATCCCCCGCTTTAGAGTTTTTTTATGACAACATTAATTATGGAAGCAGGCCGCGCCGCCGCGCCTCACATTGCGCGCGCCGCTGGGCAAGTGGCTCTTGCTTATGCGAGCGCCACCATTGCCAACGCCTTTGACAATAGCGTCACCGAAGGCCCGCGCCTTGAAAGCCTGCGCATCCAAACTTCGCGTGACGGCGCGCCTATGCCGCGGGTTTTTGGGCGCACGCGCCTAGCCGGGCAAGTCATCTGGGCGTCAAATTTTAAAGAGCATGTCACCGATACGCAAACCAGCGGAAGCGGCAAGGGCGGCGGGCCAACCGCGCGCGAATATAGCTATACGATGAGCTTTGCCATTGGCCTGTGCGCCGGCGAAATTACTGGAATAGAGCGGCTCTGGGCTAATGGTGAGCCGCTGACCTTAAACGGGATAAATTACCGGGTTCACATCGGAAGCGAAACCCAACAGCCCGACCCGATTATAAGCTTAATTGACGGCCCCGGTGCCCCCGCTTTTCGCGGCACGGCCTATATTGTTTTCGAAGATTTTCCGCTTGATGAATTTGGCGCGCATATACCGCAAATCAACGCGGAAATCCTGCGTATGCCCGAGAGTGAAAGCGGGCAGACCCGACTTGAAGATTTAGTGCAAGGAGTTGACCTGATTCCGGGTAGCGGCGAATATGTCTACGCGCCACAGCTACAAGAAGAAATCTCTACGCCGAGCGATAAACACGCGATAAATGTCAATAATTTACGCGGGGTTCCCGACGTGGAATTGGCGATAGACCAGCTGCAATCGCAACTGCCAAATTGTAAATCCGTCAATATTGTCGTCAGCTGGTTTGGCGATGATTTGCGCTGCGGTCAATGTCAACTTCGCCCCGGCGTAGAGAGCCATGACCGCCGCGCCGCGCCGGATAAATGGCGCGTTGGCGGGCAGGGCAGAAATGGCGCTTACCTAATTACCCAAGTGGACGGCAAGCCGGTTTACGGCGGCACTCCGTCCGATAAATCTCTGATTGATCTTATTAAAATGCTCAAGGCGCGCGGCCTTAAAACCGCGATTTACCCATTTATTTTAATGGATATTCCCGCCAGTAAAAACCAGCCCGATTACCCGTGGCGCGGGCGCATTAGCTGTGACCCCGCAAGCGATGACCAAACGAGCGCGGCGACAAACCAAGTCGCTGATTTTTTTGGAACATGCACGCCGAGCCATTTCACCATTTCCAATAATCGCGTTAATTATAATGGCCCGTCAGAGCATAGCTATCGCCGGATGATTTTGCATTACGCCAAGCTCGCGGCCCTCGCCGGCGGAGTGGATAGCTTTATCATCGGCTCTGAAATGCGCGGGCTTACCACCGTGCGCGGCCCGTCCCATAGCTATCCCGCAGTGGCGAAATTGCGCGCCCTTGCCGCCGATGTGCGCGCGATTGTCGGGGCTAATACCAAGCTGACCTACGCCGCCGATTGGTCTGAATATTTCGGCCATCATAAGGACGGAAACGTGATGTTTCACCTCGACCCGCTCTGGGCCGATAGCCATATTGACGCGGTAGGCATTGACGCCTATTTCCCGCTCTCCGATTGGCGCGAAACCGACAACCATTTGGATAAAGCGCTCTCGCAATCCCCCCATAATAAAGCCTATCTCTCCGCCCAAGTCGAAGCGGGTGAGGGCTATGATTATTACTACGCAAGCGCCGCGGATCGCGACAGCCAGAGCCGCTCCGCCATCACGGACGGGGCCTATAATAAGCCGTGGATTTACCGTCATAAGGATTTGCGCAATTGGTGGTCGCGCCCCCATTACAACCGAATAGGCGGGGCGGAGCAGGGCGCGCCAACCGCGTGGATACCCAAATCCAAACCTATCTGGCTAACCGAAGTCGGCTGCCCCGCCGTTGATAAGGGCGCCAATCAGCCCAATGTTTTTTATGACCCAAAATCCAGCGAAAGCTTTTTGCCCTATCACAGCGCCGGGACGCGTGATGATATTATTCAGCGCCGTTATCTTGAGGCTTTGATTGATTACTGGACGCCAGATAATGGGCATAATCCGCAAAGCGATGTGTATTCCGGCCCGATGATTGACCAATCCCGCATCCATGTGTGGTGCTGGGATGCGCGTCCCTATCCGGACTTTCCTGTGCGCAGTGACGTGTGGAGCGACGGCGATAATTGGGCGCGCGGCCACTGGCTCTCTGGCCGAGTTGGCGCGGCTTTGCTGCCGGATGTTATTCGCGAGATTACGCTGGCGAGCGGGGCGGACATGCCGGACGTCTCCAAGATTAACGGCCTTGTCACCGGCTATACGCTAGAGCGCCCCATGAGCGCCCGCGCCGCCCTAGAGCCGCTCGCCTATGCCTATGGGTTTAGCGTCAAAGAAACCCCCAATGGCCTTGTATTTTTCCACGGGGATGAGGTCCAAGTGACGGCGCTCACCCTCTCCGATATTGCGCTTAATCCCGAAGGCAGCGTGCTGACCCTGCGCCGTAATGACATTGAACGCCGTCCGTGCGATGTGCGCTTGCACTATATTGATAGCGGCCATGATTATCAGCGCGCCGTCGCCAGCGCCCGCGATAAATTAGCCGAGCGCATTGGCGTCACCGATATTAGCGCCCCGCTCGTCCTCGGCGCGGGGCAAGCGAAGACCATGTGCGCGGCGGTGCTCTCGCGGGCGCTAGCCAATAGCCAAAGCCTGTCCTTCACAATTATGCCGAATATGGCGGCGCTCATGCCCGGCGATGTTATTACCGTGCCGAATATGGACGGCCAACAAACCGAAGGCGCGTGGCAGATTGAGCGCATTGACGGGCTGACAAACCGCGCCGTTACGGCGACGCCGTTTTTAGCAGGCGGGAGCGCGGCCCTGTCCAGTGACGCGCCGGACGTTTTGCCGCCGGTTAATTTCGCCCAGCGGCCCCATGTGATCATCCTCGATATTCCCCATATCATAGACGGGAGCGGGGAGCGCGCCGGCCCGCTCATCGCCGCCTATGGCCGTAATTTCTCCCCCGTGCGGGTTTCCGCCATGGGGGCGCATGTGGACGTCACCGCGCCGACTCCAATCGGGGCGCTGCAAAGCGATTTGCCGCGCGGGCCGGTCGGGCGCATGGATTATGCGAGTAGCGCGGTGATAAAACTGCCAGCTCATATCGCTTCCCTGCCGCGTATTGATATGCTCGCGGGCGGTAATGTGCTGGCGGTGGAGACGCCGCTAGGGTGGGAAGTGCTGCAATTTGAACGGGCCGAACTGCTCGCGCCGGACACATACCGCATTAGTCATTTATTGCGCGGCCAAGCGGGGACAGACTACGCCATGGCCGATAATATTAGCGCCGGCGCGACGATAGTCCTACTTGGCGCTAACCTCGCCGTATTGCCGATAAGCTCAGATATGCGCGGAGAGGATATCAGTGTCCTCGCCCTCGCGCGGGGTCGTAATGACGCGGAACAGCTCAGCCTAAATTACAGCGCCGTCCACCTCGTCCCGCTCTCCCCCGTCCACGCGAAATGGAGCCAAGACGGAACAGACACCGTTCTAAGCTGGACACGGCGCACAAGGCGCGGCGGCGACAATTGGGCGGCCATGGACGTGCCTCTAGCGCAAGAAATCGAACGCTATGAGGTCGATTTCATCGTTGGCGGGCAGGTGGCGCTAACCCGCGCCGTGACCGAGCCACTGTGCAGGCTTACCGCGGCGGATATGGCGGTTATCGGCACGGGGGCGCAGGCGCGAATCTATCAAATATCAAGCGAAACGGGCCGCGGGCGGGTTTTGAGTGTAGATGACCTAACCTAAGCCAGCTTTCCCCTTGAACCACGCCCATTCCGCCCTACATATACGGGGAAACTAGGAGTGTGACCATTGGCGGAAAATCCGTATAAATTATTGGGGCTTAAGAAGAGTGCGTCTGAGGCGGAAATTCGTAAGGCGTATCGGAGTCTGGCGAAAAAGCTGCATCCGGACGTTAATCCTGACCCCAAGGCCGCGGAGCGGTTTAAAAACATTAGCGCGGCCTATAGCCTGCTGACCGATAAGGATATGAAGGCGCGTTATGATAGCGGGCAGGTTGACGCTAGCGGTCAGCAGCAAAACCCATTTGCCGGTAGGCGCGGGCCTAATGGTCAGGCGGGCGGCTTTGCTGGCGGCGGTTTTGACGATATGGGCGATATATTCTCCTCTTTATTTGGCATGCAAGGCGGCCGGCAAGGGGGTATGCGCGGCCAGCAAAGGCGCTCTCGCCCGCAAAAGGGCCAAGACGTGCGCTTTGCCATGAGCGTGGATTTTCTCGACGCGGTTAATGGGGTGAGCAAAACCGTGCGCATGGGCAATGGCAAAACCCTAAAGCTGACCATTCCGACCGGAACCGATGACGGCTCTGTGCTGCGCCTGCGCGGTAAGGGCGAGGCCGGCATTTACGGCGGGCCTTCGGGCGATGCCAAGGTTGATATTACCGTCACCCCCCATAAATATTTTAAGCGCGAGGGCAAGCATTTGCGCCTCGACCTGCCCATCACCCTCAAAGAAGCAGCCCTTGGCGGTAAGGTCAAAGTGCCAACCCCGTCCGGAAGTGTCACCGTGAGCGTGCCTGCGGGGGCTAGTTCTGGCAAAACCCTTCGCCTAAAGGGCAAGGGGGTTAAGGGCGGCGATATGCTCGTGCGCCTGATGATTGTTTTGCCTGAAGGCGGGGAGAAGGCGCTGGGTAAATTTATTAGTAAGAATAAAACCTTGTTTGACGATGACCCGCGCGCGGATATGCTGCCGTAATGGCCTGTCGCATGCGTAATAACAAAACATTCAGGCTTTGTTCAGACGCACGGGGTTAAAAGGTGAGCATGAGATTAAAGCTTCGACATATTGCCCGCATTATCGCCCCTTTGGGGGTAGCTATTGCTGTGCTAGCGAGCGCGAACGCGGCTTCGGCCCAGCCGCGGGATATGCGCGATTCTAAGGCTTCAGCGCGCTTTACCGTGCCCGCTCAAAACTTTGCTCCGGCGCGCATTAGTCAATTTGCGCCGATGGATTTGCCCCGTGATATGCTCGGCGTGCAATTTGCGGCAAAGTTGATTTCAGCCAGCCAAGCCAAGTCTATTGCCTTGCGCCATGTGCCCGGTTCGGAATTTCTTGATATTAAGCTCGTAGGCGGTAATACTTACATTGTAAGGGTCATAAAAAATGGCCGCCGCATCGACGTACGTATTGACGCCGCCACCGGACGCGTGAAATAACTATTTAGCCCCAGCATGCGCTGCGGCGCCTAAGGGAGCCCCCATTATGAGAGTATTAGTAGTCGAAGACGACGCTGACCTATCGCGCCAACTGGCCGAAGCCCTGCGCGATGCGGGCTACGCCGTGGACGTGGCGACCGACGGCGAAGATGGACATTTCCTTGGCGATACCGAACCCTATGACGCCGTGGTGTTAGACCTCGGCCTGCCAGTGATTGACGGTATTAGCATTTTGCAAAAATGGCGCTCTGACGATAAGAAATTCCCCGTGATTATTCTGACCGCCCGCGACCAGTGGAGCGAGAAAGTGGCGGGCTTTGACGCCGGCGCTGACGACTATTTGACCAAGCCGTTCCACACCGAGGAGCTACTCGCTCGCCTGCGCGCATTGATGCGCCGCGCCGCTGGCCATACGACGGATACAATCGATATTGGCGGCTTGATGGTGGATAACCGCTCCGCCCGCGCCTTTGTTGACGGCGCGCCGATTAAGCTCACCTCCCATGAATTTCGCTTGCTCAGCTATATGGCCGTGCATGTGGGCCGCGTGATTTCGCGCACGGAATTGGTTGAGCATATTTACGACCAAGACTTTGATCGTGATTCCAATACGATTGAGGTTTTCGTAGGCCGCCTGCGTAAGAAAATTGGCACGAGCCGTATTGAGACCGTGCGCGGGCTTGGCTATCGCCTGCTTGACCCGAAAGAAGAGGGCCAAAAGAAAATTAGCAAAGCTAAACCTAAAGCCATTGAAGACCAATCGAAATAGGCGCGCCCGATAAAATCCCTGCGCCAAATAGCGCGCGGCGCTCCCTCGTTGCGCGGCTTGTGCGCGGCGCGGCGCTGTGGGCTTTGCCCCTGCTTGCCGTCACGGCCTTTGCGCTGACATGGCTTTATCGCAGCTCGACCTATAGCATTTTTGAAGAGCCGCTAGTGAGCACGGTGACCTCGCTCATTTCCACGGCGGAGACCCTTCCCCAAGACAATGCCCCGACGATTATTGCCCTCGGTAAAGAGCCGCTTGACCCGCGCTATCAACGGGCTTTATCGGGGCGCTATTGGCAAATTACCTCCCCTGCAAATCAATATCAGAGCGAAGATTCGACGATTAAATCCCGCTCGCTTTACGGCGGGGATTTGGGGTTTGGCGCCGGTGAACGCGCGCAATTATTGGCCTCGCCGGGGCTTAAACTCAGCACGAATATGACCGGTCCGGACGGGGAGAATTTGCGCGTTGTGGCGCGCTCTGTCATCCTGCCCAATATGGACGGCCCGGTTATTATGGCCGCCGCTATGGACCAAGCGCCCGCCGTTTATGCGGTGCGCAAATTTGCGGTGCTCGCCGTATCGCTCATGGGCGGCTTAGTGCTAGGGCTGACCGCCGCCGTGCTATTGCAAGTGCGCCATGGCCTGCGTCCGCTATTTGATTTGCGTGACCGGGTGGCCGATGTGCGTGAGGGCCGCGCGAGCGAAGTGCTTGGGGATTACCCCCGCGAAATTGCGCCGCTAGCCCGCGAGCTTAACTCGCTCATTACCCATAATCGCGACGTGGTAGAGCGCGCCCGCACCCATGTCAGCAATCTAGCCCATGCCCTTAAAACCCCGCTCGCCGTACTGACTAATGAGGCGGATAAGGACAAAACCGCGCTTGGCGGCATTGTCGGGCGGCAAACGGCAACAATGACAAAACAAGTTGACCATCACCTTGCCCGCGCCCGTGCCGCCTCGCGCGCTCAAGCGATTGGCGCGCGCACGGATATTGAAAAATCCATTACCGATATGGCGCGAATGATGACGCGTATTCATACGCAAAAAGACCTCTATATTACGCAAAATATTACCAATGGAATTGTGTTTCGCGGCGAGAAAGCCGACTTTGACGAGATGATAGGCAATCTGCTTGATAATGGCTGTAAGTGGGGCAAGGGGCGCGTTGACGTGACCGTTCGCCCGGCGAGTGAGCCTGGCTTTGTTGAAATCTTGGTGGGTGATGACGGCGCAGGTATTGCGCCAAGTGATTATGCCACGGCGCTGGCCCGCGGGGCTAGGCTCGATGAAGCTATCCCCGGAACCGGTTTTGGCCTGTCCATCGTTGATGATTTAGCCCGCGCTTATAAGGGCGGCGTCACCCTTGGCGCGTCCGATATGGGCGGGCTTTTAGTCACGGTGACCCTCCCGTCCGCGGGCGCGTAATGAAGCCTCCGATACATCTTGAGCGGCGCAGCCATGAAGGGGCGCGGTTTATATCCCCCACGGCGCAGCGCAATAGCCCGCATATCGCAAAAATTTTGTCCGAGCACATAAGCGGAGCCGCGAGTTTTTTAGAAATTGCTTCTGGCACGGGGCAACAGGGCCTCGCCATTTGTCAGGCGATTGCCAATCTGACGTGGCAGCCTTCTGATCCGGACGCTGCGTCGCGCGCGAGCATTGATAGTTGGGCCGCAGAGCTTGGCCGCTCCCGCATAAAATCGGCGCTTAATATTGACGTGACAATTGAGAGCTGGTGGCAGGAATTGGCGGGGAATTATGACCACATGTTTTGCGCCAACATGATTCATATTGCGCCGGTTAGCGCCCTTAAAGGCCTAGCGCGCGGGGCAGGGAAAATTGTGCCCAGTGGCGGCATGCTGTTTCTCTACGGGCCGTTCCTTGACGGCGATAAAAGCGCGGCGTCGAATTTGGCCTTTGATGCCAATTTAAAGCAAAGAAATTCATCTTGGGGCGTAAGAGAGTTAGACTTTGTTAAGCCTATCTTTGCATCGCGCGGTTTAATTTATCAAAAGCGTATCCCTATGCCTGCAGAAAACCACATTCTTATTTTTAAAAGGGTCTAGCGTTCACTTGCATGAACATTTTGTCATGTAATGGTAATATAAGTGTTAGACTGCTTTAGTCACACTGAGTCAGTAATTTGGAGCCACTATGTCATTTTCGTTTTTTAGCCGTAATCGGGTAATGCTTGCAGCCAGTCAGGCTGCATGCCGGACAGTGTGCCGGACAGTGTATCTGGGAGCCTTGTTCTGCGCGCCCATGATTGCCAATGCTGGCCCGCTTGGCTTTCCGGGTAAAAATGGCATGCCGGAATCCTTCGCTGATTTGATAGAGCAGGTCACGCCCGGCGTGGTCAATATTATTGCTGTCACCAATGGCGCCCCCGGAGAAAATGGCAGTGAGGGGCAGGGCAGCGGCTTTGTCGTCACCGCCGATGGCCGCGTGGTGACCAATTACCATGTTATTGACGGGGCGGACGAGCTGTCCGTTGTGTTTGGCAATGGCGAGCGCTTTACGGCTAAAGTTGTCGGCACGGACCAAGAGACGGATTTGGCGCTGCTGAAAATTCAAAATAACCGCGAATTTGATTATGTGCAATTCCACCATGGAAAACCTATTCGCGTTGGTGATTGGGTGCTAGCGATTGGTAACCCCTTTGGCATTGGGCAATCCTCTAGCGTCGGCATTATCTCGGCGATTGGCCGTGACGCGGAAGGTAGTGGCCCTTACGTTGATTATATCCAGACAGATGCGACGATTAATACCGGCAATAGTGGTGGCCCATTGTTTAATCTAAAGGGTCAAGTTGTTGCGGTGAACTCCGCTATTTATTCGCCAACCGGCGCAAGCGTCGGCATTGGCTACTCCATCCCGCATTTCATGGCCGAAGGCATTATTGACGATTTGAAAAAGAACGGCGAAGTGAAGCGCGGCTTTTTTGGCGCGTCCCTGCGCACGGCGGAAATGACATGGGGCGAGGGCCAGGGAACCTTTAATGGCGGCGCGACCGTAGAGGCGCTTGTCCAAGGCGGCCCGGCCCAACTTGCCGGCATTCAGGTTGAAGACGTGATTATGAATATTGCGGGCCGAGGGATTATGACCTCCGAAGAGGCGACGCAGAAAATTGCGACCTTGCGCGCGGGGCAAACCGTCCCCTTTGAAGTGCTACGGGGCACGAACCCGCAAACCCTAACGATTAATGTCACCATGGCGGCGCGGCCGGGTAAGAACAAAATTGATGCGTTTTTAGGCGTGGATTCTAGCGCTGATGGCGATCAAGCGCCGACCCAAACCGACAGCGATACGGGGCTTGGCCTCGTTGATTTATCAGCGAATTTCCGTAATTCCATCGGCATGCGCTCTGACCAAGTTGGCGTCTATGTCGATACGGTAGCGCCCGGTAGCGCGGCGTCGCGCAAGGGCATTTTATCCGGCATGGTGATTTTGCAATTTGATCAAAAAGATGTGCCGAGCGTCGCTAAATTTGAAAGCTTGCTGGCCAAGGCTAAGCGGGCGAGAAAAGCAAGCGTGCTGTTAAAAGTGCGCACGATTAATGGTAGTGAGAACTATGTAGGCCTGCCAATTTAACAGAAATGGCTTTGGGGTAGAAAAGGACTGATATGAGAATTCTAGTAGTTGAAGACGATGAAATTGCGGCGGAATATGTGCGCAAAGGCTTGATGGAAGCCGGCCATGTTGTTGACCTTGCCGGCGATGGTGAGCTTGGCCTAGAGATGGTGAAGGCGGCTGATTATGATGCGCTCATCCTCGACCGCATGCTGCCTAAGCGGGACGGATTATCCGTGCTTGCGGCCATGCGTGAGGACGGAGACGCGACCCCCGTGCTTATTCTTTCCGCCCTTGGCGAGGTTGATCACCGCGTTGAAGGCCTGCGGGCCGGCGGTGATGATTACCTAGCCAAACCCTATTCCTTTGCCGAGCTGCTGGCCCGCGTAGAGGCGATTGGCCGGCGCTCCGATCCTACTGCGGCGGTGACAAAATTAAAAGTCGGCGACCTTGAAATGGACCTTCTTGCGCGTACAGTGCGCCGCGGGGAAGAAAATATTTTATTGCAGCCGCGTGAATTTCGCTTGCTTGAGTGCCTGATGCGTAATGCGGGGCGGGTTGTGACTCGCACCATGCTGCTTGAAAAAGTGTGGGACTATCATTTTGACCCCCAAACCAATGTAATTGATGTGCATATTTCCCGTTTGCGTTCAAAAATCGACAAGAGTTTTGACCATGCGCTTTTGCATACTGTGCGCGGGGCGGGTTACCGCTTGCAAGTCTAACTGCGCCGCCAACATTAATTTATGATTGCTCAATTAAAACGTATGTTTCACAGCACGGTTTTCCGGCTGTCTATCGTTGCGGCGGCGCTGTTTGTAGCGTCGTCCTTCGTGGTTTTGGGCTATATTTATTACGCGACCGTGACCACGCAATTAAGCGCGATTGATCAAGACATCACAGTAGAGCTTGCTGACTTCCAAACCGCCTTTGATGCGGGCGGCCCGAATGCGGTGAACCAAGTCGTCGTTCTTAAGATCATAGACCCCTCGCAACGAAGTTTCTATTTCTATCAAAACCTCAACGATGCGCCGACAACTAATTTGGAGAGCCAACCCCTTCCGGATAAACCGCGCGGACCTAATGAGACGATTACATTTAACTCAGAAATACGCGATAGGGCGACGGGAAAAGGCACGGGGGTGTTCCATCGCGCCCGTGGTCAGTACCAAGTGCTTGCGCCGGCTTCGGTGATATTTGTTGCCCGTGATACCGAATTTATTATGTCTGCTTCAGAGCGCCTTCGCCGCGCCTTGATGATTGCCATGGGCATTGCGCTGGCACTGGGCCTTGCGTCCGGGGTTTATGTCTCGCGGAGTTTTACCCGCCGTATTGATAGTTTTAATAAGCTGGCCACGGATATTCGCGCCGGTGATTTTTCACGCCGCGCGCCGGTGACAGGGAGCGGGGACGAGCTAGATGATTTGGCCGATCACCTTAATGGCATGCTCGACCATATTGACCGCTTGATGAGCGCCATGCGCTATGCGGGCGATTCGATTGCCCATGATTTGCGCTCCCCGCTAACTCGACTTCGCACGACCCTAGAGGCGACAGCAGTGCAAGTGAAGGACCCGCAGGCCGTGGACGCGCTGCACCGCGCCGCCGATAATGCGAGCGAGCTTTTGCAAACCTTTGAGTCGGTTTTGCGCATTGCGCGTCTTGAGGCTGGCGATAGGCGCGAGCTTTTGATTGACCTTGACCCCAAGCCGCTCATGGATGACCTCGCCGAGCTTTACGAGCCGTCCTGCGAAGATGCGGGGCTATCTTTGTCATGGAATATTGAAAGTGGAACGCACATTGCTGCGGATAGGGGATTGCTCTCACAGGCGGTTTCAAACCTTTTAGAAAATGCCATTAAATATACCCCGCGCGGCGGAGAAATTAATCTTGGCCTGATAAAAAACCGTGATGGTCGCGTAGAGATTAGCGTCACCGATACGGGCATTGGTATCCCGCAAGAGCAAAGACAGCGGGTGAAAGAGCGGTTCGTGCGCCTAGAGCAATCGCGCAGTAAAGCCGGTAGCGGGCTTGGCCTTTCCCTTGTGCAGGCGATTGCCGATTTGCATCGGGCCACGTTCGCGCTTGGAGATGGTGCCATCATGGATAAAAATAATAATACTGCTGGCCTTCGCGCCGCGCTTATTTTTCCGCGAAAAAGACGATAACGCATGACGGCTGAGCTAAAGATTGCATTTGATAATTTGCGCAGCAATAGCCCTTATTTATCGGCATTAGCGGATGAGTATCCCGACATAAATCCAAAGCTTTTATCGCCAGATCCCAGCGCGCTGTTAGCGGCAGAATTGAGCGCGCTTCGCCATACGCCAGATGATGTGCCGGATGGTATAGATGCGGCTTGGCTTATGGCGCATTTGCGGCGTCATAAACGCCGTTTGCATCTTATTATCGCCGTCTATGATTTGGCGCAAATTTGGTCATGGGTAGAGGTGACGCGCGCCCTAACCGTGCTGGCCGATATATGCGTGGGTATGGCGCTTAACCTCGCGGCGAGGGAAGGCGGATTTTCACCGTCGCTTGCGGGCGGGGCCGCTCCAGGCCTATTCGTTTTGGCGGTCGGAAAATATGGCGGACATGAACTGAATTATTCCAGCGATATTGATATTATCGTTTTCTATGATCCGGATGTTGTCGTCTTGCCGCAAAGCCGGCGGCCCGAAATGGCGCTTATTCGCCTTGTGCAAAAAATGGTCAAAATCCTCGATGAAATTAACGGGGATGGCTATGTTTTTCGCACGGATTTACGCCTGCGCCCAGACCCGCGCTCTAATGCCTTTGCCGTGTCAACGCGAAGCGCCGAGCGTTATTATGAAAGCCTTGGGCAAAACTGGGAACGGGCGGCGATGATAAAGGCGCGGGTTTGCGCCGGTGACAAAGCCATCGGCCAAGATTTCATTGATAGCACATTGCGCGCCTTTATCTGGCGGCGCTCCCTCGACTTCGCGGCCATTGCCGATATTCAGGCGATGAAGCGGCAGATAAATGCGGCGGGTGGGCACAGCGATATTATTGCGGCCGGGCATCATTTAAAACTGGGGCGTGGCGGCATACGCGAGATTGAATTTTACGCGCAAACCCAACAACTTATTTTAGGTGGCCGGCATAAGGGTTTGCGCTGCACTCGCACCGATGAAGCGCTTTTGGCTTTGGCTGAGCATGGTTTTATTAGCCCCGATAGGGCGCGCTCTTTGATTAAAGATTACGGTTTTTTGCGCGGGCTTGAACATTGCGTGCAGATGATTGACGATGCGCAAACCCATATTGCGCCAAAAGACGATATGGAAAGATTAGCCCTTGCGCGCCTGTCTGGTTTTAAATCTTTAGAGGGTTTTGACGTCGCCTTATGCACGGCGCTTCGCCGCGTGCATGATAGCTATATAAGCCTCTACCCAAGCGCCGATAGCCTGGCTAGCCCGCAAGGCAATTTGTCGTTTACCGGCGTAGAGGCCGGCCCCAATACGCTCGCGACCTTAGAGCGGCTTGGCTATGCGCGTGGACCGCAGGTTTGGCGGTTAATGGCGGATTGGCTTGGCGGGCGCATAGCGCCGACGCGGTCAGCGCGGGCGCGCGAAAGCCTGACGCGGCTGGCGCCGCATTTAATCAGCATTTGCAGCGAAACCGGATTGGCGGATACGGCTTTCTTTCGGTTTGCGGATTTCTTTACCCAGCTTAATGCGGGGGTTTCTTTGCTGGCCCTGTTTGAGCGCCAGCCCGCCGTGCTTGCCATGGCTATCGACATTATGGCTCAGGCGCCGCGCCTAGCCGGAGAGTTAGCGCGCCAGCCCGCAACTATGGACGCGTTGATTGAGCCTGACTTTTATCGACCGGAAGCCGAAAGCTTCATTGCGCCGCCCGCGCCCAGCGGCGAAGATTTGGAAATGGCAATGAACCGGGTGCGCCGCCATATTCGCGAGTCTCATTTCAAGGTCAGCGCAAATATTTTGGCCGGTAAACTAAGCGCATCGGAAGCGGGTTTGATTTTATCCAATTTGGCGGATTACGCGGCGGAGGATTTATTGCGCGCGGCGCGCCGTGATGTTGAACGTCGCAAGCCTTACCCAGGCGGAGAGATTGCGGTTATCGCCCTTGGAAAAATGGGCGGCAGGGAAATGCGTGTCACCTCCGATCTGGATATTATGGTGGTTTATGACCCGGGCGATAGCGACCCATTATTGCTCCATCCCTATTATACTAAGCTCACACAGAGATTAGTCAGCGCCTTGTCCGCGCCAACGCAAGAGGGCGATTTGTATGAGGTTGATATGGCCTTGCGTCCGTCCGGAGGGGCGGGGCCGATTACGGTAAGCCTTAAGGCCTTTGAAAATTATTATGAAAATGAGGCGTGGACATGGGAGTTTATGGCCATGACCCGTGCGCGTATTGTTAGCGCTTCATCACAGGCTATGCAGGAAAAAATAGAGGGACTAATTGCCGTTAATTTAGGGCGGGCGCGGGATAAGGACAGCGTGCGAAAAGACGTTGCGGATATGCGCACGCGGCTGGAGCGCGACAAGGGCGCACGCGGAGAGTGGGACATTAAACGCATTGCGGGCGGACTCGTGGACATAGAATTCATTGCGCAATATTTGCAATTGATTCATGGCGCGCAGCATCCGCAGATTTTATCTCAAACAACCCTGCCTGTTTTGAAAAAATGCCTCGCATTAAATTTACTAAGCCAAGAAGACTTTAATACGCTGAAAATAGCTGCGAATATTTATAGCGCCGCCTCCCAATATATAGGGATTTCTACGGATGGTGTTTTTGATGAAACCGCCGCGCCCGACATTGTAAAAATACGCCTAGCGAAGCTCTGCGGTTTTGACAGTTTTTTAGATTTAAAAGAAAGTTATCAGGCGAGCCGCATTGCCGTACGCGCTGTTTTTAAAAAGCATTTAGCTTAAGCGGCGCTATGTTGATCGGCAGGCCCCGCCTGGACGGGCTGATGCTGCTCTGGGATAGGAGCATCGTTTTGATCCAAAACTGAGGCGATATCTTCGGCCAGACGTGTGATTTCATTTGCAACTTCATTATCAGGTGTGACGTCACGCATTTCCGGCGGACGGTTAGGCAGTGTGAAGGTAACGACCGTGCCTTGCCCCGGTTCGCTTTCCATGAGGAAGTTACCGCCATGCAACTCGACAAGGGATTTAGAGAGCGCAAGACCAAGGCCCGTGCCCTCATGCTGTTTGGAATGCTTGCTTTCAATTTGTTCGAACGGTTGCGCGAGGCGAGCAATATCGTCTTTAGAAATACCAATGCCGCTATCATGAATACGGACAATAATACCCGCCTGTTTGGATATGGCTTCAACCCGAACGGTTCCGCCTTCTGGGGTGAATTTAATGGCATTTGTAATCAAATTAAGCAGGATTTGCTTTACCGCGCGAGGGTCAGCTTCAATTTCTTTGGTTTCAGCATTGTCAAAAATAAGTTTCAAACGTGCATCTTCGGCGCGTCCGCGTACAATTCTAATAACCTGTGAAACCATTTCATTGATTTGCAGAAGGTCAGTGTTGAGGCTCATTTTACCCGCCTCAATCTTAGACATATCCAAAATATCATTGATGAGGGATAAAAGGTGCTGACCCGAGAAAAGAATATCACCGACATATTCTTTATACCGCGGGTCACCGAGCGGGCCGAACATTTCTTTTTTCATGATGTCTGAAAAACCGTTAATTGCGTTAAGGGGGGTGCGCAGTTCATGGCTCATATTAGCGAGGAAATCGGATTTGGATTGGTTGGCATCTTCGGCTCGAATTTTTTCTTGCTCATAACTTTCGGCAAGTTCCATGATACGGACTTGAGACTTTTTTAGAACATTGACCGTATTGCGCAGGGCATTATCATTATTACGTAATTCCTCCTCGCGCGTGCGAATTTCCGTGATGTCCGTACCGATACTGACGCGGCCGCCATCTGCGGTTTGAGCTTCGCTATAACGAATCCAACGGCCATCTTTGAGGTGTATTTCAATTTGCTGATCTTGATCCTGATCTTCTAAAATTTCTGCGATAAAATTATTGCCGTAATGCTCAATAATCCCATGCTCCATACCCATCTTTAACTGGCCTGGTGTAAAGCCAAAGAAATCTTCAAACTTGCCATTCCACAGGGCGAGCCTGCCCATGGAGTCCCAAATAACAAAGGAGTCTGTCATGGAGTTTAGGGCGTCATACAGCCGTGTCTCTGCGGCCTTAAGCCGGAACTGCGCCGCGCGCTGCTCTGTGACGTCCATAGCGACGCCAATGACAACCATGCTGCCATCAGCACTGGTTTGCAGCGAGGACTGTCCGCGTATTTGCAAGACAATTGGAAGATGGGAAACTCGGACTTCCATATCCATTTCCCCTTGCATATGCGCCCGCCGCGCGGAGCTTAAAATACGGTCACGATCAGCCGGTTGGAAGAGTGTTAAAAATTGAGACACGGCAAAGGTTTGGTGTTTTTCAGGAAGCCCCAATATGCGCGCGAGGGATGGATTAATGTCGACAGTATTGTTTTGGAGGTTGATTTCCCAAACGCCGCCGCGGCTACTCTCAACGGCAATGCGATAGCGCTCTTCGGATAAGGACACTGTTTTCTGATTTTGCCGTACATTGCTAATGTGGTTTAACGCATTACGGAGAAGCGCAAGCAGAATTATTATTGTCGTTAAAAAGAGTGTCGCAAAAATTCCAAGGTTCGACTTTTGGTAAAACGAGGGGGTTTTACGTAGGCCGACTAGGGTTAAATCCGTATTGGGCACGGGGGAAGATGTGAGGTGGGTACCAGTTTTACTATCGTTAATCGTAAGCCTACTTCCCGGGGCGGTTAGATTAGAAATTTGTCGCAAGGTAACATTAAAACCAGTCGTAACGCCGTCCTGCGCTATCGCCGCAGAGCCATCTATAATCTTTTGATTGCGGTCTAATATGGCAATGCGTTTTTTTATGGCGTCCGGGCCGATAAGGCTACCGGGAGCGAGCATGGTCATCAAATAGACATCCGAGACTTTTCGGACAATAACTGGATTGGAGACGCCGCCCGTGCTGATAACTGAAGTTAAGCGAATACCGCTTTGGGGGAAATTTTTCCGTGAAACGGTCGTAAAAACTTTTGTGGTGGAGGGGGCGCTTGCGAGAATGTTACCATTGGCATCAATCATGGCGACCTGGGTGACATTAGGGCCGCTTGCTGCTGTGCGGACTATTTTCTGGGCAGATCCACGTAGGGCGATGCTGGTTTCTATCCAGCGCACTTGAGCGCCAATGCGGTCGGAAACGGAAGCTGCGCTTTGAGAGGTTGCCTTCTTTAGGGCCACTGTGCCAATTTCAGTTTTAATCGCGTTAGCGCGGAAAAGCGCGATGGTCGACATGATGATGAAGAACAGCAAAAATGATAAAACAAGGGCAATGCTGCGTTTGGCCGATGCGCCAAGTGGGGCTTCTTTTTTTCTAAATAAATCTAGCGGCGTGTTTTCGCGGGACGTGAACCGTTTTTCGCGAGGGGCGGGTTTGAGAGACTGGGGGGCGGCGGGACGTTGTAAAGGTTGAGCGTGCCGTTGTCCTTGATAGGGAGGAGGCATTGCGGCGGGAGGCGTCGTGCGATTTTGCGGCGGCAT
>JAZGFA010000206.1:0-5876 GCA_036478975.1 Robiginitomaculum sp. | reverse complement strand
AACTGCCAATATCAAGAATGGCGCTGACTTCGCCGCGCTTATTGCCCGGCCCGCTCGCCGCTCCCCCGCCCACACCAAATGCCATTACGCCGCGCTCCGCCTAATAATATTTCGCGCCTCACGTGGCCGTAAAATAGCGCGCCCTGAAACGCGCAAATCAATAGTTTCAAGGTCAAGGTCAAGAATGCGGTGACTGCGCTGCATTTCTTCAATGCGGGTTAATGCCGCGCGGACATTGTCTACAGGCAGCTTTAAACGCGGGCCATTATCCTTAAGCGCAATATCCCAGCGCCGGTCGCCAACGCGGATAATCGCGCCGAGGCGCTTAGACACGGCAGGGCTTTGGGCCAAGGCGTCATAGATAGATTGGGAATGGGCCGCCGCATTCGGGCCAACCAGCAAAGGCAATTTGGCAAAATCGCTCGCGAGCGCCGCTTCGATGACAAGGCCCTCACCGTCAACAACGCGCACGACGCCGTTTTGTTGCCATAGGGCCACGGGCTGGCGCTCTATAATATGCACGACGATACGATTGGGCCAAAGGCGGCGCACCATAGCGTCATCGACCCAAGAAAGTTTTTGCACATTGATTTGCGCTTCGCGCATATCAGCGCCGAAAAGATAATCATTCACATTTATGCCAAGGGCCGCGCGCACTTCATCTTCAAAAATGCGCCCTTCCCCGACCACATCAATGCGCTGCACAACAAATCCCATAGCGACAAGGCGACCACGGGTGAAGTCAGAGCCAGCTTGGCGCGCATCGGGCAGAAAGCCGCCAAGCCACAAACCCATAGTCAAAACAGCGATAGTCGTCGCAACGGCCATCATGGTCATACGCATGGCACCTTTGCGCGTATAGCTAGCCGCGCGCACTTGTCCGGCCGCCCAATTGCGCGCATGGCGCAAGCCCGGCTTTAACGGGCTAACGCGAACAGCGCCCCCTCTTGGGGTTGGCGCTTTACGGCGCGGCTTTGGTTTTCTGCGACTTAACGGGGCCATGAAGCGTCCTCAACAATCCAGCGGCAAAGCTGGCCAAAATTCATCCCCGCCAAGGCCGCTTGTTCTGGGACAAGCGATGTCGGGGTCATTCCGGGTTGAGTATTCACTTCAAGCATTACGACTTTTTTAACATTGTCCATTAAATCGTCATTAATATCAGAAAAAATGAAATCAGAGCGCGTTACGCCCCTACAGCCCAGCGCGTCATGGGCTAATGCGGCCCATGTTAGGCATAAATCGCGGATTTCATCGGGTATTTTGGCGGGAAGCACATGGATTGATCCGCCATCGGCATATTTCGCGTCAAAATCATAAAAAGCATTGCGCGGCACGATTTCCGTCACGGACAAAGCCTTTCCGTCCATGACAGTTACGGTCAACTCACGCCCCGCCGTGAAGCGCTCGCAGATGATTTGCCCTCCCATGGCCGTATTATCCGCTATGTCCGGCAAATCGTCTTGCCCCGCTTTGACGATGAATACGCTGACGCTACTGCCTTGCCCATTAGGTTTTAGCACGTAGGGCGGCTCCATAGCATGGGCCTTGGCCGCGTCTTTGCGGGCGACTAAAAAACCGTCCGGCACATTAATGCCTATATCGCGTAGCACCGCCTTGCTGCGATGCTTATCCATGGCGAGGGCCGAAGCCATAACGCCGCTATGGGTATAGGGAGCGCCGAATAAATCGAGCACGCCTTGGACGCGGCCATCCTCGCCCCAATCCCCGTGCAGGGCGTTAAACACCACATCCGGATCGGCGGCGTGAAGCTGATCCCATAAATTGGGCGCAACATCTATTAGGGTTACCTCATAGCCTTCGCCCTCAAGCGCCTTGGCGCAGGCACGGCCCGTTACCAGCGAGACTTCGCGCTCGGACGATATTCCGCCTAAAAGAACAGCGACGCGTGTTTTCATGATTTATTTCCAATCCGTTTCACTTCCCATTCTAGTGTAACGCCTTCGCTTTCTAGCGCCATAGCGCGTATCGCCTCACCTAAATCCTCAAGGTCACTAGCGCTAGCCTCTCCGGTATTGATAAGAAAGTTGCAATGCTTTTCGCTCATTTGCGCGCCGCCGACCCGGTAGCCGCGCCCGCCCGCCGCATCGATAACTTGCCACGCCCCGCGCCCGCCTGATTGTTTCTGGTCAGGGTTTTTAAACGTAGAGCCGCCAGTCTTCTCGCGTATGGGTTGGCTCTGCTCGCGGCGCGCGGATATTTCTGCCATGCGCGCGAGGATAATGTCAGAGCTGTCAGCGCGCCCTTGGAACACGGCGTCGATAAAAATCAAATCTTCCGGCGCGCTGCAATGGCGATAGCTATAGCCAAATTCGGAGAGCGCCATGACGTGCAAACGCCCGCGCCTATCCATGGCCCGCGCCTCAATTAAAACGTCCTTAGTCTCGCCGCCGTAACATCCCGCATTCATCCGCAAAGCCCCGCCAATGGAGCCAGGAATGCCGCTATAAAACTCAAGGCCGGCTATGCCCGCCGCAGCGCATTTTTTCGCTAACACATTATCAAGGCAGGCCGCGCCGGCGCGCACTTTATTACCGCCCAATATTTCCACCTTGCCAAAGCTAGGCCCAAGACGAATGGTCACGCCCTCAACCCCGCCGTCGCGCACAAGCGTATTAGAGGCCACCCCTAAAACCCGCACCGGAATATCATCTGGGCATTGGGCAAGAAACAAGGACAAGTCATTGATATCTTTAGGAATAAATAAAGCCTGCGCCGGCCCGCCAACCCGTAGCCACGTATAGGGGGCCAGCGGGACATTAAAGGATAGCTTGCCCCTAACCTGCGGAAGACGGTGCTTTATATCGGCAAATTCCATCGCTATATTTTCGCAAGCTTAGGGCCAAGCTCCGCCGCCCATGCGGTAATATCCCCCGCCCCGAGACAGACGATTGTGTCCCCCGGCTCTAGGTGAATAATCAGGCTCTCGGCGAGGTTTTCACGGGTCACGGCGCTGGCATGTTTATGGCCATGGGCGCGCAGGCTTTCAACAAGGCTGTCGCGGTTAACCCCGTCAATTGGCATCTCTCCTGCGGCGAAAACATCGGTGACATAAACCCCGTCTGCGTCATTAAAACACGTGCTGAAGTCTTCAAATAAGTCGGCAAGGCGCGAATAGCGATGGGGCTGAACCACGGCGTGAACCTTGCCGGATGTGACCTCGCGGGCCGCTTGCAGCACCGCTTTAATCTCAACCGGATGATGGCCGTAATCATCAATAATTTTAACCCCGTTCCAATCGCCAATATGGGTGAAGCGGCGCTTGACGCCTTCAAAGCCGGCAAGTCCTGCGCGCACTTGGTCTTCGCTCGCCCCCATCTCTTTAACCACGGCAATAGCCGAGAGCACATTTTGCGTATTGTGCTGGCCGGCCATGGGCAGGAATAAATCCTTCCAGATAATATCATCACCCTCGCGCACGCTAAACACAGCATCAAAGGTCGTGCCGCCGGAGCCAGAGCGCAGGTTTTCCCCGCGCACATCCGCCTGCGGGTTAAAGCCATATGTGACAATGCGGCGATCGGTGATGCGGCTGACTAATGCCTGCACTTCGGGATGGTCTATGCACAATACGGCGAAACCATAAAATGGCAGGTTTTCAATAAAAGTATCAAAGGCGGCGCGCAGCACGTCAAAATCTTTGTAATGCTCCATATGCTCCGGATCAATATTGGTGACTACAGCCACGGTGGGCAGAAGCTTTAAAAACGAGCCATCGGACTCATCCGCCTCAACCACCATCCATTTGCCGCCGCCAAGTTTAGCGTTGGAGCCGTAAGCATTGATAATGCCGCCATTAATAACCGTAGGGTCGAAGCCGCCCCCTTCCATAAGCGCGGCAATCATAGTGGTGGTCGTGGTCTTGCCGTGGGTTCCGCCCACGGCCACGGCCCATTTCAGGCGCATAAGCTCGGCCAGCATTTCGGCGCGGCGCACCACCGGAATAGAGCGGGCGCGCGCTTCAATAAGCTCGACGTTATCAGCCTTGATAGCGGACGACATAACAATCGCGCCGGCCCCGTAAACCTGCTCGGCCTTTTGGCCAATATAGATGGTCGCGCCAAGGCCGCGCAAACGCTCAACATTGGGGTTTTCGCGCATATCACTGCCCTGCACGGTGTAGCCCAGATTAAGCATGACTTCGGCAATGCCGCTCATGCCAATACCGCCAATGCCGACAAAGTGAATGGGACCGGGTTCAAAGGGCAGAGAGGGTTTCATGGCAGGCTTTCTATTGGCGTTTATACGTTTACGCGGCTCCGATAGCACTTTTGACCAATTGCGCGAGCTGGGTAGTCGCATCGGGCTTGGCGGCAAGGCAGGCGGCGCGGGAGGCGTCAGCAAGATAGGTCGAATCACGTAATCTCTCCTCAAGACTATTTTTAACAGCCTGCGGGGTAAACCGTGTTTCTGGCAAAATATCGGCGCAATCTAGGCTTTTTAACGCCAGTGCGTTGACGCTTTGATGGTCATCCATCGCGATTGCCAATGGAACCAATAATGATGGCAGGCCCATAAGCGCGATTTCCGACACGCTAGACGCCCCTGCCCGCGCGATAATAAAATGGGCTTTGGCCAAATGGGTGTGAATGTCTTTGAAAAACGGCGCGCAAACCGCCTTAATTCCGGCGTCCTTATATATCCGCGTCGCCAGCTCCATAGAGCCGGCGCGGGTTTGTTGCACTACGCGCAGGCGCCCTCGTAAATCCATTGGCAGTAGCGCGCAGGCGGCGGGAACGGTTTCGCTCACCATTGTCGCCCCCAGCGAGCCGCCGACGATGAGCAAATGGATAGGGCCGGTTTTACTCGGCGGTTTGTAATCGCGCTGGCTGGCCGCAATTATATCGGCGCGCATGGGATTGCCTATGGGCTGCCATTTCGCGCCCTTTGGCAAGCGCTCTAACGCGTCGAAACCGCTCGCTACCACATTGGCCCGCTTGGCAAATACGCGGTTTACTCGGCCCAAAACGGCGTTTTGTTCGTGCAGAACCGTTGGCACGCCAAGGCTTTGCGCCGCGCTAATCGCGGGGAAAGCCGGATAGCCGCCAAAGCCGACCACGACATCTGGCTTCCAGCTTTTGATAAAGCGCTTGGCCTCCCTTATGCCGCGCGAGAGTTTGATAATCCCGCCAATCGCGGCAATCGGTTTGCGGGGGCTTATGGACGCGGCGGCGACTTCGATAATCGGATCGGCGGGGATAGCGCCGCTATGCTTGCGCCCGCGCGCGTCGGTCATCATGGCGATGTCCGCGCCGCCCGCCTTTAAATGCTCGGCGAGGGCTTGGGCGGGAAACATATGTCCGCCGGTTCCTCCGGCGGCGAGTAATACGCGCATATTATTACGCTCCATAACCATAGGCGCCGGGTCGGCGGCGGGTGAAAGCGAGGATAAGCCCCACGGAAAAGGATAGGGCGAGCATGGACGAGCCGCCGTACGATATGAAGGGCAAGGTCATGCCCTTTGGCGGAATCATATTGAGGTTCACCGCCAAATTGATAATCGTCTGCACCCCGATAAGCGTGGCCAATCCCGCCACGGCGAGCTGCGCGAAATGGTCGTTAAGGCGCAGGGCTTTGCGGTAAGCTTGAAACACAAGACTGGCCAAAATAGCAATCAGAACACCGGATAGGATAAAGCCAAATTCCTCTACTAATACCGCGAATATAAAATCCGTATGGGCATCCGGCAGCTGGGTTTTCACCACGCCGCCGCCCGGCCCGCGTCCAAATATTCCGCCATTGGCCATCGCCTCTAACGCCTTATCGGTTTGGTAGGTGTCAGAGCCTTCGGGGCTTAGAAAACGGGCAATGCGGTCTTGCACATGGGGCAAAGCAAAATAGGCTCCGGCCGCGCCAAT
>JAZGFA010000205.1:0-8400 GCA_036478975.1 Robiginitomaculum sp. | reverse complement strand
GAAGAAATGCTCAGTGATTTCGCCAAGCCGCTCATCGGCGCGGCCGGCCTTAATGCCAAAAGCGTTGATATGTATATCGTCAACGACCCGACCCTCAATGCCTTTGTGACGCGCGGTCAGAAGGTGTTTTTACACACGGGCATTATCATCGAATTTGAAAGCCCAGATCAGCTTAAGGGCGTTGTCGCCCACGAAATCGGCCATATTTCCAGCGGCCATTTGGCCCGTAGTGGTCAGACTACGCGCGGGGCTTACGGAACCATGCTCGTTGCGGCGGGCCTTGGCATTGCTGCCATGCTCGCGGGCGAAGGCCGAGCAGGGGCGGCGATTTTGGGCTCATCCAGCACATTTGCCACCCTCGACGTGCTAAAATACACCCGAATTAACGAGGCCAGCGCCGACCAAGCAGGGGCGCTATATCTTGAAAACACCGGCCAAACGGGCCAAGGACTTATCGAATTTTTTGAGAAGTTTCGCTATCAAGAAGTCATGTCACAACAGGGCCGCTTCCCCTATTTTCGCTCCCATCCCCTCTCTAGCGCCCGTATTGACAGCCTGCGCGAAGTGGTGGGCGAAAGCCCGTTTTATGAGACAACTAGCTCCGATGAAGATATTCACCGCCTCTCCATAGCCCAAGCTAAATTACGCGGCTTTATTGAACCGCCGCAATCCATCTTTAACAGCTACCCCGCTTCCGACACGTCAGAGCAAGCCCGTCTTGCCCGCTCCGTCGCCCATTTTCGCGCCGCAGATTTGGTCAATGCCCTGCGCAATATTGACTCGCTCATCAAAGAGTTTCCGCAAAACCCCTATTATCATGAGCTAAAGGGCCAGATTTACTTTGAATCGGGCCGCGCCGAACTGGCCCTGCCGTCCCTGCGCAAGGCGATAGCCCTAAAATCTAATGCCCCCCTCTTGCAAATGGCCCTAGGCCAAGCGCTCATCACCACCAAACCACTGGGGGCAGAGCGTCAAACACGCCTAAATGAGGGCATCACATATATTAAAAAGACCCTGCAATCGGAGCCGGAAAACGGTTTTGCGTGGTACCTTTTAAGTCAAGCTTATGGCGAACAGGACAAGCCCGCCCTCGCCAAATACGCCGTGGCCGAACAGGCTTACGCTTCGGGAAATCTGCACCGCGCGTCTGAATTTGCTACCCGCGCCCTGCTGGGCCTAGAGCGTGACACGCCGCAATATCGCCGCGCCAATGATATCAAGGTCATAGCCACCGCCCGCATGAGCGATGCCCGCAGATAATATTAACCTATCGCGTGATAGAAAAACCCACATCACTTTGCCAAATCACTTTGAAAGCTAGCCATGAAACGTCTCCCCATTCTTTTGCTGACCGCAGCCCTATTTAGCACCAGCGCTTGCGCCCAGCCTACTTCCGGCAATCTTGACCGTAAGGCCATTGAACAAATCGTCGCCGATTACATTTTGGAAAACCCAAAAATTATCGAGCAAGCCTTAATCGAGCTAGACCGCCGCAATGACGCGGATATGCTCAATGCCGTGCGCGCTCAACTTGAGAATGATGATCGTGACGCGACCATTGGCCCAAAAGATGCCAAAGTCACTATCGTAGAGTTTTTTGATTATAATTGCTCATTTTGCAAGCAATCCACCGCATGGGTTCGTGAAACTATCGATAAATATCCCGATGATGTGCGCGTAGTCTTTAAAGAGCTGCCAATCCTAGAGCGCCGCTCTAAAACCTCTCGCAATGCCTCTATCGCCGCCCTTGCCGCCGCGCGTCAGGGTAAGTACCCCGCAATGCATTTTGCCATGATGGACGCGTCAAACCTCGCCCATGAGCGGGTCGAAGCGCTCGCCAAAACAGCCGGCCTCGATATCGAAATGTGGAAACAGGACATGCAGGACGAGGGTTTTCAGGCGCAAATTGAAGACACAATCCGCCTAGCCCAGCAAATGCCCGCCCTTAACGGCACGCCATTTTTCGTCATTGACGACGAATATGTCGCCGGTGCGGACATGGATAAGCTTAAGCGTATTTTTGAAAAAGCTCTCAATAAATAAGCTAAATCAGCCCCGCTAGCGGGGAGCTAGGGTCGGCGTACATTTTGCGGGCCATACGCCCCGCAAGATAGGCTTGGCGGCCAGCAATGACCGCGTGTTTCATCGCGCGCGCCATCATAATGGGGTCTTTCGCCCCCGCAATCGCCGTATTCATCAATACGCCGTCACAGCCAAGCTCCATAGCAATCGCCGCGTCGCTCGCCGTGCCAACCCCGGCATCCACGATAACCGGCACTTGGGTCTGCTCTACGATAAGGCGGATATTGACCGGATTTTGAATGCCAAGCCCAGAGCCGATAGGTGCGCCAAGCGGCATAATTGCGCTGCACCCCATATCCTCTAATTTGCGCGCGAAAACCGGATCATCGCTACAGTAAACCATGACTTTAAACCCGTCACTAATCAGCAGTTTTGCCGCGCGCAGTGTCTCTTCCATATCCGGATAAAGATGTTTGGGGTCGGACAGCACTTCGAGTTTCACCAAATCCCAACCGCCAGCCTCGCGCGCCAAACGGAGCGTGCGCACCGCATCTTCGCCGGTAAAGCATCCCGCCGTATTGGGCAGATAGGTCGCGACTTTCGGGTCGATAAAATCGGCGAGCATAGGCTCATTCGGGTTAGAGATATTGACGCGGCGCACGGCCACGGTGACCATATCTGCGCCGGACGCAGTAAGGGCATCGGCGTTTTGCTGATAATCTTTATATTTACCCGTGCCGATAATCAGGCGCGATTTAAATGTGCGCCCTGCGATGATAAGGGGGTCGTTATGTTTTGCGCCGTTCATTAGCCGCCTCCGATAAAATGGATGATTTCTAGCCTGTCACCTTCGCTCAAACGCGTTTGCTTAAAGGTGGATTTGGGAACAATTTCAAGGTTACGCTCCACCGCGATTTTGGTGACTGGCAAGGTTAAATGGGCCAGCAAAGCGGCGACGCTCATCGCCTCTGGCAAGCCTTCGATTGTCTCGCCGTTCACTATCAAATACATAAGCGTAATTTCCTTTGCCTAGCCCTCTATTTGCGGCTAAAACTGCCGTAAGTAAAGGGAGCGCATGAGTCTTAAATGCCAAAAACACTATATATTCTCAATGGGCCAAACCTCAACCTGCTTGGGAGCAGAGAGCCAGAAATTTACGGCTCCCAGACCCTAGGCGATATTGAGGCGCTGTGCGCTAGCCATGCGCGCGCCGCTGGCTATTCCATTGTCTTTAGGCAGACCAATATTGAAGGTGAGCTTGTTGATTATATCCAAGAGGGCGCGGCCAAGGGCGTCGCCATTTTAATCAACCCTGCCGCCTATACCCACACATCCGTCGCGCTTTATGACGCTATTAAAGCGGTCAATATTCCGGTGATTGAGGTGCATTTATCCCAGCCCGCTGCCCGCGAAGACTTTCGCCAAATTTCCTATGTATCCGCCGCCGCCAAGGCAACCATTAGCGGCATGGGCGCGCAAAGTTATATATTAGGACTTGATGCAATTTTTCACGCGCTTAAAATAGCCTAAGCGTAATTTAAACGAATCTCTTACGGAGCCTAACATGGCCAAGACACCGTCAAAAAAACCAAGCATTAACGCAGAGACGAAGCTGGTCAAAGATCTGGCTAAAATCCTCAATGATACGAATTTGTCTGAAATCGAAGTCGAAAAAGGCACATTACGCGTCCGCGTAGCCCGTCAAATTGGCGGCGCAGTCATGGCGAGCGCGGCTCCGCTAGCCGCCCCTGCACCCGTAGCTAGCGCCCCCGCGCAGAGCGCGCCTGAAAGCCATAAAGAGCCAAGCCACAAAGACGCCACCAAATCCCCCATGGTCGGCACGGCCTATATCCGCCCTAGCCCGGATGCGGATGCCTTTGTCAAAGTCGGCGATACGGTCAAATCCGGCTCCACGGTTTTGCTTGTCGAAGCGATGAAGACTTTTAATCCGATTACAGCGGAAAAAACCGGCACAATCACCGCGATTTTGGTCGAAGATGGCCAGCCGGTAGAATTCGGCGAACCCCTCTTTGTGATTAGCTAGCCATGACCGGCATGTTCAAAAAAGTTCTTATTGCCAATCGCGGGGAAATCGCCCTGCGTATCCATCGCGCCTGTAAGGAAATGGGCATAGCCACCGTGGCCGTGCATTCGGAAGCCGACAAGGACGCCATGCATGTGCGCCTTGCCGATGAGAGCGTGTGCATTGGCCCCGCCGCCGCCGCGCAAAGCTATCTCAATATTCCCGCGATTATTTCCGCCTGCGAGATTACCCACGCCGACGCCGTCCATCCCGGCTATGGCTTTTTGTCAGAAAATGCGCGCTTTGCCGAAATCGTCGAAGCCCATGACATGGTGTTTATTGGCCCCACCGCCGCCCATATCAATTTAATGGGCGACAAAATTGCCGCTAAAAAGGCGGTTATGGAAGCGGGCATCCCCGTGGTTCCTGGCTCTGACGGTGATGTCGGCGATATTGATGAGGCGCGAGAAATCGCCAAATCCGTGGGCTTTCCCCTGCTTGTCAAAGCCTCTGCCGGCGGCGGCGGACGCGGTATGCGTCTGGCTAAAACCCCTGACGACCTTGAGCAGGCCCTATCGGATGCGCGCCAAGAAGCGCTGGCCGCCTTTGGTGATGGTACGGTGTATCTTGAGCGTTATCTGACCCTGCCCCGCCATATTGAAATACAACTTATGGCCGACACCCACGGCAATGTGGTGCATTTGGGCGAGCGTGACTGTAGCCTTCAGCGCCGCCATCAAAAAGTCTTCGAAGAATCGCCATCTCCCGCCCTCAGCAGTAAACAGCGCGATGAAATCGGCGAGATTGTCGCGAATGCTATCCGCAAAATTGGCTATCGCGGCGCGGGCACGATTGAGTTTCTCTATGAAAATGACGAATTTTTCTTCATTGAAATGAATACCCGCCTGCAGGTAGAGCATCCGGTCACCGAGGAAATCACCGATATTGACCTGGTGCGCGAGCAAATCCGCGTCGCCGCCGGCCTGCCCCTCAGCTTCACCCAAGAGGAAGTCACCTTCCACGGCCACGCCATTGAGTGCCGCATTAACGCAGAGCATCCGCGCACATTTGTGCCCTCGCCCGGGAAAATTACCGACTTCCACGCGCCCGGTGGCCTTAATGTTCGCCTCGATAGCGCTCTCTATACGGGCTATTCTATCCCCCCCTATTATGACAGCCTTATCGGTAAACTTATCGTCCACGGCAAGACCCGCGAAGGGGCGATATTGCGCCTAAAACGCGCCCTTGATGAGATGGTAATTGGCGGGATAAATACCACTATTCCCCTGTTCCAAGACCTGCTGAACGAGCCGGATATTCTGTCGGGAAATTACGACATTCACTGGCTTGAAAAATGGCTTGGCGATCAGAGTGATTTTTAGCGCTCAGGGCTAGCATGGCAGACTTTGGCCCCAATGACCTTTTGGACTGTTACGCGCGCGGCGTCTTTCCCATGGCCGATAGCCGCGACGACCCGCGCATCTATTTACACGATCCGGACATGCGCGGAATTATCCCATTGGACGGTTTACGCATTTCAAAATCCCTGCAAAAACACATGCGCAAATCCCCCTATCACATTGAATTTAATAAAAATTTCTCACGCATTGTCGACATGTGCGCGCAGAGCACCACGGGGCGCGAAGACACGTGGATAAATGACGGCATTAAATATCTCTATGCAGAGCTTCACGCCATTGGCCATGCCCATAGCGTTGAATGTTACGCCGGCGACCGGCTAGTCGGCGGGCTTTACGGCATTAGTCTGGGCGGCGCTTTTTTTGGCGAGAGCATGTTTTCACGTGCAACTGATGCCAGTAAAATCGCACTCGTGGCCCTTGTCGAGCGCCTTAATGCGCGCGGCTACAGTCTGCTCGATACGCAATTTATTACGCCGCATTTGCGCACATTGGGCGCGATAGAAATACCGCGATCCGAATATCATAAATTGCTAAAAAACGCGCTTAAAATCGACGCGGTATTTGACGGAAATAAGAGCTAAAACTCGTCTTCATCTTCCGCTTGCGGCGGAGCATTACAGGCCAAAGGCCAAATGTCATAGACGGGGTGGTCAAGTGCGGAGAGCGCCGGATTGGAACCAAACATCCAACCGGAAAATAGTTTTGGCGCTGGCTCTTCCCCATCTTCAATTTTCGCCGTAAGGCCGCGATCACTGATTTGCACAAAGGCATAGGTCTCTGGAGTTTCTTCGGGCGGACGGCTTTCGCAATGGGCGACATAAATATCAAGCGTGCCATAATTAAGCGTATCGCCAATTTTAACCGTAAAATCGCGCGTATCCGCCGTCACCTTATCAAGGGCGCGCAGGGTTACGCTCTCGCCGGCAATATTAGCCGCCATGGCGCTGGGCGCGCATAGGGTGGCAAGGCCAATGGCGCCTATAATAGTTTTACGCATCGGGGCTCCAAGCCTCATAATCACCGGCGGTTTTATCGCGCTGACCACCGCTAGCCAGCGAGCCTTTAGGGGCGTAGGCGTAAACCGTTCCAGTCAGATTTGGGCGATGCTCTTTTTCCCACGCTTGAGTTTCAAACGTCTGCTCGGACGGCGGCGTGTCAAAGGTATAGTGTAGCCAGCCATGCCATAGGGCGGGCACGCGCGAGGCGTCTGCATAACCCTTATAGGTCACCCAGCGGCGTTTACGGCCATCATAGCCTTTGCCTTTTTCCTCGTAATAGGTGTTGCCAAATTCGTCACTACCAACCCTGCGGCCTTTGCGGAAAATCTGCCATGAGGTCCCCATGGTTTCCCCGTCCCACCACGCGAATAAGCGTTTTATAAATTTTGCCATGTTCTATGCCTAATAACGAGCCATCTGCGACTCCGTATGCGCGCCCTTTATGCCCAAATTGAGGCGCGGGGTAAAGCCCATATGCGCCGCAAGACTGCTACTCGTCAACCGCCATCTGCGTAAGGGCCGCCGCCGCCTTTGTCATCTTCGCCAGCGCCATCAGCGCCGCTTCGCCTTCGACATTATGACGCGTTTTTAGATAGGCGGGATTATTATAGCTAAGATAAACACGGCCGTCCGCCGCCTCGTAAGCTAGCGCCTTAACGGGCAAATCAATGCCAATGGTCGGGACGGCGTTCATTAGCGGAGAGCCAATCTTAGGCGAGCCAAATATCAACACGGTGGAGGCCGGCATGGTTAAATCCAAAGCCGCCGCATTAGCCTGATGATCTATTCGCGCAAAGACGCGCAGCCCCTTGGCTTTTACCGCCGTCTCTAGCCGGTCAATGGTTTGCTCTACGCTATGGGCGCTGCGCTTGGTGATAAGGCTAGTTTGGTAATTTAGCGCCATGGCTACGTCCGTTTTCACAGGAACTGACGGGGCGCTAGCGGTTTGGGCCTGACAGGCCGTGAGGCTGATAATAGCGCTAATTACGCCAAGCTTTAAAATAGTTTTCATAATGTGTCTTCCTTTTTAATGTCTTCCCAAGCCTATAGAAAATTTGCGATAGTTTCCTGCGGCAAATCGCCTAGCCTATAGCCGCCCCTTACAAGCGCCCTTCGGCCCCAAGGCGGGCTATCATCCGCTCGCGCGCCTGCGGCAATTGCTTGTTGCTCGGCCATAAAATGCGCGACTGAATGAAATGGCCAGTAAGCTTTAACCCCGCCTCGACGTCGCCGCCCATCATGATAGCGCCAGGCGCACGTAAAAATTGCGGCAAGGCGAGCAGTTTGTCCAAATATGGCTCGGCCTCCGATGCGCTCACGGCGCGGCCCGTGCGCGGGGACACATGGGTCAGCGCGTCATTGCGCCCGCTCACCGCGCAGCGCGATAAATCAAGTCCGTAGCCCATCGCCGCCAATAGGCCCATTTCCCAGCGCACATAAAGCGCCGGCCAAATATCGGGATTATCCATATGGGAGAGCATGATTTCAAAGGCGTCGTAAACATCCTGATGCGGCTCGCGCTCAGGCATAACCGCGAGGGTGATAGCGCAGGCGGCGTTAAGCGCGCTCAGGGACAGCCGCTCGTCCATAAGCTGGGCTGCGCGGGCACTTATTGGCTCTATGGTGAAAGTGCCTAAATGCTCAGATAAACGGGCACGCCAAGTGCAGGCTACAATATTTCCAGCTTGTAGAACGGGGCGCATTTTTCGCCCTACCCCGCCATGGACAAGGCCGGCGTGCAAGCCCTTATCGGGGGTTAACACATGCACAATAGCGCTGGTTTCGCCGTGGCGACGCACACTTAAAACTATGCCATTTGTGGTAAAATCCATAGGCTAGGTGTAGGCGGGCTGGCCTTGGGCGTAAAGAGCGTTAAAGGCTGATTTTGCGGTGCACTAATTTATCATAATCGTCGATAAATGTGGCGGTCATATCG
>JAZGFA010000204.1:0-12903 GCA_036478975.1 Robiginitomaculum sp. | reverse complement strand
GACGTGACCGCTTGGCTTGGGCCCCATAAACATTTCATTAGCTACGCCATACGCGGCGGCGAGCTTATCAATTTTGTCGCCATTGAAGAGCGTGAAGCCTGGGCGCAGGAGGGCTGGTCCCATAAGGGCAATCTTGCGACCATGCGCAAGGCCTTTGACGATTGGGATGGCCCTGTCACCGCAATTATGGAGGCGGCGGAAAGCTGTTTCCTATGGGGGCTATTTGACCGCCCGCCCCTAGAGCGATGGAGCGATGGACGTGTGTGCTTGCTCGGCGATGCCTGCCACCCCATGCTGCCTTTCATGGCCCAAGGGGCGGCTATGGCGGTTGAAGATAGCTGGGCGCTGACCGATCGCATTATGAATTATCCGGCCAGCATCCCCGCCGCCCTGCGCGCCTACGCCGCCGCCCGCAAGCCGCGCGCAGAATTAATGCAAAAGCTCTCTAGCGACAACGCCAAATTATTTCACCGCGCCTCCCCCGCCGCGCGCACATTGCGCGATTTAAAATTTAAAGCGGGCATGGCCATGCCGTCGGCGGTCCATGCAAAGCTTGATAAAATCTACGGCGTTAATGTTACCAAGTGCTAGCGGGCTAATGTCTAGGGCATAAATCACCCCGATAATTATTTGACTCCGCATTTGGAAACATTAGCGCTATAAGCCGCGGAATACATCAAGGGACGCTTTCATGAAGAAGTTTAAAAAGATAATTGCCTGGCTATTTTTAATTTTAATAGCGTCACTCATTGGCCTTTATATTTGGTTTTGGGGCCGTCCGGTTGGGGTGACTAATTATATCAATAAAGCGTCCATCCAAATGGCGCTAGACTCGCCGGAGCTGCTGACGGCGATTGGCGCCGTCGACAACACCCCGCTTGATTTTCACAGCGGCAAGCTCGCCGATTACACCAAGGCGCAAGAGGATAAGACCCTCGCAAAGCTTAAAGCCGCCCGCGCCGGTCTTGATAAATACGGCCCAGAGGGGCTGGAAGGTCAAGACCTGCTCAGTTGGAAAATCACCGCATGGTTTTTTGACGACATGCTCGCCCAATCTGAATTTGAATATAGCGGCTATCCGATTGATCAGCTCTCCGGCGTTACGGTCAGCATGCCGTCCTTTTTAACCGATAGCCATGTTATCAAAAACGAGAAAAGCGTGCAGCGCTATATTAGTCGCCTTGTTGAATTTGGCCGCGTGCTGGGCGAAGTGAAAACCACAGTCGAAGATTACCGCGACCACGGGGTTGTCGCCCCGGATTTTGTGCTTGAAGGGGCCATTACCGGCATGCGCAGTTTTATCGAAGGCGGCGCGCCGCAAAACCCGCTCGTCACCACCATGGTCGACAAGCTGGCAAAACTTGACGGCATAAGCGATGAGGCGCGCACCCATTATCTTGACGACATTGAAGCCGCCGTCGCCCTGCATGTCATTCCCGGCTATCAGGCGATGATTGCTACCCATGAGGCGCTTTTAAAAACCGCCAACCATGATGCGGGCATTTGGCGTATTCCAAACGGCGCGGCTATTTACAAGGCCGCCCTGCATAATAACACCACGACGGATTTAACCGCCGATGAAATCCACGCCATTGGCCTGTCGGAAGTCGCGCGCATTAATCTTGAGATGGACGCGATTTTAGACGGGCAAAACATGAGCGAAGGCACGGTAGCGCAGCGCGTGCAAACCTTGATGACCGATCCGGATCAAATCTTCCCTAACACGGATGAAGGCCGCGCGGACATGATCGACTATCTTATGGAAATCAATGATGATGTGATGGAGCGCGCCGGAGAAATCTTTGCCGTATTGCCACCGCAAAAACTTGAAATTCTGCGCATTCCTGAATTTTCACAAGACAGCGCACCGGGCGGTTATTACAGCAGCCCGGCCATGGACGGCTCGCGTCCGGGGCGGTTTTACATCAATCAAAAAAACACGGCGGATAATCCAAAATGGACCCTGCCCACCCTGCTTTATCATGAAGCTGCGCCGGGCCATCATTTTCAGCTCTCGCGCTCTATGATGATTGAAGGGGTTCCGCTCCTGCGTAAAATGTCGCCCTTCACCGCCTATACCGAAGGCTGGGCCCTGTATTCAGAGCGCCTCGCCGCCAATGATTTAGGCCTATATGAAACCGACCCGCTCGGCGACCTTGGCCGCTTGCAAGCGGAGATGTTTCGCGCCGTGCGCCTTGTGGTCGATACGGGCATGCACCATAAGCGCTGGACCCGCGAGCAGGCCATCACCTATATGACCGCCCAAACCGGCATGACCGAGGCTGAAGTCACCCGCGAGATTGAGCGCTATGTTGTGTGGCCGGGGCAAGCCACCGCCTATAAGACAGGGCAACTTGCTATTTTAGCCATGCGCGCACGGGCCGAAACCGCCCTTGGCGAGGACTTTAATCTAAAAGACTTTAACGAGGTCATCTTAAAAGACGGCGCTATGCCGCTGGGCATATTAGATGATGTTGTTGATGCGTGGATTGCTAGCCAGCGCCAATAACCTCAACCCTATTCAAACAAAAACCCCGCTAAATTTAGCGGGGTTTTTTATTAGTGATAGGAAGTGCCTTAGGTGTTTTCCGTAATCCATTCTGACATTTTAGCCTTGTTCATCGGGCCAACGCGGGTGGCGACAACTTCGCCGCCTTTAAAAATCATCAGGGTTGGCACGCCGCGAATATGAAACTTGCTCGGCACGTCAAGGCAGTCTTCAATGTTCATCTTGCCAATGACTACCGCCCCTTCAAACTCATCGGACAGCTCTTCAAGCGCCGGAGCCATTTGCTTACACGGCGCGCAATAGGTCGCCCAATAATCGAGCAATACAGGTTTATCGGAGTCGATAACGTCCGCTTGAAAGCTCTCATCTGTAACTGTAATCGTGGGCATATGGCGCTCCTGTTTTGGGCTTTATAATTTAATCTCTCACTTTAGTTAAGAAGAGTCCTGCGGCGCGTCAAGTCTGCTTCCCTAAGATAGCGGTATGTAAGTCAAAACTATCCAGCACATCATCGCCCAGCTCCATTAATGAGGGCGCATCTGTCCACAAGAGGGCGCAGCGCACGGCGTGTTTAGGGTAAATTTCCCTAGCCAAGGCGCGGTAGGCCGCCATTTGCGCGATATAGGCGGGGCTGACCTGCCTTGCTGTTTGCGGCGGCGGGCGGTTGGATTTGTAATCGACTATCCAAACCTCATTACCGCTTACCGCAAGCCTGTCAATTTGCGCATTGATATAAATGCCCTCGGGCAGGCCGCTCGCCGTGCCCGCCAAGGATACTTCCGCCCGCGAGCCGGCGCCAAACAAGCTGGAAAATTGCGGCGCATCTAACACGCCGAACACGGTGGCGATAATATCGCCTTTTAGCGCCGCGCTCATATGGGGCTGGGCGTCAAGATAATCGCTTGCAATAGGGCGGCGGCGCGGCGGGGCAAGGTCTGGCAGAATTTCCAAAAGCTTATGGATCATAATCCCGCGCCCAAAGCGCATGGCGTCCGAGCCTTTAGCTGTGCCCAATCCCCCCAATCCGGTAAGCCCCGCAAGCGGAGAGCGCGCCGCAGGCAGGCCGCCCGCGCCCAGCAAATGGGACGGCGTAATTCGGCGTTTATTTGGCGGCTCGGCCGGCGCGGTAAATTGCGCCCAATCGGGCACGACAATCTTATCGGGTTTAAGCGCGCTGCTTCGCGCCGCAAGTGCGCGCTCGCCAAAGGCGCGCAAACCGTCATCACAATCATCGGCCGCCGGCATGCCGAGCGCGTCAAAGGCGCACGACGCCCAGTGATACCAAGTGCCTTCTTTAAGCGCCGCATTAGCCCCGCCGCTTTGAAATCCGCAAATAACCAGACGGCTTTCCGCCCGCGTTAGGGCCACATAAAGCTGGCGTAAATATTCCTGCCCGCGCGCCGCCTCAGCGCATTGGGGTATGTGGCTAAGGCATTGCGAAATGTCGCCTTTTTTTTGCCGCGCAACATAGCCGTCCCCATTAGGCAATTTATCAATGTTAAAGCCCCCCGCCCTGTCGGTCGGAATTTGCGTCGTGTCGGGCAATATCACCACCGGCGATTCTAGCCCCTTTGCCCCGTGTACGGTCATGACCCGCACTTGATTGCCCGCCCCGCCCGCGTCGCGTTTTAGCTCTGAGCCATCGCCGGCCATCTCGCTTAAAAAACCGTCTAGGGACGGCGCGCCGCTACGCTGATAGGTTAGGGCGCGCGATAAAAACGCTTCAATAGGGTCCGCGGCTTCAAGGCCTAACCGCCCGTAAAGCCGGCGCAAAACCGATTGCGGCGCCCCGCCCGCCCCGCCCGACTGGCCGGATTGGCCCGCTTGATTTGGCATGAGGGTGGCGAGAATACGCGCATATAATTCATAGGGAGCCAGCCCCGGCGCAAAGCTTGTGATTTTACGCAAACTCGCCCGCGCCTCATAAAACTGCGTCCCCTCCGCCGTGTTGAGCCGCTCCCACAGGTTTTGCTTTTTGCCGTTTTGCGGCGCGGTTAAGGCAATCAAATCCTTATCATCAAGGCCAAATATTGGGCTTTTCAAAACCTCCGCCAAGGATAAATCATCACTCGGCAAAGCGATAAAGCGGCCTAGGGAAATTAAATCCTGCACCCCAATACTCTCCGTAAGCTTTAATTTATCCGCCCCGGCTACGGCCACGCCGGCCAGTTTTAAATTGCGAATCACCGCGTCAAAAAACGCCGAGCGCTTGCGCACTAAAATCATAATATCGCCGGCGCGCATGGGGCGCGGCCCGTTAAGCTCTCGGTCAAATACGCTCTCGCCCTCATCAAGCCAAAGTTTGATTTTTCGGGCAATGCTTACCGCAAGCTGCTCGCGGGAACTGCTTTGGCTTAGGCTGTCTACTGGCGCCCCCCCAAGCTTAGTAATTGGGTCAGTGGCGGGGGCAATAATCTGGTCAAAACTCCAAGCGGATTCCCCCTCCCCCTTTTGCGGCGCGAGGGTAAGCGGCCACAGCTCCGCCCTGCCAATGTCTGCGCGGTGGGCGATATGGCTTGGCAAATCGCCGACGGGCGCGGCGGAAAACATCTGCTCCCCCGCCTCGCAATCATTAAACACCGCGTCAACAAATCTAAGGATTTGCGGGGCCGAGCGAAAGGACATGGAGAGCGGAATAAATTGCGTATCACTTAGCAAGAGGGTTTCGGCTTGGATACGGTCTAAAAACAGCTCCGGCTTAGCCCCTTGGAAACTATAGATAGATTGCTTTTCATCCCCGACCGCAAAGCGTGTGCGCGCGCTTGTTTGTTCGGCGGAAAACTCCTCGCTAATGGCGTCAATAATATCCCACTGCACGGCGCTATTATCTTGGGCCTCGTCAACCAAAACATGGTCAACCCCATTATCAAGTTTATAGCGCACCCAGTCGCGCGCCGCGCTATTGGTCAGCAAGGCGCGGGTGAGGCGTATCTGGTCGTTAAAATCCATCAGCCGGCGGGCGCGTTTAGCCTTGCGGTACTGGCGCGCCACTTCGCCGGATAGGGTGAATATGGCGCCGGTTTTTTGCAGTAATTGCGCCGCCTTTACCCGCTCTAGGGCGGCGAACATGCGCAGGGCTTCCGTGCCATAATTGTCTTTACTACCAAAAAGGTCGTCGGCAATACGCGCGCTAGACACCCGGCTCCGCGGCACGTCTTTTTGGGTAAAAAATACCGGCGCGTAAATCTCATAGGACTTTAAGGCGTCCCCCGCGCACAGCGCATCTTGTATCGCTTGGCCGGCCGCTTGATTGGTTACATTTTTATGCCAGCGCAATTCCTCGGCGGCCACGCGAATGTCATTTTTAGGCGCGCCCTCCCACGCCTGTATTTTGGCTTGCTCTGGCGTTAGCCCCGCCTCAATGCCAAGAATATTAGCCAGCGGGGATAGGCCGGTTTCTTGCCATTCCATCACTTCGTAATTTTGCCCCGCCGCCCAGTCATAAAGCCCGTCAATCACGCTGTCATCGCTCTCGGCGCTTAGGATGTTTATCGCCGCCGCCAACTCCCCTTGCGGGCTGGCCAAGGCGCGGCGGGCCAATTTCATTTTTATGGCCGCAAGCATATCTTTTTTATCGCGGTCATCGGCGCTGTCATAGCCCGGCGCAATGCCCGCCTCGACCGGAAAGCGGCGCAATATCCGCTCGCAAAACGCGTGAATAGTATAAATTTTTAGCCCTTCAGGGGTCTCTAGGGCTTGGGCAAAAAGTCGCCGCGCACTGGCGAGCGCTTCGGGGCTACGCAGACGATTATCCCCGTCAAGATTACTGAGGTCTTTTTGCAAAGCCTCATCCCCCATCACCGACCATTCCCCCAAAGCTTCAAACAGGCGCGCCTGCATTTCCGCCGCCGCCGCCTTGGTGAAGGTCAGGCATAAAATTTTCGCCGGAGCCACCCCGCTAAGGAGTAAGCGCGAAACCCGGCTGACCAATACGCGGGTCTTGCCAGAGCCCGCATTGGCCGACACAAAGACGCTGCGCCTTGGGTCGGCTGCGGCGCGCTGGCGCGCACTCGCCTCCGCTAGCGGGCTTTCAAAAACAACGGGCGTATTATCCACCATCACGGCCCCCATTTCCATTTGCGTCCCCGTCACTGGCGCTCGCCCATTCGGCGCGGCGGGCGAGATGGTCAAAGTCGCCATATTTATTTTGATTGCCAAATTCCGCGCGCGGCTGGGACGCATAGGCCCAATCGGGATTATCAAAATGACTGATTAAAGTCAGCATGCCTTCATAAGCATCCGCGACCACTTGCCCAAGATCGCCTTTTTTGCCGACGGCGCTGCTCTCACTGCCTAAACTCTTACGGCCCTGCACTTTAACATAGAGCAATTGGGCCAGTTCCAAGGCGGGCAAATCGCCGTCAAAAGCCCCCGCGTCAAGCATGGCCCCTTCAAGGGGAAGCTGGGAATTAAAGCCGAGATTGACTTGGGTAGGGCTTGGCGGGTTTCCAGTTTTATAATCAATAATGGCGTAACCGCGCGGGCCTGCGTCAATGCGGTCAGCCTCTGCGGTGAGGGCAAATGGGGCGCTGCCCGGCGCATGCAATTCCCAGCGCGCCTTGCGCTCTACCGCAACGGGGCGCCAGCCTTGCTCGCGGCGGGTTTGTTCCCAGCCCGTGAACCACTGCGCCATGCGCGCGAGACGCGCCCCTTCGCGGGCCATAATTTCAGGCGGGTAGCCAGCCTCGCGCAGGGCCGTTCCAAGGCGCGTTTCAAGCCATTGGCTCGCGCTAGCCGGTATGGTTTTTGGGTATTTAATCGTAAAGTCTTCAAGCGCTTTATGTACGGCGCTGCCATATTCGCGCGGGCCTAGCGGCTCATCTAACGCGCCCAAAACCTCAAGCCCTAAAACTTTTTTCGCATAAATAGAATAGGGGTCGCGGCTAAGGGTTTCAATTTGGGTGACCGATAATCGGCGTTCATGGGGCCAGCGCCGCGCAATGGGCGGGCGCGGCATTGGGGCGCGGGTCGGGCGCACTTGACCGGCGGGCACATGGTCAAGGGCGCGGGCAATGGCGAGGTAATCGGTGGCGGGGGCGAGCGCCGTTAGCGCGCCCTCCTGTCCCAAGGCTCCGCGTAGCAAAGTTTTCAGACGCCATATCCAGCGCGAGGCGACCATTGGCCCGTCATCGCTTTTCTTGGCGCGGGTTAAAATCACCCGCGGGCTAGCGGCGAGCTGGGCAAAGTCATGGGAGGCCAAACCATAGCGGCGCTCCGGCGAGGACAGGGAAACCGCCTCCCTCATGCCGTAGGATAGTAGCGGGTCAACGCTCGGCGCGGCGGGCCACACCCCTTCATTAAGCCCGCCAAGCACTACCACATCCGCGCGCAGCATACGCGCCTCAAGCGGGCCTAAAATTTGCAAACGCGGATGGGTGCCAAAGCGTGGCCGCACGACCCGTCCGCGCATAAGTCCGGCGAGCAACACCCCGTAAGCGTCCGCGTTTACCGCGCCTAAAATATCGCCGTGGCGCAAAAGATCAGACAGTAATTTTCCCGCCGCTTCCCCGCCTTCGCCGCGCCAAAGCGTATCCGCCCCAGAGATGGCATCACTCGCGGCTAGGCTTTCCGCGACAAGGCAATGCACGCGGGCTATAGCGTCAACCCCATAAGTTTCATCTGCGGTTTCATTTGTGGTTTTAGGCGCCAAAGCCGTCAACGGCCCCAAGGCATTATGCAAGCTCTCTATCAGGACGAAATGCTCTGAATAGTCGCCCTTTTTAACCGCGTAACGCCGCGAAAGCTCGTCAAAACTATTAGGCCGCGCGCCGCGAAAACCCGCCCGCTCTATCTGCTCCCAGAGGCGGCGCGCCGCCTTGGGCTTGCGCCCTAAATGGGTCAATTTATGTTTAAACAAGGCTGCCAAGGCCACCGGATTCCACGGGTCAGAGGCTAGGGTTAAAACCAGCGACAAAAATGTGCCCGCCGGCGCTTCCTCTAGGGGCTGGCCCGCCGATACGTCGACGGTGATATCCCAGCGCGTAAGCTTGGCCGCTACCCGCCGCCCAAGGGCGGGATCTGGGGTGACAAGCGCGGCGCTCGCCCCATCAGTGCTGAGCGTCTCGCGCAATATCAGCGCAATGCTCGCCGCTTCCTCGTCGGCGCTCTCGGTCTCAATAAGCGACAAGCCTTCAAGCGCCGCCGTAATGGGATAGCCCAGCGGCGCGCCCTCCCTAATGCGGTCAATGCGCGCGAGCCAGTCAGAGGTGGCGGCGGTTGGAATTAGGCTTTGCGCGATAATGCGGCGGCGCGATTCCCTGTTAAAATCAGATGTAATACCCGGCCAAGGATTGACGTCTGCGCGCTCTATCCCAATAGTCTTTAGCAAGCGGCGTAGGGCGCCCTGCGGATGGGCGGGGCCAACCTTGTCCCACACATCTTCCATATCAATATGGCGGTCTAGGCCCGGCAAAACAATCAGCCCCTCATCCAATCGGCTCACCAAAGACATCAGCCGCGCCGTCGCGTCAAGCGTGCCCGTTGAGCCAGCGATAATTACCGGATGATTTGGCGGGCTCTCCCCCCAATGCTCGGTCAAGGCGCCCAGTAAAGCTACCCGCCTTTGCATCGGGTCCATCACCTGATTATCTTTTAAAAATTGCGGCCAGTGATTGGCGATGATTTTGTAAAACACCGCCGCGTCTTGATAATGTTTAGCCGACAGCTCAATAATGGCGTCAAGCTCGCTAAGGTCTTCGCGCGTTAGCTCCTCCATAAAGCTGTCATCAAGCAGGCGCAGGAGCGGCTCTGTCATCGCCAAAGCCCCCGCCGGATCCGGGGCGCGCGCGCGCAGGGCGCTCTCCATTTGCAAAACAAGCCGCGACAATTCAAAGCGGCGGCGCACCGGATCAATTGCCGGCGCGATTGTGTGGGCTAGCTCCCCCGGCTCAAAGGGCGGCTCATCCGGCTCAACATCGGCAAGCGGGCGCATCATCGGCAAAAGGCTCGCGCGGCCTCCCCCGCTTTGCTCGCGGCCTAATGCGGTGAACGCCTCGCCCAGCTCTCGCACGGCGCGGCGCGTTGGCAGCAATATCAGCGCGTCGCCCAGGCGCGGGCCAAGGCTCTCACTTAGCCCCTTAGCGAGCAGAGCCAAAAACGGCTCCCCCGCCGGCATGGTCAGCACATTAGGCGTGCCATTATTTGGAAATAGCGCCCTAGACATGCACGTCACCCTCGCTTTTTAAAATCGCTTGCGCGGCGCGGCGGGCCTGCGGGTCGCCCACATGCATCCAATATCCGCTAAGGGGAAGCCCGTAAATTTTCCCGCGCGACAGCCCTTTATCCCAAATTTTATTACGGGAAAATTTTACCGGTTTAAACCCGCGCGCGAGGGCCGGCTTAAATATTTCCACCCCGCCATAAACCCAATCGGCTAGCGTGCCAGAGCGGCGGCTAATCACCCCATTATCAGCAAGGTCAAAATCGCCCTTGCCCGGATAGCCAAGGCAATGCTCCCTTGGGGCGAGCAAAAACAGCTCGTCCATTTTATCGCTATCCCAATGCGTAATCAGCGCCTTTAAGGCCGGAGAAAATTCGAGCCATACAGCGTCAATATTGCAAATCAAAATCGGCTCATCCCCTAAAAGCGGCAAAGCCTTCACCACGCCGCCGCCAGTCTCCAGCAGAGCCGCGCGTTCATCGGAAATAATAATTTTTGGCAGGCCCGTGCGCGCGGATAGATGGGCTTCTAATTTACCGGCGTAAGCATGGACGTTGACCACGGCGCGGGTGACGCCAATATCGGCGAGCCGGTCTAGCATATGGTCGATAAGGGTTTTGCCGCCGACCACAACCAAGGCCTTGCAGCGATCATCGGTCAGCGGCTTCATCCGCGTGCCCAAACCCGCCGCCATTACCATTGCAGTGCGTATTGGCGCTATGCTCATATCAGCCCCTCAATGAATTGGCGTAAATCCGCCATAACAGGGTGTTTAAGATTGCCGGCAAAATGCGCTTCAACCCGCGGCAACATATCAAGATAGTCGGGTTTTTTATCGCGTTTTGCAAGCCGGACAAATATGCCCAAAATCTTTGCATTTCTCTGGGCGCCCATAATCGCGTAGGCGGCTTTAAAATCGGCGTTATTTTTAATTTTCGCAGCCAAGCAAAACCGCGCAATCAGTTTTTTGGTTAAGGCGGGGTCCACGTCGCGTCGCGCATCTTCTATCAGGCTAACCAAATCATAGGCGGGATGTCCGAGCAATCCATCTTGGAAATCAATCAGGCCAATGCGCGAAATCGCTTGGCGCTCCGGTAGCCAAAAAATGTTCTCGGCGTGGAAATCGCGCAGCACAAGGCCGGGGGCATGTTTGTCAAGCCGAGCAAATAGTGCCTGCCAAATTTCGCCCCATTGCGCCGCTTGCTTATCATCAAATCCGGCAAATTTGCCGCCTGACTTATGCGGCAGATACCACTGCGCCATAAGGTCAATCTCCGCCGCCATTGCCGGCGCGTCATAGGCGCGCAGGGGCCAGCTATGGCCAAAGCCGTCAAGGGTGCGGCTAAATTCACTGCGGTAAATAGCGGCGAGGCAATCCACCGCCGCCCCGTATATTTTCGCTTCACTGGCCGGATTGTCGGCCACGGCGACGGCGACAAGATTATCGCCAAGGTCTTCGAGCAGTAGCAAGCCTTGCTCAATATCCGCCGCCAGAATTTTGGGCGCAGAAAACCCGCGCTGGGTGAGGGCTGTGCCTATACCGGTAAAGGCCGCCATTTCCCCGTCGGCCAATTTGGCGATGGCCGCATAATCGCTTCCGCCCAGACTGCTTGGCGCGTCCATTAAAACCGCGCGCTCATCTTTCCGTGCCCCAATACCCGAGAGGCGCTCATATTTGCGGGCGCTAGCATCACCAGTTACCGGAGCGCGGCGGGCGCTGTCCCAGCCGGCTTTTTTTAAAAATTTGCCAATGGCTTTTTCGCGATTAGAGATCATGTAAACGGGCCTCCCAATGGGGCGGAGGGGTGAAGATAGCTTTGCGGCCATCTCCATTAAAGATGATTTCAATATCAAGCGTTCCCTCCGGCCTTAAATCCCCAAGCCGCGAGGGCCACTCAATCAGGCACGCCCCGTCATAAAAAGCGTCTTCCACCCCAAGCTGCCAAATCTCCTCGGGGGATTTAAGGCGGTAGAGGTCAAAATGCCAAATTTCAAATTGTGGCGCATTATAGGTTTGCACCAAAGTATAGGTCGGACTAGGCACTTCAATTGCGCCGGTTAGCGCCATGATAAGCCCGCGTGACAGACTGGTTTTCCCCGCCCCTAGCTCTCCGCTAAGGCAGATAATATCGCCGGCCTTTAGCCGCGCGCCCAGACGCGCTCCGAGGGCGCGGGTCGCCGCTTCATCCTTGAGGTCAAATGTAAGAGGGTCGGTGGTCATATAGCTAGTCATAAGCCCCCTTTATACTGCCATGCAAGGCCCTTATCACTTGCATTTAACGTAGGCCGCCTTACATAAACCTTAGGCCACACACTGGAGACATCATGGCGACTATTATATTTATCGACTCAAAGGGGAAATCCCGCGAGGTCGAGGCTAAAAACGGCACATCCGTTATGGAAGCCGCCGTGCAAAACATGATACCCGGCATTGACGCGGATTGCGGCGGCGCCTGCGCCTGCGCCACCTGCCATGTCTATGTGGACGAAGCTTGGGGCGACAAATTAAAGGCCCAAGACGATATGGAGGAATCCATGCTCGACTTCGCCGAAGATTTGCGCCCAACATCGCGCCTAGCGTGTCAAATCATCATTAGCGACGCCCTTGACGGGTTGAAAGTCACCACGCCCGAAAGCCAGTAAGGCTTATTTTTACGCTATTATGGCGTAAATTGGGCGAATCCTTACCGCGCTAACACCTTGTTACTTACGTGGTTTTCACCGCCGGCATCCCGCTTTGCCACAATCACGCCATGATGATTGCGCCCATATGGCGGTTTTGTCACTTGAGAGTTTCCCCTTCGCTTGCAAGCTTAATTGCGGGGGAGCGAAAGCTTCAAGGAGGCAATTATGCCACGCACTACAAAACTACTAACGACTATAATGCTTACGGGACTTATCGGCTTAGCCGGCGTTCCCGCCGCCATTGCTCAAACGGGCGCTCAGATGGATGAAACTCAGACCGAAGAGTACGCCGCGCCAGTCGCAGAGCTTGCCACCCCAAGTGAGGCGGATTACTTTACCGCCGCCGACCTCGACAATGACGGCGCCCTGTCGCGCGATGAGTTCACCCTGCTGACCAATACAATGGCCGATAGCGGTGATAGTGACGCCGCGGCAATCCGCGATGCAAACAGCTATGACGACAGCTTTACCGGCAAAGATATGGACAATGACGGCGTCCTAAGCCTTGGCGAGCTGACCGATTCAAGCGTTGAAATCATCACCCCAGAGG
>JAZGFA010000203.1:0-13738 GCA_036478975.1 Robiginitomaculum sp. | reverse complement strand
CCGAGCTGCGCGCCGGCGCCTTGGGCTACAGTGCCGCCCTGCGCGCTCATAATCATATCGAGTAAATTCATTCCAGCCATTTGCGGCTCCTTTTAAAGTGTTGTGATGTCATCACTATAGGCTATCTGCCCGTGTCAATAAAGCAAACTTATCAGCGGGGTTAATCCGCGCTCGCGACCTAGTTTTTTAGGGCGCTAATTTTTTCTTTGATGTGGAGTTTTCGTTTTTTGAGGCTAGAGAGCTGCATGGCATTGGGCGCGGGGGCTTTTTGCTCGGATTGTATTCGAGCGTCAAGATTTTGATGTTTGATTTTAAGTTCCTGCAAATGCGCTGATACTGCCATTGACTGGCCTCCTTAGCTGATTGAAGTGATAATCCCTATTAGCATAAAATAGACACTGAGTCACATGACAAAGGGGCAAGACTTAAAAACCATTGCGGCGGGCGTAAAATTGACTAGGGTTAGGCCATGAGTGATGACAGTGAGAACACGCCGCAATCTGGCCTATCCCAAGCGCTAGCCGCCTTGCAAAACCTGCGCTCTGAACACCGCTTTCTGGATATGCAAATCACCACGCTTTATGAAATGGGCGTCACGGACATGCTGAAAATAGCGCGGATGAAGAAAACTAAATTGCGACTCAAAGACCGTATTCGCGCCTTAGAAGAGCGCGTCACACCTGATATTATAGCCTAAGCGGCAGCGCTTGCGCGCGCGGCCTTACGTTTTTTAGCGATATACATGGCGCGGTCGGCGCGGGCCAGTATCTGATCCGCCGTTTCCTCGGACTCGCATGTGGCTATGCCCCAAGATGCGGTGATGGAAATTTCTCCGGTTGGAAATGTGATTTTTTGCTCGGCTATGCGGCAGGATAAAACGCTAGCTTTCGCCTTGGCGATAGCTTCGTCGGTTTTAAACAGCAATACGCCAAATTCATCGCCGCCGAGGCGCGCAACCAAATCACAATCGCGCACGCCGCTTTGCAAAACCGTGCCAACACTGCGCAGGATTTCATCGCCAATAGCGTGGCCATAGCGGTCATTGACGGTTTTAAAGCCGTCAAGGTCGATATAAATAATTGACGATTGAATATCATAACGCCCCATCACATTGCGGGCGCGGTTAATCTCGCGCATGAAGGCGCGGCGATTATAGAGCGGCAATAGCGGGTCCGTATCGGCGGCGCGTTCAAGCTCTAAAATTTGCATTTTTAAGGCTTTGTTTTCCGCCTCAAGCGCCTCAAGCTCTCCGCCTTGAGCCATGCTCTCGCCCAGCCCGCGCAAGGTGGCGGTCTGTAGGTCAAGCATATCTGAAACGCGCGGATCAATCATAAAATCATCCTAGCGCAACAGAATTAAAAGAGTGCTTATAGTCAGGCTTAATGAGGTGTGAATTTTCTTCTTTGACGTGATAGAGGCCATGTGTTTTCGACATTGCAATCTGCGCTCTAATCGGTATGGTTACGCGCTTTCCTGCTTGTTATACCGCTTCAAGCTAATATTTGGAGGGCCTCATGCCCACAGCTAAGACATCAACCCCGATTGCCATCATTATGGGCTCCACGTCCGATTGGCCGACCATGGAGCATGGCGCCGATATATTGGACGCATTAGGTATAGGCTATGAGGCGAAAGTTATCTCCGCCCACCGCACGCCAGACCGGCTTTACGATTTTGCCAAGGGTGCCAAAGCCGCCGGTTATCAAGTGATTATTGCGGGCGCTGGCGGCGCGGCGCATTTGCCTGGCATGGCGGCGGCGATGACCGCGCTTCCCGTGCTGGGGGTTCCTGTGGAATCTAAAGCGCTATCGGGCATGGATAGCCTGTTATCTATCGCGCAAATGCCCGGCGGCATTCCTGTTGGCACGCTGGCGATTGGCAAGGCGGGCGCGAAAAACGCGGCGCTTTTGGCGGCGGCGATACTGGCGCTTTCCGATGATGACATTGCGGGCAAATTAGACAAATGGCGCGCGGCGCAAACCGATAGCGTAGCTATGGAGCCAAATACTTAATGACGAAACCAGCATTCATTGCCCCCGGCGGGGTCATCGGCATATTAGGCGGTGGCCAGCTTGGCAAAATGCTCGCCGTTGCGGCGAGCCGTTTGGGGCTTGAGGCCCATATTTACGCGCCGGAAAATGATGCCATTGCCCGCAGCGTGGCCTGTTATAATACGGTCGCCGATTACGATGATTTAGAGGCGTTAGCCGCCTTTGCCAAAAGCTGCGATGTGGTCAGCTATGAGTTTGAAAATGTGCCGGCGAATACGGCGGCGATAGCGGCGAAGCATTCCAAGCTTTTCCCCGGCGCGCGCGCCCTTGAAGTGGCCCAAGATAGGCTTGTTGAAAAGACGTTTTTGTCAAAACATGTCGGCGTCTCCGTCGTGGGATTTGCCGATATTACGGGGGCGGATGACGTGCTCGCCTTTGCGACCGATTATGGCTATCCGCTGATATTAAAGACCCGCCGTTTTGGCTATGACGGCAAGGGGCAGGTGAAAATTAACGATGAGTCGGGGATTGACGCGGCGCTAGAGAGCTTTAACGGCGCGCCGATTATCGCCGAGCAGTTCTCTCCATTTGTGCGCGAAGTGTCCATTGTTGCGGCGCGCAGCGAGGCAGGGGAATTTGCCGCCTATCCTTTAATTGAAAACGTCCATAATAATCACATCCTGCATACGTCCACATGCCCAATGGATGATGATCCAATGGGCGGGGATACTGACGCCAGTAATGGTGAAGCGAAAAATATCGCCAAGGCGATTATGGACGCCCTTGATTATATAGGCGTAATGGCAACCGAGTTTTTCCAGATGGAAGACGGCTCCCTTGTGGTCAATGAGATTGCGCCGCGCGTGCATAATTCAGGGCATTTCACCCAAAACGCCGGCTGCACAGACCAGTTTGAGCAGCACATTCGCGCCATTGCCGGCTGGCCGCTCGGCAATGCTGTGCCGAGCCATAAAACTGTAATGACAAATTTGATTGGTGATGATGTGGATAGCTGGGCGGAGCTGGCCGCGGACGGGGTGAGCTATCTTCATTTATACGGCAAGGGCGCGGCGCGTCCGGGGCGTAAAATGGGCCATGTGAACCGGCGTGTTAACCCAGCTTAATAAGCTCTACGCCCTTGCGGGCAAGCTCGTCGGCGCGCTCATTGCCTTCAACGCCGGCGTGGCCCTTGACCCATTTCCACTCCACAGTGCGTTCATTATTAAGCGCGTCGAGAATGCGCCATAAATCTTCGTTGAGAACGGGCTTTTTATCGGCTTTTTTCCAGCCACGTTTCTTCCAATTAATTATCCATTTGGTGATGCCGTCCTTCAGATAAACGCTATCGGTCCAAAGGGTGATTTTTCCGCGATAACTCGGCTTTATCGCTTCAAGTGCTTTTATCGCCGCCATCATTTCCATGCGGTTATTGGTGGTGTCGTCTTCGCCGCCGTAAAGCTCTTTTTCGCGCCCGCCAAAGGTCAGCAGCGCCCCCCAGCCGCCGGGGCCGGGATTGCCGCTACAGGCGCCGTCCGTATAAATTATCACCGGAGCCTTTGCCATTAAAACGGCTCCTGCTTGCGCAGTTCTCTGGGCAGGCGAAAGACGATGCTCTCCTTGGTGACTTCCACCGGGGTCAAGGTGACGTCAAAGCGCTCTCGCGCCGCGCTGACGACCTCCTCAATCAGGTATTCCGGCGCGCTCGCCCCCGCCGTTAGGCCGAGTTTGGTGACCCCGCGCATTTGTTCCCAGTCAATTTGATCAGCGCTAGCGATAAGCAAGGCATGGTCAGCGCCGTGGACTTTGGCGACCTCGACAAGGCGCTTGGAATTAGAGGAGTTAGAGCCGCCTATCACTAGCAAAACGTCACAGCGCTGGGCTATAGCTTTGACCGCGTTTTGGCGATTCGTTGTCGCGTAGCAAATATCCTCCTTATAGGGCAGGGCTATGGAGGGGAAACGCTCGCGCAGTATAGCTATTATCGCGCTTGTGTCATCGACCGATAATGTGGTTTGGGTGACAAGGGCGAGCGTGTCTGGGTTTTTCGGGGTCAGGGCGCGGGCATCGGCCTCCGTTTCAATCAATGTCATGGCGCCTTGCGGGAGCTGGCCCATCGTGCCGATAACTTCGGGGTGGCCGGCGTGACCAATGAGCAATATTTCGCGGCCCTGCTTGGCGTGGCGCTCCGCCTCAATATGCACTTTGGACACGAGCGGGCAAGTGGCGTCAAGATAAGTCAAATTGCGCGCTTTGGCTTTATTAGGCACGGATTTGGGCACGCCATGGGCGCTAAAGACCACTGGGCGGTCATCGGGGCATTGCGAGAGGCTATCGACAAATACTGCGCCCATGCCCTCTAGGCGCTCGACCACATGGCGATTATGCACGATTTCATGGCGCACATAGACCGGCCGGCCATATTTTTCTAGCGTGCGCTCTACGATTTGAATGGCGCGGTCAACGCCGGCGCAAAACCCCCTCGGAGCCGCTAAATAGAGGGTGATGGCGGGCTTTGCGCCTGGGACTCTATTGGGCGCGCCAGAAGATTGTGTATTATTGCGCATTAAATTCTCCTCATGGGCGCACGCCGCCGTTGCAAGAGCGGGCAATGGGCGCTAGTACCATAGCCTGATGACATATGGCGCGGCTACTATAAAGGCGCGTATTTTTTAATTGGGACGAAATTATGATTTCCAAACTTAAATCCGTAAGCGCGCTAGCGTTAATGGCAACATTGAGCGGCGCTCTAGCAAGCGGGGGCTGCGCCTCTATGAAAGAGCGCGCCGTCGTGGCAGAGCAGTCCCGCGAAAACAACCCCGGCCCGTGTCCGCGCGCCTTCGCTATCTATGAGGCTTCGCGCAGTGTCGAGTTTCGCGGAAACGCCCAGCGTTACGCCAATGTTGGGTTCACCGCAGAAATGAGCGGCGTGCGCAGCCTGTGCCGCTATTATGGTAGCGCGCCAATTAACGCCGACCTAGAAATAGACATGGCCTTTGGCCGCGGCCCTGCTGCGGCGGGCGAGGCAAGCCATACCTATAATTACTTTGTTGCCGTGACCCGTAAAAATATCGCCGTGATTGAAAAGCAATATTTCCCAATCACCGTAACCTTCCCCGAAGGTGTTAGCGTTATGGAGACTACGGAGCGGCTAGAGAGCATTGTGATCCCGCGCGCTAAGGAAACTACGTCCGGCGCCAATTTTGAAATCATTGTCGGCTATGAGCTAACCCCCGCGCAAAAAGAATTTAATGAAGCCGGCAAGCGTTTTCGCGTTTCCGCCGGCGCTAACTAAACGCCGTGACCTCCATACTCAACGCGCTTGACGCGCTGGCCCGCACAGGTTTTGAAGATTTGGGCTTTCCCGCCGATTTAGGCGCTGTTAGCCCCAGCACGCGCGGCGATGCGCCGTTTCAGTGCAATGGCGCTATGGGCGCGGTCGGCATTTTGAAAAAACGCGGCGAGAAAGCTAATCCGCGCGAAATCGCCGCTAAAATTGTCGCCGCCCTTGAAGGCGCGCCGCAGATTGAAAGCCTAGAGATAGCCGGCCCCGGTTTCATCAATATTACCCCGACCGCAAGCCTTGTCGCCGCGCGCGCTAATGCGCTTGCTGGTGACGTGCGCACCGGCGCGCTTATGGCTGCTGACCCGGATACTATCGTCATTGATTACGGCGGCCCAAATGTGGCCAAGCCTATGCATGTGGGTCATTTGCGCTCCGGCGTCATCGGCGAGAGCCTTAAGCGCCTGTTTCGCTTTATCGGCCATACGGTAATTGGCGATATTCATTTGGGCGATTGGGGCCTGCAAATGGGCCATCTGATTACGGAGCTTGAATCTGAGCAGCCAAATCTACCCTATTTTGATGCGAGCATTACGGAGGGCTACTCATCCGAGCCGCCTGTCACCATTGACGATTTATCGCGGCTTTACCCGCAGGCGAGCAATAAGGCCAAATCCGATGACGCCCGCATGGTGCTTTCGCGTAAGGCCACGGCGGAGCTGCAAGCGGGGCGCGCCGGATATCGCGCGCTTTTGGACCATTTTATCAGCGTGTCGATTGCGGCGCTAAAGACAGATTATGGCAAGCTTGGCGTGGAATTTGATTTGTGGAAGGGCGAAGCCGCCGTTGACCCGCTTATCCCCGGCATGGTCAAAGACCTTACCGCTATGGGCATTACGGAAAAATCCGAAGGGGCGCTGATAATTCGCGTGGCCGAGGAGGGCGATAAAAAAGAAATCGCTCCGGTGATTTTAATTAGCTCTGCCGGCGCGGCGCTTTACGCGACCACTGATCTCGCGACCTTGATTGACCGCAAGTCAGAAATAAACCCAGACCGTATTTTCTACGTGGTTGACCAGCGCCAAGCCCAGCATTTTGAGCAAGTGTTTCGCGCCGCCGTAAAGGCCGGTTGGTATAAGGCTGATCAGCTAGAACATCTGGGTTTTGGCACGGTCAATGGCACGGACGGTAAACCGTTTAAGACCCGCGACGGCGGCATATTGCGCCTAGCGGATTTGATGTCCATGGCGACGCAGGCCGCCGCAAAGCGCATGGCAGAGGCAGGAATTGGCGCGGAGTTTGACGAAGCCGAACACGCCGATATTGCCCATAAGGTCGGGATTGCCGCGATTAAATTTGCTGATTTGCAAAACCAGCGCACGACGAATTATGTGTTTGATATTGACCGCTTCACCAGTTTTGAAGGCAAGACCGGCCCGTATCTGCTCTACGCCGCCGTGCGGATTAAATCCATATTGTGCAAGGCTAAAACCCTTGGGGTTAGCGCGGGCCAAATCATGCCCGAGACGCCCAGTGAAACGGCGCTTGTTTTGGCGCTTGATAATTTTGAACGGGCGCTGTCCCATTGCGCCAATAAACGCGCGCCGCATATTTTGTGCGACCATGTTTATACATTAGCGCAGGCGTTTTCGCGGTTTTATTCCGAGTGCCCAATACTCGCGGACACAACGCCGGACGCGGTTAAAGCCTCGCGGCTTGGGCTAGCCCAGACCGTATTGCGTCAACTTGAATTAGGGCTTGATATTCTGGGCATGAACGCACCAGAACGCATGTAGCGATTAGCGCGGCGGTAGAGGATTGCCACCAGCCGGAATAGTGCGGTTGCCCTTTGTCGCGATAAGGCATTCTGCGTAGAGGTTAAGGATATAGTCCTTATTGTTTTCGCCCCAAACGCCCATGCCCTTAAGTTTGGACAATAGCTCAAATGCGATTTCTTCTTGTGATTTACCCATGATATTTCCCATTCTATTATTTTGGCGACTATTTTGATGATAATTTCCTGTGTATTACTGCATATGTCTTAAGATTTTGCCCATCTAACATTGACTCAAAATTGAGAATCCCGCATATCACTATTTCACTTTCAAGCGGGAGAGCGCAGGCGCCCAATATGGCCTGCCGCCGAAGGAGCAACCGCCCCGGAAACTCTCAGGCACAATGGACCGCTTGAAAAATGAAACGCTGGAAAGCGGGCCGAATATGTGAAAGGCCCCGCCGACGGAGTAAGCGCATTGCCAATAATTGGCGAGGCGTGAATCTCTCAGGCCAAATGGACAGCGGGGGCAAGTTCGCCAGTTAAATGGCGGGAAAGCTTGCCTGTATGACGGATTTTTTAAAAACTCAGCTCCACGCTAAACATGTTGCCCTTGGCGCAAAAATGGTTGAATTTGCTGGCTATGATATGCCCGTGCAATATCCGCTTGGCGTGATGGGGGAGCATCAACATACGCGCGAGAAATGCGGCCTATTTGATGTCTCTCATATGGGGCAATGTTTTATCGCCGCCGATGACGGCACGTTTGAAACGGCTGCGAGGGCGCTAGAGGCGCTCGTGCCCGCCGATATTTCAAGCCTTGAGCCGGGCCAGCAAAGATATTCGCAATTTCTAAATGCCGATGGCGGCATATTAGATGATTTGATGATTTCGCGGCTTGGCTTTGAAGGTCACACCCATAAATTATATTTGGTGGTCAATGCCGGCTGCAAGCTTGCCGATTATGCCCATCTTGAGGCTAATCTTCCGGCGGGGGTTAGCCTTGATATTAAAGACGACATGCTGTCACTGCTCGCTTTGCAGGGGCCAAAGGCGGTTAGCGTCCTTAGCGCCCTGTGCCCGGCCGTGGCGGATTTGACCTTCATGACCCATACGGACGTCCCGCTTATGCTCGGCTCTGACCCGACCTTTGTGCATGTGTCACGTAGCGGCTATACGGGGGAGGACGGGTTTGAAATCTCGGTTAAGCACGATGATGCCGTGCGCCTGACCGAAGCTTTGCTGGCCCATGATGACGTCGAAATGATTGGCCTTGGCGCGCGTGATAGTCTGCGCCTAGAGGCGGGGCTTTGCCTTTACGGCCATGATATTGACGCCACCACATCCCCGATTGAAGCGGGGCTGTTTTGGAGCGTTCCAAAGCACCGGCGCACTGGAACTGGCTATCTTGGCGCGGCGCGCATCGCGGCTGACATTGCCGATAAATCCACCCGCCGCCTTGTCGGTATTAAACCCGAAGGTCGCGCACCGGCCCGCGAGCATACGCCGGTTCAAGATTTAGACGGTAATGTTATCGGAGAGATTACCAGCGGCGGCTTTGGCCCGACCGTTGGTGGCCCTGTCGCCATGGGCTATGTCGCCCGCAAATTTACCAAAGCTGGCACGCCGGTAATGTTGATGGTGCGTGGCAAAGCCCGCCCGGCGACAATACAAAAAATGCCCTTTGCCCCCCATAATTACTTTAGAGGAGAATAGACCATGACCATGAAATACACCGAAGATCACGAGTGGATTAAAGTTGAAGGCGATAGCGCCACAATCGGCATTAGCCCCTACGCCGCCAATGCGCTGGGCGATGTTGTATTTGTAGAGCTGCCAGATATTGGCACGGAATTTGATAAGGGCGACGAAGCCGCCGTCATCGAATCCGTCAAAGCCGCATCGGAAGTTTACGCCCCCGTAGGCGGCGAAGTTATCGCGGTCAACGCAGCGCTAGAAGACGCGCCGGAAACCGTCAACGCATCCGCCGATGGGGATGGCTGGTTTATCAAAATTAAAATCAAAGACGCAGACGAGCTAGACGGCTTGATGGACGCGGACGCCTATAAAGCGTTTTGCGCCGAGCTTTAGATTGTAATTCAAGGACTATATTATGCGTTATCTCCCGTTAAATGAAAATGACCGCAAGGCGATGCTCGCCAAAATTGGCGCGCCCGATGTGGACGCGCTATTTGGCGACGTGCCTAAATCAGCGCGGCTGACGGATTTAATTGACCTGCCCCTGCGCCAGACCGAGTCTGAGGTTGATAGCGCTTTGACGCAAATGGCGGGCAAAAACCGCGCGGCGGGATCTGGCCCGTTTTTCATAGGGGGCGGCGCTTATCGTCACCATATTCCGGCCAGTGTTGACCACCTTATTCAGCGCTCTGAATTTCTGACCGCCTATACGCCTTACCAGCCGGAAATTTCCCAAGGCACGCTGCAAGTCTTGTTTGAATTTCAGACCCAAGTGGCGCAATTAACCGGCATGGATGTAGCCAATGCGTCCATGTATGACGGCTCCACCGCCTGCGCCGAAGCCGCGCTAATGGCGTGCCGGGCAACGCGGCGAAAGAAAGTGCATTTGGCGGCGGGGCTTCATCCCCATTACCGTGAAACCACTAAGACGCAGGGCAAGTTCCAAGGCATTGAAGTGCGTCCTTGCCGCTCTCGCCCCGGTCATGACGAAAACGTTATGATAGGCATGGATAAAGACTCGGCGGCGATTGTCGTGCAAAGCCCCAATGTATTTGGCGAAATCGTTGATTTGCAGCCCTACGCAGACGCCGCCCACGCGGTTGGCGCTTTGCTGATTGCGGTGTTTACCGAGCCATTAGCGTTCGGAGCGATTAAAAGCCCCGGCGAAATGGGCGCAGATATTGTTGTTGGCGAAGGCCAGTCTATCGGCGTTGGCCTGAATTTCGGCGGGCCATATTTGGGCCTATTGGCGTGCCGGCAAAAACTAGTGCGGCAAATGCCGGGCCGGGTGTGCGGGCAGACCGTTGACGCCAATGGGGAGCGCGGCTTTGTGCTGACCCTCTCCACCCGCGAGCAGCATATTCGCCGCGAAAAGGCGACCTCTAATATTTGCACTAATTCCGGCCTTTGCACCGTGGCGTTTTCAATTCACATGACGCTGCTCGGCGAAGCGGGTCTGCGAGAGCTTGCCCGCATCAACCATGCCAAGGCCTGTCAGCTTGCTGATATGCTTACCGAAATTGACGGCGTGGAGCTGGTGACGGACACCTTCTTTAATGAATTCACCCTGCGTTTGTCCAAGCCCGCGCGCGCCGTGACCCATCATATGGTAGAAAAAAGCAATGTGCTAGGCGGCCTCGCCGCGTCGCGCCTTATGGCCGACGACAATAAGAGCCAAGATGATTTGCTCATTGTCTGCGCGACCGAAACCAATAGCGAGGCGGATATGACCGCCTTTGAGGCGGCCCTGAAGGAGGCCTTATCATGAGCATGAATAGAGAAGGTCGCTCTACGGCCCCCGTATCTACAAATGTAACCACTAGCCCCACAGTGTCCGGCAATAAAGCGCTGGCGCAAAAAGAACTTTTAATATTTGAAGTCGGTACGCCGCGCCGCACGGGGGTGGATTTCTCCGACACGCCAAGCCGGCCTTCGCGTTTGGGCGGGTTAGAGCGGACAAGTGATATTGGCCTTCCGGGATTATCAGAGCCGGAAACACTGCGCCATTATGTGCGCCTGTCCCAGAAAAACTTCGCCATTGATTTGGGGGTTTATCCGCTCGGTTCTTGCACGATGAAACATAATCCGCGCCTCAATGAAAAAATGGCGCGGCTTCCCGGCTTTGCTGACGTGCATCCCTTGCAGCCGCAAAGCACGGTGCAGGGCGCGCTAGAACTTATCGATACGCTGGCCGACTGGATTTGCAAACTAACGGGCATGCCCGCCGTGGCCATGTCGCCAAAGGCCGGCGCCCACGGGGAGCTGTGCGGCATGATGGCTATTCGCGCGGCGCTAGATGCCAAGGGAGCGGCCCATAAACGCCGCGTGCTTGTGCCAGAAAGCGCCCATGGGACTAACCCCGCTACCGCCGTGCAGTGCGGCTTCACCGTTGACGAAATTCCGGCCACGGACGGGGGGCGCGTCGATATGGCGGCGCTTCGGCTTAAGCTTGTGGACAGTGATGACATAGCCGGCATCATGCTGACCAATCCCAATACATGCGGATTATTTGAAACCGACATTATCGAAATCGCAAAGCTTATCCATGATGCGGGCGGCTATTTTTATTGCGACGGGGCGAATTTCAACGCCCTCGTTGGCAAGGTGCGCCCGGGGGATTTGGGCATTGATGCGATGCATCTTAATTTGCACAAGACGTTTTCCACCCCCCATGGCGGCGGCGGACCGGGTAGCGGGCCTACGGTCTTATCGGACGCGCTGCTCCCCTTTGCGCCCGTGCCCTATGTGGTCAAGCAGGGCGAGACATACCGCCTTGTTGAAGACGCCACTGGCACGCAGAGCTTTGGCCGCATGACCGCATTCCATGGCCAGATGGGCATGTTTGTCCGCGCGCTCTCCTATATGATGAGCCACGGCGCGGACGGTTTGCGCCAAGCGACCCAGGATGCGGTGCTAAACGCCAATTATGTGCAGGCCAGCTTGTCGGACGTGATGAGCGTCGCCTTTAGCGGCTATTGCATGCATGAGGCTTTGTTTGACGATAGCTTTCTCAAAGACACCGGCGTCGATACGCTCGACTTTGCTAAGGCGATGATTGACGAAGGCTATCACCCGATGACCATGTATTTCCCGCTTGTCGTCCACGGCGCCATGCTAATTGAGCCAACCGAGAGCGAGAGTAAGGGCGAGCTTGACCGCTTTATCAAAGTCATGCGTAGCCTCGCTAGCCGCGCGAAAAATGGCGAGGTCGCCCATTTTAAAGCCGCCCCTGTCCACGCTCCCTTGCGCCGCCTTGACGAGACGCGCGCCGCGAGAAAGCCAATTTTGCGCTGGCGGCCTGAAGCTGAATAATAAAAAGCCCGCCGCGAGATACTCACGGCGGGCTTTTTTAATGTGTTAGGCGCTTATTGTTTAAATGGCTTCCACCTGCACGCTAGCGCCAGATACGGCGATGATGCGTAGCTCGTCGCCCTTGCTGGCGTCGCCAACTTCCATGCTCGCAGCCCATTCCGTGTCGCCGACTTTTACGCGGCCCTTGCCGGTATCAAAATCAGTAATCGCGCGCACGCGCTCGCCTATCATGGTAAGAGCGCGGTCATTAAGGTCAGTTGGCTCGCCCTTATTAAGGCGTGGACGCAGAACTTTCTCACCCCAAATAAGCCCCGCCGTGGTGATGATAGCAAAGAGCAAAAGCTGCATTTCCCATCCTAGAGGCACGACCGATTTGACAAGGCCAACAAGGATAGCGGCGATGGCAGGCCAGAGCAGAAACAGCGTTCCGGTAAACAGCTCTAGCACCAATAGGGCGACGCCGACGATGAGCCATTTCCACACATCCATACTGTCGAGCATGGCGATAAAAACATTAGGTTCGGTTTGCATAATTATCCCCTCTTTCTATTTTTTATTCTTAGCTTTGCCCGCATTGATGAGCGCGCCAATGCCGCCAACCGTCGCCGCAAGCGATGACATTTCAGCGGGAATGATAATGGTCTTCTGGTTCGGCGACGCCGCAAGTTGACCAAAGGCTTTGACGTAATCTTGGGCGACAAAATAGTTAATCGCGTTCACGTCACCCTTAGCAATAGCGGAGCTTACCATGGCCGTGGCTTTGGCTTCGGCTTCGGCTTCGCGTTCGCGGCCTTCCGCGTCTAGGAAAGCAGCTTGACGGCGCCCTTCGGCCTCGCGCACGGCGGCTTCTTTTTCACCTTCGGCGCGCAAAATAGCGGACTGTTTAGAGCCTTGGGCCGTAAGAATTTCCGCGCGTTTTTCCCGCTCGGCTTTCATTTGCTTGTTCATGGCTTGGGTAATATCGGCCGGCGGCTGTAGGTCTTTAATCTCAATGCGGGTGACTTTCGTGCCCCAAGAATCCGTGGCCTTATCAATCACGGTCAATAGCTGTCCGTTAATCGCGTCGCGGCGTGATAGCACTTCATCAAGGTCCATAGAGCCTAGAACCGTACGCAAATTAGTCAGACATAAATTCTGAATCGCGTTTTCAAGATTGGCAACCTCATAGGTAGATTGGCGCGCATCCATAACTTGGATAAAGACAACCGCATCGGCCATGACCATCACATTATCCTTGGTAATAACTTCCTGTGACGGGATGTCGATAACCCGCTCGCGCATGTCGGTTTTGTCACCGATTTTATCAACAAATGGGACGAGAAAAGATAGGCCCGGCTTTAGGGTTTTGGTGTAGCGCCCAAAACGCTCAATCGGATATTCGCGGCCCTGCGGCACGCTGACAATCGCCTTTGCTACCGTGACGACGGCAAATAGCGCAATAATTAAAAAGAAAAATTCCATAGTGTTTCCCCTGTTTAGGTAGTCCCCTCATGGCCAGTATTGGCCTTATATAAAACGCAGACAGCCCTTTTCTTTTGGGCCGCCAAGCGCGAAGTTTAAAAAGTGCTAGAGATTATCGAGCATGTAATCGGCGGCCGAGACGCGAAACTCTCCGCCGTCCTCGACATTGATTTGCTCAACTACGCCGTCATTGACGACCATGGAATAGCGCTGTGAACGCGC
>JAZGFA010000202.1:0-2591 GCA_036478975.1 Robiginitomaculum sp. | reverse complement strand
CGCGGGTAGCGTGCTGGGCTTGGGCTACGGCGAGGCCATATCCGGGAACGATGATAACTTTAGAGGCGTTTTTCATGATGAAAGCCGCATCTTCTGCGCTGCCGCGTTTAAAGGGTTTTTGCTCTCCCCCGTCCGCCGCCGTCTCGGACGGGGCCGCGCCAAAGCCGCCAAGGATAACGCTGATGAAACTGCGGTTCATCGCCTTACACATAATATAGGACAGGATAGCGCCGGAGGAACCGACAAGCGCGCCGGTAATAATTAGCGCTAGATTGCCCAGTGTGAAGCCAAGCGCCGCCGCGGCCCAGCCAGAATAGGAATTGAGCATGGAGATAACCACGGGCATATCCGCGCCGCCGATCGGGATGATAATCAATATACCTAACACGACGGTAAGCGCGATAATCGCCCAGAATACGCCTGCGCTCGCGCCGCCCGTTGCCATCATCATGCCGACTAAAACCGCTACCGCTACGGCGATAAGCAAATTGACAAGATGCTGCATGGGGAAGGTAATCGGCGCGCCGGACATATTGCCATTGAGCTTTAAAAACGCAATCACGGAGCCGGTAAAGGTAATCGCGCCAATCGCCGCGCCGAGCGATAGCTCTAGCAGGCTAAACGGGGCAATCGCTCCGGGGGCGCCAATGCCAAATGCTTCGGGGGCAAAGAAAGCCGCGCAGGCCACGAGCACTGCGGCGAGGCCGACAAGGCTATGGAAAAATGCGATAAGCTGCGGCATGGCCGTCATGGGAATACGCTTGGCAATTAGCGCGCCAATAGCGCCGCCCAGCCCAATGCCGCCGAGCACAAGGCCGAGGCCTAATCCGCTGGTAATGTTAAACACTAAAAGCGAAGTGATAATGGCAATGCCAATACCGATCATGCCGTAAAGATTGCCGCGCCGCGAGGTTTCCGGCGAAGACAGGCCGCGCAGGGCGAGAATGAATAATATGCCTGAGACGATATAGGCTAATGCGGCGTGGCTCTGTGAAATCAGCCCGCCTGTCATCCCCGTGGAGATTTGGCCTATGGACGCTTGTATGGTGGTGATAAACATAATCCGCCCCTATTTCTTTTTCTTATACATGGCGAGCATGCGCTGGGTGACAAGGAAGCCGCCGAAAATATTGACCGCGCACAGGGCGGTAGCAACAAAGCCAAACCCGTTGGCAATCGACAGGCCGCCGCCTAATTTACTGGCGCTAATCGCGGCGAGCGCTCCGACGATAATCACCGAGGAAATGGCATTGGTTACGGCCATAAGGGGGGTGTGCAGGGCAGGGGTTACCGACCAAACAACATAATAGCCAACAAAGATGGCGAGGATGAATATCGCAAACAGGAATATGGTAGGGCTGACAGCGGCGCTTGCGCCAGACATGATAAGGTTTGGCATGACAAGTCCAGATATGGTGGCAGTGAGCATGATTAGCCCTCCTTTTTCGGCAAGAGCCGTGCATTGACAATTTTGCCGCCTTTGGTCAGGGCGCAGCCTTGTATCACTTCATCATCCCAGTCCGGCGCAAAGCTTGCGTCTTCGGCGGTCATCAGCGGCAATAGATTGCGTAAATTGCGGGCGAAAAGCGCGCTGCTATCCGCCGCCATGCGCGAGGGCCAATTAAGAAAGCCGACAATTTTAACGCCGTTTTTGGTGGTGACGATCTCGCCCGGCTTTGCGCCTTCGACATTGCCGCCGCGCTCTATCGCCAAATCAATCAGCACGCTGCCCGGCTTCATCGTCTCTATCATTTTTTTAGTAATCAGCACCGGCGCGGCGCGTCCGGGGATAAGCGCCGTGGTGATAACAATGTCTTGTTTGGCCACATGGGTCGCGGTTAGCTCCGCTTGCAAAGCCTGATATTCTGGACTCATGCGCTTGGCATAGCCGCCAGCGGTTTCTGCGGCTTTAAATTCTTCATTCTCTACGGCGATAAATTTCGCGCCGAGTGAAGCCACTTGCTCCTTAGTGGCCGGGCGCACATCCGTCGCCGTGGTCACAGCGCCAAGGCGGCGCGCCGTAGCAATCGCTTGCAATCCGGCAACGCCGACGCCCATGATAAAGACCTTCGCCGGAGCAATTGTGCCCGCCGCCGTCATCATCATTGGAAAGGCGCGGCCATATTGAGTGCCCGCCTCAACGACAGACCTATAACCGGCAAGGTTTGATTGGCTCGACAGCACGTCCATGCTTTGGGCGCGCGAAATGCGCGGGATATATTCTAGGGCAAAGGCGATAATGCCCGCCTTGGCGCAGGCCTTAACATAGGCGGGATGGTCGGTTGGGTTCATCAGCCCGCAAAGGCCAGCGCCTTTTTTCATGGCCGCGATAAGCTTGGCGTCCGCGCCGTTAATCGACAGGACGAGGTCAGCGGCTTTTACGGCGGCGGCGTTGGTGGCGACGGTTTTCGCGCCGGCGGCTTTAAAATCCGCGTCGGAAAAATTAGCCCCCGCGCCCGCGCCCTTTACGACGCTGACATCATGGCCGGCTTTAACGTAATGCTTTACCGCGTCAGGGGAGGCGGCGATGCGCTGCTCGCCCTTAGCCGTTTCTTTTAATACGGCAATTTTCAATGCAGGCTCCCCAGATA
>JAZGFA010000201.1:0-7809 GCA_036478975.1 Robiginitomaculum sp. | reverse complement strand
ATCAATAATCGCTCCGTGGGTGTCGCGGCCCGCAAGCGAAATATCAAAGCGGCGACACAGGGCGTCAAGCGAGGCCGGAGAGCCAGGGAATTTAGCGCGGGCAATTTTAAGCGTATCGGTAAAGCGCTTTGCCGGTATACGGTCAAAGCCGGCGCGCTCTAGCTCTGCATTGATAAAGTTACGATCAAAATCAGCGTTATGGGCAACAAGCGGGTCAGCGCCGATAAAGTCTAAAAAATCTTGCGCGTTATCTTTGAAATCTTTCGCGCCGGCGTCCTCAAGCAATTTAATGGTAATGCCGGTAACTTGGGTGACCCGCTCTGAGATGTCGCGGCGCGGGTGGCAATAACAATGAAAGCTGCGCCCGGTCGGCAGGAGATCAATGATTTCTATCGCGCCAATTTCGGTAATGCGGTCATCGCCCCACGCTTCAAAGCCGGTGGTTTCCGTATCAAAAACAATTTCGCGCTTACCCATTATAAAGACCCCCCTGAGCCTATGTTTTGGTTAGCTCATCCATAATAAACTGCACGCGTTCGCGGGCAAAAGCCAGCCCTTTGCCTGTGTTAACCCCATAATTCGCGCGCTTTAATTTTTGTGCGCTTGGCATTTGCCGCGCGAGAATGGCCTTAAATTTCGCCGCGCTCATATTAGGTCGCGCAAGCACGCGCTCGCGCTGAAGTTTTGCGCTCGCATGGGCCACAACCACTACATCCACATGCGCCTCGCCTCCCGTCTCAAACAGAAGCGGAATATCATTGACGAAAACCCGCTTTCCCTCAGCGCGGGCATTTTCCAGCGCCGCCGCGCGCATTTTTGCCACAAGCGGATGAATGAAGCTCTCTAGCACGCCGTATAATAGCGGGTCTTTTGCCAGCGCCGCTGAGAGTTTTTTCCTGTCCACCGTGCCGTCAATAATGGCTTCGGGAACACCCGCGCGCAATATTGGCACGGCTGCCCCGCCCTTGGCGTATAGTTCATGCACAGCCGCGTCCGCGTCAAAAACCGCCGCCCCCGCCGCCTTAAACATTTTTGCTGTGGTGGTTTTTCCCATGCCGATAGAGCCGGTCAGTCCAACAATAATCACGGCGATAGCCTTGGGCTATCATTGCGCGGCTCGGACAGCCTTTGCAGCAAAACCGGGCGCGGGTCGGCGATAGTGTGACTTGGCGGCAAGACCCCGTAAAACGCCTTAAACGATGGTCGCGCCTGCGCTATTAGCATTTCTAGCCCGCCAAGGGTTTGCAGGCCGCGCCTTTGGGCGGAGCGCATAAGCGGGGTGATAAGCGGGGTATAAATAAGGTCGTAAACCAAGGCATCCGCGTCCGCCAAATCAAGGCTAATATCAAGAGCGGGCTTTCCGCTCATGCCGCCCGCGCTGGCATTGATAATTAGCCCCGCCCCCGCAAGGGCGCGGTCTCTGTCAACCCAACTGCGCGCATAAAGACTTGGAATAGCAATGATCTCGGCCATATCAATCGCCTTTTGGTCCGTACGGTTAAGCAAGCGAATTTCCTGCACGCCAATAGCCAGCAATGCGCCAATGACCGCCCGCGAAGCCCCGCCTGCTCCGATAAGCACGGCTGGACGGTTAACGAGATTTGTAATGGAAACCCTATCCAAGAGCGGGGCGGTAAACCCCTCCATATCCGTATTGTGCCCAATCAGCTCTCCGCCGCGGACATAAAGGCAATTGACCACGCCGAGCTTTTCCGCGTCCGGAGTTAAACTATCCGCCGCGCGGGCCGCAATGCCCTTAAGCGGTAGGGTGACATTAAGGCCCGCAATAGAGGTGCGCTTGAGGGTTTTAAACGCATAAAGCGCTTCGTCCGGACGCACAGCAAAGGGGATATAGGCGCCGCTTATGCCCAAATTTCGCAGCCAGAATGTGTGCAAAAGTGGGGAGAGCGAATGGTGAATGGGCCAGCCCGCCACTCCGGCCACTTTGGCAATGGGCGCGCTCATGACGCGATGGCTCCGCGCGTGCGCAGATAGTCAAGCACGGGCAAAAGCGATAGCCCAAGTATGGAGAAAAAATCGCCGTCAACATGGCTAAAAAGCTGCGCGCCCCTGCCCTCAAACTTATAAGCGCCAACGCAATTTAAAATATCTTCACCCTCCGTCTCAAGATAGGCGTCTAAAAAATCGTCGCTAAAATCGCGCATGGTCAAAGTGGTTTTCGCCATGTGCCGCCAGACGGGGGCCCCGCCTTCGCTAATCACCACCGCGCCAATAAGCTGATGACTGCGCCCGCGCATGGACACAAGCCGCTCGCGGGCCTGCTTCATACTATCCGGCTTATCAAAAACCGTTCCGTCCATCACCATGATTTGGTCCGCGCCAATTACCAGCCCGTCCTCCGCGCGGCTTACCCGCACCGACTTTGCCTGCGCCAGCGCATCGGCGATGTCATGCGGCTTTGCGCCCGCCTCCAGCATGGAGTCCTTTATCGCCCGCTCGTCGACCCCGCGCGTAATCACCCGGTAGTCAAGCCCCGCCCCGTCCAGTATCTGTCGGCGAATAGCGCTTTTCGACGCCAGTATAATCTGCGCCCCGCTCATGAGCGTCTATGCTCGCGGTAGCGGTTAATAATCCAGGCCGAGGTTTCCTCGATGGAGCGGCGGGTCACGTCCACGGTCGGCCAGCCATTGCGGGCAAAAAGCCGTTTGGATTTGAGCATTTCATCTTTGACCTGATCGTGGTCAGAATAGGCGGTCGCGTCCCCCGCCTTTAAGCTGACAAGGCGCTGCTCTCTAATTTCTGCAATCCGCTCTGGCCGCGCGACAAGTCCGACAATCATCGGGGCCTTTAGCTGCGTAACATAATCTGGAAGCTCCGCATTCGGCACAAGCGGAATATTGCCCGCCTTAATTCCGCGATTAGCCAGGTAAATACAGGTCGGCGTTTTAGAGGTGCGGCTCACGCCCAGTAAAATAACATCGGCGTTTTTAAGCCCCGGCATGTTTTGCCCGTCATCATGGGCCATGGCAAAATCAAGCGCCTCGAGCCGCTGAAAATACTCCGCGTCAAGATTACGCTGGGCCCCAACCTCACTACTCATATCCGCGCCAAGATAGCGGCCTAGCGTGGCGAGTGTTGTATCCAAGATGGAGACCGCTTGCAGGTTAAGCTTGGCGCAGCGCGCCTCAAGCATACGGCGCCGCTCTGGGTTTACAATCGTATAGAGAACAATACCGGGCCGCTCTTCAATGTGGCGCAAGGCCTTTTCCATTTGCGCGGGGGTACGAATAAGCGTGTGCAAGTGCTCAAGCGCCGTTGCGTGGGCATATTGCGCGCAGCTCGCCTTCATTACCGCCACAAGGGTTTCGCCGGTCGAATCGGAGACAAGGTGGACATGGAAATATATCGAAGCTTTAGAGGGCTGTTTCACGCGGGCCTTTTACTGATTCTTTACGGGCGACAATATGCTGTGGAAACAGCGCACCCTTTATACACAGGCAAAGCCTAAACCCTGCGCCGCCAAGATGAAAGCGGAACTTTATTGGATATAATCTTCTATTTATGCACACCTTAATAGATGGTTTTCGAATTTGGCAAATTAGGGGGATAAGTTTTTATGCCCAAGCCTGTCCACAGGCTCTGCGGCAATTTCACCCATTATATCTAGCTAAAACCTGCTTATCCCCACTTGTGCAAAATTATAATCCCGCCTATTCCCTGTTTACGGATCTGAATAGTTTAAGCCTTTTTTAATATAACTTAACGTAAATTAATAATTGCGCACAAAGCCACAGGCCCTACTACTTCCACTACCTTTAATATATAAGTAAAGGGTAGAAAGAAATTGCTTAGCAGCCATGAGGATATGTTTTGACCAAGCCCCTTCTTGACGTTTTAAATGGTAAATCCGTTAAAAGCTCCCCTATATGGATGATGCGCCAAGCTGGCCGTCACCTGCCTGAATATTTAGAGCTGCGGGCAAAGTCTGAAAACTTCATAGAGTTTTGCATGACCCCAGAGCGGGCTGCCGAGGCGACGCTCCAGCCAATTCGCCGCTACGCTATGGACGGGGCTATATTATTTGCCGATATTTTGCTTATCCCTATGGGGCTTGGGCGAAAGGTTGATTTTATCAAAGGCATCGGCCCCGTGCTGGAACCGATAAAACCTAGCGATATTAGTGCGCTTAAACTAAAAGGTTGCGCCGACCGCCTATCCAATATTTATCAAACCGTATCTTTAGTTAAAGCCGCCCTTGATGACAAAACTACTCTCATAGGCTTTGCAGGTGGCCCGTGGACAGTTGCCACCTATATGATTGAAGGCAGAGGCTCCCCCAGTAAAGAAGTGGCTAAGAGGTTTGCATATCAGCACCCAGAGGCAATGGCAGACCTGCTCAGCATATTGGCACGGGCGAGCGCGGATTATCTTATCGAGCAAGCCAAAGCCGGCGCGGACGTTTTAAAGATATTTGAAAGCTGGGCCGAGGGCTTATCGCCCTTTCAGTTTGAAAATTACGTGATTAAGCCAACCCAGCAAATTATCACCCGAATACGCGCGGCGGGTATTACCTGCCCGATTATGGGGTTTCCGCGCGCCGCCGGTTTAAACGCTATCAAATACGCGCACGATACGGGCATTAGCGCCATGGCGATTGGCACGGATACGTCTATTGCGGCCATGCGTGAACGCCTGCCGAAAAACATGCCGCTGCAAGGCAATTTAGATCCGCTTTTATTGCGCATGGGCGGAGAGGCTTTAATGGCTGGCGTTGACCGCGTGCTTGAGGACGGCAAGGGCGGGCCGCATATTTTCAACCTTGGCCACGGGGTTAGCCCTGACGTTAAAATCGAAAGCGTGCAGGCCGTGGTTAACCGCGTCAGGGGAATTGCCTAATGCTCTATCTTTGGATTAAAGCCCTGCATATTATATCGGTGATATTTTGGATGGCGGGCTTGATGTATTTGCCGCGGCTTTATGTTTACCACAGCAAAGCCGTGCCAGGCGGAGAACAGGAAATGGCGCTGCTGGGTCAAGAGCGCCGCTTGCTTAAAATCATCATGACTCCGGCCATGTTATCGGCGCTGGTTTTTGGGCTTATTCTCGTGTGGCACGCTATTCATACGGGCACATATGGTCACTGGCTTAGCCTTAAGCTTGCGCTTGTAACCGCGCTTATGGCCTATCATGGCATTATGTCGGCAGACCGGAAAAAATTTGCCGGGGGGGAGCGGCCACGCAGTGAAAAAACTTACCGGATTCTTAATGAGGTTCCGGCGCTTATCATAATAGCGGTGGTTATCCTCGCCGTGGTGAAGCCCTTCTAAGGAGTAAACCTCTTGACGAAGCGCAAAATTAGGATAATCAAGAAAATATAGCGGGCATTCGCGCCGCATATCTGCCTTACATAGATTTACAAAACAAAGCTATTAGGCGAAAACCACCCAAAGAGATTACATATGAGCGATTCTAAGCTTAAAAAAACATATACCGTTGATTTAGACGCGATTGACGCGCTGATAGAAATCAGCCTCGATGATCTGAAAAAGAAAAAGCCGGGCGAACTTATCGCCTTTGCTGAAGCGGTCGGCATTGAAAATGCGGGCAATATGCGCAAGCAAGACATTTTCTTTGCCGTGCTTAAGGAAATGGCCGAAAGCGATGTTGAGGTTCACGGGGACGGAGTTTTAGAGGTGGTTAAGGACGGGTTTGGCTTTCTGCGCTCCCCCGAAGCCAATTACCTTCCCGGCCCAGATGATATTTATGTTAGCCCGCAGCTTATCCGTAAAATCGGCATGCGTACGGGCGATAGCGTATCGGGCAAAATTGCCAGCCCGCTTGACGGCGAGCGTTATTTTGCTCTGACCAATGTCATTACCCAAAACTTTGGCACGCCAGAAGAGGCGCGCAATAAGGTCCATTTTGATAGCCTGACTCCGCTCTATCCGGATGAGCGCATGACCATGGAAATAGATGACCCGACCACGAAGGATAAATCCGGCCGCGTGATTGATATTGTTGCGCCGATCGGTAAGGGCCAGCGCGCCTTGATTGTCGCCCCGCCGCGCACGGGTAAAACCGTATTGCTGCAGAACATTGCCCATTCAATTGAGCGCAACCATCCAGAGTGTTACGTGTTGGTTTTGCTGATTGATGAGCGGCCCGAGGAAGTTACCGACATGCAACGCTCGGTAAAAGGCGAAGTGGTTAGCTCCACTTTCGATGAGCCTGCAACCCGTCATGTTCAAGTGGCAGAAATGGTTATTCAAAAGGCCAAGCGCCTTACGGAAAATGGCAAAGATGTGGTTATCTTGCTCGATTCCATCACTCGCCTTGGCCGCGCCTATAATACGGTTGTGCCAAGCTCCGGTAAGGTTTTAACAGGCGGCGTTGACGCCAATGCTTTGCAGCGGCCTAAGCGCTTTTTCGGCGCGGCGCGTAATATTGAAGAAGGCGGAAGCCTAACCATTATCGCCACAGCGCTTATTGATACGGGCTCGCGCATGGATGAAGTGATTTTCGAAGAATTTAAAGGCACGGGCAATAGTGAAATTGTCCTCGACCGCAAAGTCGCCGACAAACGCATTTTCCCCGCCATTGACGTGACAAAATCCGGCACGCGTAAAGAAGAGCTTTTAATCGAGCCAGGGGTTTTACAAAAAACCTATATGCTGCGCCGCATCCTAAACCCAATGGGCACGATGGACGCGATTGAGTTTTTACTCGGCAAATTAAAAGACACGAAAAACAATGAAGATTTCTTCGCCTCTATGAATAAATAGCCCTGAACAAATAGACCGCGAATTATTTACAGGCTCTAAGCCGGCTTACGCCCGATTGGCGTAGGCCGGCTTTTTGTTTGGCCTCGCGCGCATAGTCGGTGACAATCACGGAAAGGGCCGAATAATTAGCCGGCGTTGCATATTTGGGCGACATCATGCCGTAGGCGGCGGGAATACTCTGCGCGTTTAATTGGCTAATCAGCGTTTCATTTAAACCCTTTGTCCCCGTCCACGCCAAACTTGGCCCTGCTTTGAGCGCCTTGAAATCGCGCACGGAACGTGTGGAAACCGCGACCATCATATCGCCGCCGGTGATTTTGCGCCCTGCCCTGCGCAGGCGCGCCGCTTGCTTTTGGTTATAGGAAATTAGGACAACATTTTTGGTCATGCCGGCCACATTAATAGCCGTAATAACTGCGACTTCATCGGCGGAGGATTTAAAATCAATCTCAAAATAAAACTGCCCGCCGGCCCAGTCTAAAACCTCAGTAAATTTCGGCAGATGGCTGGCGGTAATATCGCCGCGCTTGGTTTTAAGTAAAATCTTTTCCGCCTGCGCCCAGCTGGATGCGGCGACCGCCCCCCTGCCCGTGCTATGTTCGTCCCAAATCCCGTCATGGTATAAAATCAGCGTGCCGTCCTTTAATTGCGCCACGTCAATTTCGGCCATGATAAAGCCGCTTTTTCGCAAGGCCCTAAGTCCCTCAAGGCTGTTATCGGCAAAGCGTTTTGATTTGAGGTCACGCCCGCGATGGGCGGAAATAATTGGGCCAGATTCGGCGAGGCAAGACAGGGCGCTTTGAACGCTTGGCCAGCTAATGGCGCCTAGTTCTTGGGGCGCATTTTGCTCTGCTTCGTCAGGGTTGCAGGCGCTGAAAAGCAAAACGGAGCTAAGGGCAAGGGGTAATAGTGAAGCGGGCTTTAACATGATGGCGGCTCTTACCCTTTGCAATTTACGCGCGGCGGCGTTATGGAGCGCCCATGATAAACCGCGCCGATATAAATAGCCAACAGCCATTAGGCGAAACCATATTCGCCCTCGCCACCGCGCCAGGCCGCGCCGGCG
>JAZGFA010000200.1:0-17209 GCA_036478975.1 Robiginitomaculum sp. | reverse complement strand
CCAGTTGGCACTTCCCTTGCAATGTTTGGAATTGATTCATCATAAGGCACCAAACATGTTCCAATTTAAACAAATTTCAAGCCTCTACACTGCATTTTTTGCGATTTCGAGCGTAATTTGCACGGTTTCCCTTGCTCCAAGCGCCCAAGCGGCCGTAGTTCCGACTACAAAGTTCAGTCAAAAGGCTCCGGCGCGCACAATAAGCGCCCCCTTAGCAAGCTTTACCGAGGCTGATGAAGCGATTTTAGATTGGGCAGCTCCTTCGACAACATTAAAATTTAGCCTTCCTGACGGGCTTTACGCGCAATCTATGAACCTTACCCTCACGGCCTTGCCGCAGGGCGGCGTCAATCGCGCAGAGCCGCTTACGGTCAGCTTTAATAATGGAACGCCTGTCCCTGTGCGCAGTAATGGCCGTCAGTTCAGCGCCAATATCACATTATCAAAGAGCGCAATTCGCAGCGTAGGCAACACGCTCACCCTATCCTATCCTGGCGCAAATAAAGACGATTGCATGGATGACAGCACGGGACGCTGGATTGTGGATTTAAAGCGCAGCAAGCTTTCCATCAAGGCCAGTGATAAGCCTTCCGCCCTCCGCGTTAGCCAAATAGAGCCGCGCCTATCCCACCCGATGACAGCGCCTAAAACCGTATCTATCCTTGCCAAGGGCATAGACTCTCAGACCCTCAGCGCCTTGGCGGCGCAGGGCATTGGCCTGCGCGTTAAAGACATTCCGGCGTTTAAAATGGGCAACCAGCCCGCCGATTTGCAAATCCTAGTGGGAAGCCGCACCGCCCTTGGAAGCCTTATTAAAGATCCTGAAATTGCCAATAACCCCCGCGCTGTCGTCGGCGTTCAGAGAAAAAATGGTCGCCTACAGCTTGTCCTAACCGGCGACACCGCGCAGCAGGCCCTTGAAATTGCCCGCGCTTTTTCTCGCTATCATTTGCCATCTTCACGTAGAAATGCCGTGTCCCTAGCGGAGCTTACCATGCAATCCGCCTTCATTTATGAAGTGCAAGCCAGTTTGACCGGACGTAAAAGAATCAATGATATTGCGCCGATATATTTCGGTAATAACTATCGCCCCAAGCCGGCAAAAATCAACTTCGCCATCAATAATGCAAGCCAGTCTAGCGGCGAGCTTTTACTGGGGCTTGAAAAGTCTGGCAATATATCACCGGATTCGCGCATTGACGTGGCATTAAACGGTAAATCGCTTGGGTTTGCCAAGCTTGATAAAGCCCGCAAGCGGGTCGCTTTTAGCCTGCCAGCAGGCAGCCTTGCCGCCGGTAATAACGCGCTCACTTTAACCCCGATCTTATTGGCAGATGCGCAAGTATGCGCCTCTACTACGGGGCCAAAATCCATGCCGCGCCTGTCCCTTACGCCCATTTCTAGCCTAAAAATTGATGTGCCTAAAACAGGCCAATTAAGCCTTGATGGCTTTGCCGCTACCGGCGCACCATTTTCCGATAAGCGCGGAGCCAATACGGATGTTTACATTTCCAGCAAACCCCGCGACGCCGAAGCGGCCCTAGGGCTTTTGGCTAAGGCCGCGCAGACGAGCGGGCAAGGCTGGAGCGAGGCACGCTTTGTCAAAGGCATGCCAAACGGGTTTAATACGGGCCGTCACACGCTTATATTAGGCCATGTCCCCAGTTTTTCAGCCGCCAGCCTCACCTCGGCCCCGCGCGCATTACGCGACGGATTGCGCGGTCAAGGCAGCTTTGACATTGTCACCCGCACTGCCAGCGCCGATAGCGATAAAGCCTTTAGGCTCGCCGCAAATGCTAGCCGTAAAAGCCACGGCCCTAATGGCATTGCCTCAATATTTACCTCCCCAAGCGACAGTCAGCGCGCGATTGGCATAATCTCTTCGACCCAAAGTTACGGCTTTGCTAAAATGGCGAAATCTTTGACCACGGAGAAACACTGGCAAAACCTGTCCGGCAGTGTATCGCGCTGGGACACGCGCCATATGGCCATGGTGCAAGCGGCGAGCAGCCCGCGCATTGCTCCAACGTCAGATCGCCCAGATAGCCTTGTCAATACTGACGCCCTCATGGCGGCGATTGGGGAGTTCAACCTATCGGCTCAAGATCGCTTTTACGGTCTGAAAACTGCCGCCACAGCATATTTCGAGGGTAAGGATGAGCCGCTCTTCGCCCGCATGAAAACACCAAAACTCTCCGCGCCAACATATCAAACCGTATCCGCGCCCGCCGCTATCGCCGCGCCTTCACTTGCGCCGCGCCGCCTGGCTCTGTCTTCCGCTCCTGCCTTGCGTATGCAAAGACATTCAATCCCGATGCAAAATGCGCAAAAGTCACAATTCTCATTTGCTTATCTTAAGCAAAATCTATCGCAAAAATTTGAGGCAACGCGCCTTAAACTTAACAGCCTTAGTGTGAAAAGCATGGGCACAAAGCCCCGCGCCATGAACATTCCGTCCGTAAAGATGCCAGAATTTAAAATGCCTGCACTGGGTGATGCTACGCTAAATAGTCAAAGCTGGAACGCCGCCCCATTAAAGTCCAAAGGCCTGCTTATCGGGCTTGTCACCTTAATGGCATTTATGCTGCTAGGCCTAGCGCGGCCTGCAAGCACGGGACGCGAGAATTAAACCGGCGGCTCGGACGGCAAGATAACTTGCGCAAATGTGCCTTTATTTTTCGCGCTCTTAATATCAAATTGACCGCCGTGTAAATCAACAAGCGATTTGACGAGGGACAGGCCAAGCCCGCTGCCGCGCGTTTCAATAAGCCCCGCGCTTTCAGCTTGGACGTAAGGCGCGCCTATGGTTTCAAGTTCAGCCGCTGACATTCCTGAGCCGCTATCCTTGACGCTAAACACGACCATGCCTGCCGCGGCCGCTTCGGCCCGCACGATAACATGGCCCCCTTTTGGCGAAAACTTCACCGCATTGCTCAGCAGGTTAAGCAGGATTTGACGCACGGCGCGGCGATCCGCCCGCAGCATAATAGGCATGCCGTCTTCAATCTTTGTTTCTAACACGACCTGCGCCGCATCCGCCGAAGGCCGGATCATTTTCATAGAAGAGCGCAGCACATCGGCGGCGTCAAAATCATCATAATCGAGGCTGTATTTTCCCGCATCAATCTTAGAAACATCCAGTACATCACCGATTAAATCGAGCATGTGCTGCCCGCTATCATGGATAAGGTCAGCATATTCGCTATATTTACCGGGCAAAGGGCCAAAGAGGCGCGAGCGCATCATGTCGGAAAAACCGATAATGGCATTTAACGGCGTGCGCAATTCATGGCTTACTCCGGCAAAGAAAAGCGACTTACCATCGGCGGCGCTTTGCGCCGCATCGCGGCCTTGCTCAAGCTGACGTATTTGTGCAACTTCCGTCGAAATGTCGGTCATAAATATATGAGCGCCGGCATCGGTTTTCGGAGCAATCATCAACACGACATCGCGTTCAATCGCGCTACTATCACCGTCTAGCGGGCTGAGCTGCGCGCGCAGGGTTTTACGGTGACCCATAATCACTGCGGTTCTAATAACATCAGAAAGCGCGCCGCCATTATCACTATTACGGTTTACGCGGGTAAAAACATCGTCAACGGACTTTGCGCCAAAATCATCCGGCAATAGTCCTATTTGCCGCATGGCTAGATTAGATGCGCCTAAGATCATGCCATCTTCATCAACATCGTAGACATCACCCGCACTGGCAAAAGCGTCTGGGCTTGCCCTTGGCGCAAGACGGCTATCATTGCCTAATTGTCCCCCCCCGCTCAATTCTGCATTACTTTGGCCAGACATGGCAAAAACCGATGCAATAAGGCTAACAAATGTACTGGCGATTGCGGTGGTTTTGGCCCAAGCCGTTAACTCTCCGCCTAGGGGCATGGCTTGCACAACGGCGCCGCCCCAGCGGGTAATCGCATATACGGCGAGCGCAGAGAGGGCGGAAAGCACCATGGCCTCTATCAGCATTTCACGGCGAAATAGCGCCGCCATGGCCGGGGCGCAGAAAAACAAAAGCGCCATGGGCAAAAATCCAATGCCAAGACACGCGGCAATGGCAAGCCCTATCCATGCCAGTATCAAAGTTACGCGCACCCATTCTCGGTCACTAATGGGCGAGAGCACTAGCCCTAAAATAGCCGGCGCCATGGCCGCAATTGTCAGCGGCAATAACCCCTTTAAGGATAGGCCGTTTAAATAGGCGACAATCGCCGCGCCGGCCATGGCCGCAATCCAAATCAGGCTCACCCACCTTAAGGGGCCGGCGGTGGCCACGCCGTTTGCAGTGATAGACGCGGCATTTGAAGGCGTGGCATGGGTTATATTGGCCATTAGGCATCCTTTAAAGAAGAGAGTCGCGATAGGATAAGCCTAAAGCCTTAACTAAAACGAGCGAAAACGCGTCACAAGTGTATTTTACTGCGTGAAATCCCACCGCCCGTGAAGGCTGACATGGGCGTAGCGTTTAACCCTTGCGCACAGGGCCTGCGCCGCTTATTTGAGCTATAGCACAGGAGCTAAATTGACCCATCCGGCCCATATACAAGACATGATTGACGACTTCGCCTTTCTCGATGATTGGGAAGATCGCTATATGCATGTCATCGAGCTTGGCAAAGCCCTGCCCCAATTGACGGAGGCGGAGCGTAATCCAGCGACCAAGGTCAAAGGCTGCGTGTCGCAGGTTTGGCTGGTGAAAGCGATTAACGGCGAGCGGCTCACTTATCGCGGCGATAGCGACGCCCATATTGTTAAGGGGCTTGTCGGCGTAACCTTGGCGCTGTTTTCAGGCCAAAGCGCAAAAGATATTCTGGCGATTGACGCCAAAGCCGTCTTCGCGGATTTGGGCCTGTCCGAGCATCTCTCCATGCAGCGCTCTAACGGGCTTGCGGCCATGGTGGCACGCATTCAAAACGATGCCTGCGCCCTCGTGGGCCTATAGCGTCCCACCTCCGTACCGTAAAACTCGGCCAGCCTTTGCAAGCCTAATTTTAGCACGGTTTTACCAGAGCGCTTTGCCCAGCCTTCGGCCAGCTCTAACTCCCCTAGCCCCATCTCCTTACAGCATATGGCCATGACGGCGCGGTCAAGACCGGGGCCGACATGGGCGAGCGCATCCGCCATACGTTTGCGCGCATCAAGACTGGCAATCGACGCGTTCTCCGCCCCGCTACCATCACTGCTCCCCCCGCCCGCATTCATAAAGTTTTGCGTCATGGATAGGCCGCTGCCTGCGCGGGCATAATCATTGGCGAGCTGCTCGCCCGCGACAATCTCTGGCCCGCTAAGAAAAGGCTGACCGCAACCATCAAGGCGCTGGCCTATAATGCGCAAAACATTGCGTGAATTTCGGTTGACTTGCGCCGGGCGAAAACTGCCATCATCATGGCTAAAGCTTTGGCTCGCCATATCGCGATGTTGGCGCGCATGGGCATTTTCTGGGGCAGGAATTACGGCGCGGCGCGCGGCGCTCGGCACGATTTCATAGCCCTTTTTGGTTTCTATCAAGACCCCATCTGACACAAACCGTTTAAACATCGTCGCGTCAAGCCAGCTTATCGGGCGGCGGCGGCGGTCGCCATAAGGATAGGCCGCATAGGTAGCCACCCCGCCCTCACTTTCGGCTAGAATTATCGCCTTACGGCTTGAGAGGCGGGAAAGAATTCTTTGGTCACGCATTATCCATCTCCGGGGCGGGCTGCGGGGAATTTTCTAAAAATTGCTCTAGGCGAATGAGCTTTTCATCAATGATGGGATCTTCACGCGATTCTTCGACCACGCGGCACGCATGGCTAGCCGTACTACGGTCGCGGCTAAATGTGCGCGCCACCCGCGAGAGATTAATCTCATAAACGATATGGGTCAGATACATGGCAATCTGGCGCGCAAAACTATTTTTTGAATTGCCTTTTGTCCGGCTATAGACTTCAATATCAGGAATCCCAAATTCGAGCGCTACCGCAGCCATGACAAGCTGCGCCCGCGCGAGATCGCTTTTTGAATGTTTTATGACCTGCATATGCTTTACTTTCCTCTTCTCACCTCACTATAACAGAGAAATTGGAAAAGAGGATTAAATTCCTATTATTATTTTTACTCTACCATAGGTAGCAGAGATAAACACAAGGTTAACCATAGTCATGTGTTTGATTTTATGCGGATAATTTCTCAAGAGCAGGTTGGCTTGCCGCGACTTCAGACAGCTTCACAAACTTGTCAAAACCAAGGACCATTGTCACGCTCTCCCCGTCGCAAGACAAAGGAAGGCGAATCCAAAACTGCGCCATATGGCTCTTGCCGCTAATGGCGGAGCGTACAGCCCCGGCGGATGGTTTCGCCTGTTCTACCACTCGGCCGAGCACCCGCTTCCAGTAAGCGCGGCGGCTTCCCGTAGGCATGTCGGACAAAAACTGGCCGGTAATTTCTTGTTTGTAGATTTTATAAAGATCTGTCCCCGCAAGGCGGACTTGATATTTATCATCGCCCCCGTCGACGGATACAGGTTCCACTAGCGAGATAGTCGGGAGAAACTCGCCAAGCTCGGCCGGGTCAATATCATCGCGGCTAGGGATATTGCCGCCCTTACATTTAGAACGCCAATAGTCGTATAGAGCCTGCTGCTCTGGCAATATCATTTGATGACGTAGCGCGTTACCTGTGATCATGATTATCTCCCCCAAGAGTGTTCCCTAGGCGTTAATATTCATTAACCATATTATTTGTGCAAATAGCGCGAAGTAAAAAAGGCGGGTTTTAGCCTGAAAACTGTTGTTTTTTATACCGCATCCGATTCGTTCCCTGCCCGGCCAAGGCCCATCTTTTTGGCAAGCTTAGAGCGCTCCTTGGCATAGCTTGGCGCGACCATAGGGTAGTCATGGGGCAGTCCCCATTTTTCACGATACGCTTGCGGCGTTAAATCAAATTTAGTGCGTAAATGGCGCTTAAGCGATTTAAACGGCTTTCCGTCCTCAAGACAAATTAAGTATTCTTCAGTCAGGGACTCATCAATCGGCACGGCAGGAATCGGCGCGGGTAAATCCTCGGCCTGCGGGCCAAGGGCAATCTTTGAAACAGTCGCATGCACGGTTTCAATCAGAGCCGGCAGGTCGGCCGGCTTCACATCATTATGGCTAACATAGGCCGCGACAATATCAGCGGTCATATCGAGTAATGGCGTTGCCAGAGATGTATGGAGCGGCGGGAATGTTGGCTCTGTCATATCTAAATCCTATTTGCCCTATCTTACAAAATAAGCCAGCCCAAGCGCAATGGCGAGTATCGCCGCCGTAAGCAGAGAGGCCATGCCGCTCGGCGTATCTTGGCTAAAGCTGCCCGCCGGACTAAACATTTGATAAAGCTGATTACCCGCGCGCTTAGAGCTACGCTTAACCACACGGCCAATATAGGTTTCAAGCCGCGCTCCCATCACGTTAAACCATTTGAGAACGCCGAGGCCAAGCCGTCTATAAGTCCAGTCAAAGTCAAGGATTTGCGCGCGCCTCTCCGGCGGGTACAGGCCAATACGCTTTAGCAGGGCAAAAGCAAACATCGCCGCAAACAAGAGTTGGAGCTGTTGCACCACATGGTTACCCGTATAGGGGTGGTATTCCACCGCATTAGGCAAAAGGCTAAAGAGCATTTGGTAACCACCAAAAGGGAAGGCCAAGGCAATACACAGAAACGCCGATATGCCCATCGCCATTAGCATGTTCCACGGCGCCTCTTTGGGCCGCTTCCCGCTATCATGGGAGAAGAAGGTGAAATAGGGAACCTTAATGCCGCTATGCTCCATCACCCCGGCCGAGGCAAATAATAACACCATGAAGGTAATCATGTGATGCTCTTCAAATACGGCGGCGATAATCATGGACTTGGATACAAATGCGCCCAGTAGCGGGAAGGCCGAAATAGACCCCGCCCCGATAAGACAGAACAGCGCCGTGAGCGGCATGGATTTAAACAACCCACCAAGCTCCGATGCTTTGATCGTGCCCGTGCGGTGCAAGACCGCACCCATGGACATGAACAATAACCCTTTCATCAGAATGTGGATGACCACTTGGGCCATGACGCCGTTCATCGCAAGACCAGAGCCTATGCCAATGCCGCAGACCATAAAACCAAGCTGATTATTCAGGCTATAGGACAGCACTTTGCGCAAATCGTTTTCAAGCACGGCGAAAAACACCGGGAAGGCCGTCATAACCGCGCCGATATAAATCAGGCTTTCCGTACCCGCATAGCCGCGCGCCAGAGCATATATTGCGAGCTTGGTGGTAAACACGGACAGGATAACCGTGCCGGTCACACTCGATTTTGGATAGGCGTCTTGAATCCAGTTATGCAGCAGCGGAAAGCCAGCTTTAATGCCCATGGCCAGCAACATTAATTTGCCGCCTGGCACATCTATGCCGATATGGTTGAAATCATAATTGCCCGCATAGCGCCCGTACATTACCGCGCCCGATAGCAATAATACGCCAGAGAGCACATGCATGGCCAGATAGCGCATACCGCTCGCATAGGAGGTCTCTCCGCCGCGCCACACAAGGAACACCGAGGAAATCGCCGTCAGCTCCCAAAATAGGAAAAGGGTAATAAGGTCGCCCGCAAACACCGCCCCAACCCCCGCGCCCGTATAGAGCAGCGCCGTGCTATCGGTGATTTTGCAGCGCTCATGCAGGCCAAATATGCCGTTAATTACGCCCGCAAGGCAGAAGATGAAACCCCAAATCAGGCTCAGGCGGTCAAGGCGGAACGTGGTCAGGTCAAGCCCGGCCACGGAAAACTGTCCGCGTAATGGCCCCATATCATAGCCGGGGGTTGGCGAGGGAACATTTCTAAACGTGCCCGGATCAATGGCGTTAAAAATAAACAAAGCCGCGACTATCGGCGCGCCAATAATCAAGATTTTGCGCAGTAAATGCGAAATGTCATTTTTGCCCGCAGCGTTTAAAACCGCATTGGATTTAGACGGAACTAAAGCCGAAAGAATCCCTGCGAAAATTAAAACAAAGGCAGGACTAATATTTTGAAACATATCAAACATGGTCATCCTCCGTCTTATGATTTTCGACTGGAGCGTCAATCTCGCCCTCTATGCCTTCGCCGTAATAATTCTCATCACGGGCAAGCAGTTTAAACAGCGGCCAAGCGGAGACCACCACTAAGCAATAGGCGACAAAGCCAATCACCCCATGGCTAATTAGGTAAAGATAACCGCCCTCCCACGGGGCCGGATGATGCGGCGGGTAGAGAAAACCGAGCAAGGTCGTGACGATAAGCCCGGTTACGGACAGATAGATAAAACGATCTTGGAAGGTTTTATTCTCTAGCCACAAAAATTTGCGCGCTAGCGGATGCACATTACTATTATCTACGGCGTGAGCCTCGTGGTCATGGTCGCTCATAGCATGGCTCCCTCAGGCAGGACGGGGCGTAAATATTCGACAATATCCCCCGCAAAGAAAAACAGAACAAAGGCGCCGCAAGCGGTAATCACCGGCGGAATAACAACCCATATGGGCTGCTTAATATGGGCGTCCGCCTCCGCGTCATCGGGGGCAAGCAAAAAGCCGCGTATGCCGACGGGAATAAGATAGGCTATATTAAGCACGGAGGAGATAATCAGCGCCCCCATCAGCACGGCCTTGCCGCTATCGAGCGCGCCGACGAGTAGGAAATATTTCGGCCAAGACCCGCCCATGGGCGGCAAGCCAATAATGGACGCAGAGCCAATTAAAAACGCGCCAAATACCCACGGCATGGTGCGCCCCAGCCCGTTAAGCTGACTAATATTTGTGCGGTGCGCCGCCGTATAAATCGCGCCTGCGCACATGAACAAGGTGATTTTGCCCCAAGCATGCATAACGATTTGCAGCCCTGCGCCCATAAGCGCGGCGGGGGCGGCGAGCATGGCGCCAAGGGTGATATAGGAAAGCTGGCTGACCGTGGAATAGGCAAGACGCGCCTTTAAATTATCCTTGCGCAGGGCAATCACCGAGGCGGCGACAATGGTAAACGCCGCGACGTAAGCGAGCATGGTTCCGGCTCCGGTTTGCTGCACTAGATCTGCGCCGAACACGTAAAGCACGACTTTTAGCATGGTGAACACGCCGGCTTTCACCACGGCCACCGCGTGAAGCAGTGACGATACGGGCGTCGGCGCGACCATGGCATTTGGCAGCCATGGATGGACGGGCATAAGCGCCGCCTTGCCAATGCCAAAGGCAAATAGCGTTAAAATTATCCCTGCCGTTTTAACGTCAATCGCCCCGTCAAACAGGCCGCCGACAGCGAAATCCGTTGTGCCAGCAAAGTAATAGGTAGCGATAATCGCGGGCAGTAATAGGCCCAAAGACGTAGCCATTAAAACGCCCAGATAAATCCGGCCGCCGCGCCGCGCCGCCGCGTCGCCCTTATGGGTAACAAGCGGGAAGGTTGAAACCGTCAAAGCTTCGTAGAAGAAAAACAGCGTAATCAGATTTCCGGACGCGGCTATGCCCATGGCTCCGGCGATGGCGATGGCGACAAATGTGTAAAACCGCGTTTGCTTTTTCTCATTATTGCCGCGCATATAGCCAATGGTGAACAGGGAATTGACTATCCATAGCGAGCTAGCAATGCCGGCAAATACTGCGCCCAGTGGCTCTAGCACGAATTTAAGCTCTAGCGGGCCTTGGAACGGCACGAGCAGTAATTCCGGCCTATTGCCCTGCCCGACATGCACGATAAGCATGATAACATTGGCGAGCAAAGCCGCGCCGGCAATTAAGGTCACGCCTTCGCGCATGTTTTCATTCTTGCCGACAAGCGGAATAATCACCGCCGCAATCAGCGGAATAATCAAGAGGAGCGCGAGGGCAATTTGTGGTGAATATATCATAGCCCGCCTCCAAGCACCGCCGCCGCGCGGCCCGCAAGCTCAATCGGCCAGGCGGAATTAATTCCGAAATAAATACATGCCAGTGCCAAAGTCCACATTGGGATTAACATGGTCAGCGGCGCTTCATTACGGGCGACAGTTTCCCCGTCAATTTTTGGCGGCTCTTGCAAGAGTATCGCCTCTAACATGCGGCCAATATAAATTAGGGCAAGGATTGACGTGGCAACAATCGCGCCGACAGCCCACCACCAACCATTATCCGCCGCCGCCGTAAGCAAGGCCCATTTGGAAATAAAGCCTATTGTACCCGGTACGCCGATTAGTGACAGCCCTGCAATAATCATCGCGGTCGCCGTAAGCGGCATGGTTTTCATCAAGCCGTTAAGCTCGCTAACCCGCGTAATCCCGTAACGATACCAGACCGCGCCTAGGCATAAAAACAGCGCCCCCTTAGTCATGGCATGGCCGAGCAGATGGGTGTAACCGGCCGTCAAGCCGAGGGCCGTGCCCATGCCAATACCGAGCAGCATATAACCGATTTGCGCCACGGACGAAAACGCCAAAAGCCTGCGCGCATCGTTTTGAAATATCGCCTGCAAGGACGCGGCAAACATGCCGACAACCCCCAGCACGGCAAGCAGCCATGTCAGGGACGAAATAATGAAATCCGCGCTTGGATCAAAAATTGTAAACACAAAGCGCAGCAGTAAATATAGCGCCGCTTTGGTCGCCGTGGCCGCAAGGAAGGCGGTAACGTAGCTTGGCGAATAGGCGTAAGCTCCGGGGAGCCATAAATGTAGCGGGAACATAGCTAGCTTTAAGCCAAGGCCGACAACGATAAAGGCAAAAGCCACTTGAACAACCCGCGATCCGCCACCTGCCGCCTTTAGGGTCGCGGCTATGTCTATCATATTGAGCGTGCCGGTTTCCATAAACAGAAAGCCTAGGCCGATAACAAAAAACGTCGCGCCGATAGAGCCAAGAATAAGGTAATTATAGGCGGAGTTAAGCGCCCTGCGATCCCGGCTAGAACCCATGGCCACAAGCACATAGGTCGATATTGATGACACTTCTAAAAAGACAAAGACGTTAAACGCGTCTCCGGTAATCACCATGCCTAAAAGTCCGGCAAAACTAACCAAAAACGCCGCGTAAAATGGTGGCCGCTTTTTCGGCTCCACTTCGGCGGTGACGCTGCGCATGGCGTAGAGCGTACAAAGCGCGCCGATTACGCTAATCAAAAACAGAATGGGGGCGTTTAATCCGTCAACATGCAGAGCAATGCCTAGTGGCGGCTCCCATCCGCCAAGGGCGTAATCCACCACCCCGTTAGCAAGGACTTCGCGCAAGACGATGAAGGACAGCACGGAACATGCAATCGTCGTCCCCATAACCACAAGCCATGCAAGGCGTTCACGCGGTAAAATAGCGGTAATCACCGCCATCATTAGCGGCAAAACAATCAAAGCGACGGGCGCTTCGCGGACAATCCATTCGGGTGATAAAATAGCACTTAACATTAGCGGATTTCACCTTCTGGATTATAGCCTTCAAGATCGAAAGCGTAATTTATCGCATCAATTTCCGCCTCTTCAATCGTGCCGTAAACTTCACGAACACGCACAACAAGGGCAAGACCCACGGCCAAAGTCGCTACGCCGACCACAATCGCGGTTAGGATTAAAACATGGGGCAAGGGGTTAGAATAGAGTATTTCTGCTGCTTGCACTGCGTGGTCGCCCGCTTGCGCGGCATGCTCAGCGCCATGGCTCGCTTGCTCACTAGCATGGCTAATAGCCGCTTCGCCGTGGCCCGCGCTCGCGACAGGCTCATGGCCTCCGTCGCCGGTTGGTTCAATAATCGGAGGAACCCCACCGCGCACCTTGCCCATGGTAATATAGAGCAAAAATACCGAGGTTTGAAACACGCTCAAACCGACAAGTTTTTTGACCATATTGTCCGAGGCAAATACCACATAAAGTCCGGTCATCATCAAGATGATAACGACCCCGTAATTAAAATGCTCTGCAATCATTGTTAGCATTACCAGTCCCCATCTTTAAGGTCTGGCGTGCGGCTAGCAAAGGCGTAAAACACCGCGACCATCACCGTAGCCACGGTGAACAGCACGCCAAGCTCGACAAGCAAAATGCCTAAATGCTGCCCTGCCGGGTGGTGCGGATTATAGGCCAATACGTCATAATCCAAAAAGCTTGCGCCCATAATCCATGTGGCCACGCCCGTGCCCGTATAGAGCAAAACGCCGGCGGTCATGCCAATGCGAACCCACGATGGCGGCACAGCGAGCTTACACGCCTCAATGCCAAATATCAGCGCGTAGAGGATAACCCCCGCCGCCACAATCACGCCGGCCTGAAAGCCGCCGCCTGGACCAAAATCGCCGTGAAACTGCACGTAAAGGCCAAAAATAACGATAAGCGGAATCAGCAGTTTTGAAACCGTCCGCAGGATTAAATGCGTGTTCATGTGTCTGCCCCCTTGCGCTTAGCGCGCGGCTTTGCCTTGGCTTTTATCTGGGGCTTGGCTTTACGCTTCGGCTTAGGTTTTTCTGAAACCGGCTCTATGTTTTTTGCGCTTGGCGCATGTTGACGGCCAATATCTACGCCCTGTACGCTTGCGCTCCAATTACCCGCATTGCCGTTAAGACCGAGCAATAATAGCACGCCTAGACCGGCCATAAAGATAACTACGGTTTCGCCCATTGTGTCATAGCCCCGATAGCTTGCCAGAACCGCTGTTACCACATTGGGCACATCAATATCATGGGGAGAGGTTTGCATATACTCCATGCCGACGCCGGTATTGACGGCGCTTTGCGCGTCGCCATAAGCGGGCATATCCGGCACGGCGTAAAACATCGCCGCCGCCGCGAGTATCACCACAAGCAGCGGGCCAACGCTTTTACGCACCGGAACAGGGGCGCTATCACGGTCGGTCAAAAGCATGGCGCCGAGCATTAATACGGTCGAAATCCCTGCGCCCACCGCCGCCTCGGTAAAGGCAACATCTACGGCGTCCAGCGACACAAACCACGCCGCTGATAAAAGGCTATAAACCCCCTGAAGCATGACAATGGCAAACAGTGACCGCATACGCAAAATCGCAAAGGCGACCACGACAAGCATGGCCATCAGGCCAATATCTATCAGCAAGGTCGGAGACGCAGGCCCGGCATGGGCCGCGCTTGAAACGGCAAAATTAGCAAAGCTCATTACGCGCTCCCATGTTCATCAATTTCGTTAATCGACGGCGCTTTATAAAGGCCCAATTTGGGTTTAAGACCGGATTTATGGGCGGCATTGGCGATGGCATGGGAGGCGGCAGGGCTTGTGACAAACAAGAAAAACGCCACTAGTAAAAGCTTAAACGTCATTTGTGAAAACCCGCTTTGCACCATCAAGCCCATCAGGATAAATTCCGCGCCGAGCGTATCTGTCATGCCAGCCGCATGCATGCGCGTATAAAAATCTGGCATGCGGAGAAGCCCCAAAGCCCCCGCAAGCACGAAGAAAACACCAATAAGAATAAGTCCGCCGGAGAGGAGCGTCAGCCCCCACTCTAAAACACTATCCCAGCCAATGGCCGCGCCGTGATGAGCGACGTCATGTAGTGCATCTGGCGCCGCTTCCATGTGTGAGGTTTCGGACATTACGACTCCCCGCTTTGATTGTCAGCGGCGCGCAGGTCGTCAAATTTTTTAGAATTTGGCAGGGGAGTCAACGGGCCAGAGAGGGCGCGGTAACGGAAGAATTTCAAAATAGCGATGGTGGCGATAAAATTCATCAGCGTATAAAGAATGGCAATATCGACCCCGTCCGCGCGGCCAATAATAAAGCTAAATAGGCACAAAAATAAAACCACTTTCGTGCCAAAACTATTCACCGCTAAAGCGCGATCATAAAGCGATGGCCCGCTAATGAGGCGGCCTAAAAGTAGCACCATACCGACCATCATGGCGAGGGCGGCCGTAATATAAAGATACATCATCATTAGCCCTCATCCTCCATTTCGCCAACCGCCCAAGCGGAGCGCTCACCCATTTCCTTAAAGTCAGCAGGATTGGCCATTTCAGACAGCAAGGCATGGACTAAAATTTCACCATTTTCCTGCATATCAATGCTGACCGTGCCGGGGGTAAGGGTGATGGAATTTGCAAACATGGTTTTGCCCAAATCGGTTTTTTGCGGAGCCGGCACGCGTATCATAGCCGGACTAACCTCAAGGTCAGGGCGCAAGACCGCTTTGACCACCGCAATATTAGCTTTGATAATTTCCCAAAACAGCCACACGAAATAAGAAAGCATTTTCGGCAACTGCATATAAGGCGCCGTCTCCCCGTCCAAAATCCGCATGCGGTAAACAAGGCCGAGGGTGAAAAGGATAGAAACCACGCCAAAGAATAGGAACAATGGTTCAAAATGCCCGGAAAGGGTCAACCAATATGCGCCAAGCACGATTGAGAGTATGACTGCAAATCTAAACATCAAACCCTCCATTGCGCGATATATACGCATTAGACTCATGAATAGACGAAGCGGCACAGCCCGCCAAGGGCCGATTGAAAAAATCAGTATTTATATGTGAATAACAGGTCTATTGGCGCTTTCTACCAAAGACTAGGGCCGCCGTAATCGCCGCCGCGCCAAATTCATCCTCATTCGGGATAACGCCATTCTTAATATGACGCAGCACTTCTGGGCTAAGCGAGGATGTCAGTGACCAATTCCAATAGCGCAATACGGTTTGGGCATTATCGGTTGAAATCGAGTCGTAAATAGCAATGACTTTGGCCAGCTCCGGGCTTGGCTGGTCAACCGGGCCGGGGTCACGGCGAAGCGCTACCCAAAACTTACGAATATAGGGCCGCTTAAGGCCGGGCGCCTTGCATAAAATAGCCAGGCTTTCCCCGGTTTTATCGGTCATGATTTGCGCGCCCGTCGCCGGTTTAATGCCCGCCATATAGGAAATATCTTCAGCGATTTCGCGGTTAAGCCCCATCACCTCCGCCGCTTCAATGGCTTCCTCAAGTCCCGCATATTTACTGCGCTCAATGGCAATGCGATTGCGCTGACGGCGCTCAATAAATTGCAAAGCCTTACGCACGGCCGCATCTTCCCAGCCCTCAGCCGCGGCTTGCGGGTAAAGGTCGGCGCAGCTTTCTTGCAGGACGTTACGACTTACGGAAAATCGCGCTAAAATCGCCTTGCGCCCATTATGGTCAGCCCACCAAAACATAGTCAGCCCGTGCGATGGCCGCGTCTCTTCGCGCTTGATAAGCAGTTCCACATAGGGCGGATAGCTACGCGAGACGGTCAGAATTCGTTGAATCGTCTTTTCGCTAAAATTTGCGCCCTTATTTTTAAGCAAGGTCTCAACCACATCTTCTTCAAGAAACTCGACTAAAACATCCACTACCGAATCGGAAACATTACGGCGCATGGCCATTACGCGGCGATGGGCATTGGACACATTACGCGCAATATAAATTAGGTCAGAATCGGTCAGGCTTTTGGATTGCTCTAGGATATATTTGGCGACCTCAATGTCATCGCGCGCTAAAATCAGCAAAATAGTGCGCGGAGCCTCATTGAGCATAACAAGACGCTTGGCCACGCTCGCGCGCATAGACTTATCGGCGTCGCGCAATAACTCGACCAAAACGTCCCCAGCCATATGGCGTTCTTGGGGCGTAAGCTGGCTTGCGGGAATACAAATAACATCAGCAAGACGCTTAACCAATGCACGCCGCACGCCGCTAGCCTTTGGGGCAGGCGTGCTCAGTTCAAGCGCATTAAGTTCGCCGTCTGGGGCAGATTGTGCATGGGCCATAGCAATAAAGTCCTTTAACTTGGCTCCACACTAGGCAAACAGGGTTAACCAAGGGTGGACAAATCACAATATACCTTGCCTGATGCCTTGCGAGCGTGCGGCCCGCTCTCCATATACAAAACACGCCACCGCCCTGATAGAGAGATAATATCGATGCCATTCCCAAAGATAGCGACAATCCCTGCCCCCAAAGCGCAAAATCGGCCGACAGAAATCAGCCAAATCGGCCGCACCCGCCATGATGATTACGCTTGGCTAAAGGATGAAAACTGGCGCGAAGTCATGAGTGACCCTGCAAAGCTTGACCCCGATATTCGCAGCTACCTTGAAGCGGAAAATGTCTATTGCGCGCAGATTATGTCCGGCACGGCAGATTTACAAACCGCCCTGTTTGAGGAAATAAAAGGCCGCATCAAGGATGATGATAGCTCCGTCCCCTCCCTTGATGGCGACTTTGCTTATTCCCAC
>JAZGFA010000199.1:0-3747 GCA_036478975.1 Robiginitomaculum sp. | reverse complement strand
TCATAAAGTGGCATGGATAGCAGCGCCCGCAGCTCTCCGGTTTTAACGTCCATCAGCGCCGCCCCGCCGCTCTCCTCGCCGTAAAGCTCCGCCGTGAAATTTTGCAAGCGGCTATCAAGGGTTAAGTAGACGTCCTCGCCGCGCACCGCCGCGTCATTCGGATCAGGCCATTCGCGCACAACCCGGCCAAACGCATTTACCTCTACCTTAAGCTTGCCCGCCGCGCCGCGCAGGCGCGCATCGGCCCCGCGCTCCACACCGATTTTGCCAATTTGAAAGGTTGGCTGGCGTAAAAGCGGATCCTTATCGCGGGCTGTATCCTGCGGACTCGGCGTACCGACAAATCCAGTAATATGGGAAAATGCGCCATTTTTGGGATAGTTTCGCGTCTCACCGGATAAGGGCACCACCCCCGGTAAATTGGGCAAATCCAAATTAAGCGCTGCAAAATCTTCCCAGCTCAAATGCTCTTTAATCAATATTGGCGTGAACTTACGCTTCTTGCGAATGTCTTTCTTAATGCGTTCACGGCTTTTGCCAGACAGGGTAATATTGCGCGATAGCCTATCAAGAGTGACGTCAATATCATCAATGCGCTCTGGGATAATAACGACGCGAAAATCTTGGCGATTACCAGCAATTTCCTCACCATTACGATCAAGAATACGGCCACGGGCGGGAACAATCGTGCGAAAGTTAAACCGGTTATTATCCGATAATGTCGCGTAATCTTGCGCCCTGACCACCTGTAAATAGTAAAGCCGCGTGACCAGCGCGCTAAACACAAGCCCTCCGCCGCCGCCTAGTAAAATTGCGCGGCGGGTGAAGGCCTGCTCATTATCGTCGCGCGCGGCCATTAACGACCCCAAGCCATATTATCCGCGCCGGTAATTTGGCGTGAAAATAGTCTTATCCAATAGAGAATCGGAAATAGTAGGCAAATGAACACGCCGTTAAGCAGCAGGGGCAATGCGCTTGGATTTTGCCCAAGTGAGATGCGTCCCAAAACCATGGTCAGCCCCCCCGTCGCCGTCACCAGCACAACGAAAAGCATCCAGTGGACAACAAACCCTGGCCCAACCTTGCGGGTTGTTGGATTGATGACGATGAACAAAATTGCGTAGCACAGCATCCACAAGCCAAGCGGCCCGCCGCCCATCATGTCTTGCAGCAAGCCAAGCCCGGCAATCATCCAAAGCGAAGCGCTATAATTGGATCCGCTCGGCCAAAAATAAAGTATCGCCAAGGGCAGAAACATTAGCGATGCGCTATAGCCAGCAAAATTAATGTTTAATAGTGAAACCGTCACCAATAAAGCGCCAATCAAACCGCTACGCAACGCTATGGACGTGCCCGTCAAACGGTTTCCCTCACGCTCCGTCATGGGGTTTCGCCAGAGCTTGATTCTGTTTCGGGATTAGGCAGGTTCTCTTCTGGGGCAGGAACAGGGAGATGGGGCACAACCCATATCCAGTCTACGGGCTGCTTATCCGTGAATAGCGCGACCTCTAGCGAGCCGTCTCCGGCCCTCGCCACGCCCACAGGAAGCCCGCGCGGTAATACGCCCCCGTCGCCGGAGGTAACGATACGGTCTCCATATTTCCAATCGGCGCCGGCGCTCCGAAATTCAAGGCTAGGTATTCGGCTGTTATTGCCGGTCAAAATGGCGCGGCTACGGCTACGCTGGGACATGACGGCGACGCGGCTATTAAGGTCCGTGAGGAGTAAGACCCGCGCAGAGCTATTGCCCGCGCGCACGACCCGGCCATAAAGCCCGTTAAGGCTCATCACCGCATTGCCTTCTCGCACGCCCTTTTTTAGCCCCGCATTTATCAGCGCAGAATTGACAAAAGGCCCCCGGCTCTCGCTTACGGCGCGCGCGGCAATGCGCTGGCTTTGCTTTGGATTGATATTTGTATTGAGGATACCTTCAAGATAATTCACTTGCTCTGACAGGGAGAGGTTTTGGTTTTCAATTTGACGAAGCCTATTATTCTCCGTGCGCAATTTATCATTCTGCGCGGCTAAATCAAAATGGCGGCTAGCGCTCGTGGAAATATTTTCCGCCCCGCGTATCGGCATGGACGTTATCGTCAAAATCCGGCTGGCTAGCCCTTCAGCCGGAGCGCGCACGGCCCCGACCGGCTGACGCCCATTAAGCCCAAGAACAAAAACAAGGAGTGATACAATAATCACCGCAATAGAGGTCTTGCGGATAACATTGCCGCGATGGCGCGTTTGATGCGTTCCAACCCCCCGTGCCATAGTGTCTCCCAATGCGGTTATCCGCGCAAAAGCTTAGAATGAGCGAGCGCCTAAACGTCAGCGGCCAATACGTCTTTCCATTTTTTCAAATTCTCAACAACTGCGCCAGAACCGTTAACAACGCAATAGAGCGGCTCTTCCGCTATCGACACGGGAAGACCCGTGCGATTTCGCAACTCCGTATCAAGGTTACGCAGCAACGCCCCGCCGCCGGTCAGCATAATGCCCTTATCCACGATATCCGCGGCAAGTTCTGGCGGCGTCGCCTCGAGCGCATTTTTCACCGCTTCGACGATTTGCTCAACCGGCTCGGCTAGGCTCTCGGCAATCATGGCTTCGGTGACGCGGATTTCGCGCGGCACGCCATTCATCAAATCGCGGCCCTTAATTTGAACCGTCATGCCTTCATTATCCGATGGCATCATGGCGGAGCCGATTTCTTTTTTAACTTTCTCAGCGCTCATTTCTCCGAGCAGTAAGTTTGTGGTCCGGCGAATATATTGAATAATCGCGTCATCCATCTTATCCCCGCCCACGCGCACGGAGCGCGAATAGACAATGCCGTCAAGCGATAGCACGGCCACTTCGGTTGTGCCTCCGCCAATGTCAACAATCATAGAGCCGGACGGTTCATGGATTGGCAGGCCAGCACCCAAAGCCGCGGCCATAGGTTCGCGTATAAGATAGACTTGGCGCGCCCCTGCCGCTTTAGCGCTCTCGCGAATAGCCCGGCGTTCCACTTGGGTTGCGCCGGTTGGAACGCAAATAACCACTTGCGGGTGAACGAAATTACGGCGATTTTGAGCCTTAGCAATGAAGTGCTTAATCATAATCTCAGCAACTTCGAAATCTGCAATCACGCCGTCCTTCATCGGGCGCACCGCTTCAATGCCCTTTGGCGTACGCCCAAGCATCATCCGCGCTTCGGAGCCGACAGCATGGGGAACCTTGCGGCCATTCTTCATGGAAAAAGCCACCACGGATGGCTCATCAAGGACAATGCCGCGGCCCTTCACATAGACCAATGTGTTGGCGGTTCCGAGGTCAATGGCGATATCGGCGGAGAGCATTCCGAAAAGACTGGAGAGCATAGTGTGGACTTTCCGGCCCCGTGGACCGAATAATAAAAAAGCGGCGACCAGAATCGCCCCTATGGGTTAATGGTTTATAATTACTTATTGTCAGAGGCGAGTAAAAATGCAAGCGCCAGTATGACATTCCGGTCATAAATCCGCGATTATTTGATGTTTTCTTCCCGCGCTTTCAATCGGCGGCGGGCAAATAGCATTACGCCGATAATTAAAGCCAGAAAAACGGCCATGGCCAAAACAAATATGGGCCGCCCTTGAAGGGCCCCGACAAGGCTTTGGCCCAGCACGGCTACGGCGGCGATTTTGGGAATTACGCCGAGGGCCGTGCCGCCTAAAAACGCCGGCAAGGTCATGCGCGACACCCCCGCCGCCATGTTGACAAGAATAAATG
>JAZGFA010000198.1:0-5564 GCA_036478975.1 Robiginitomaculum sp. | reverse complement strand
CTGAGCGCATGGGAATAAATCCGTTTGAAACGGTCAAAGAGACCGTAGCCCTATCCCCCGAAGTTTCAGACGAGGTCAAAACCTCGACCTGTTATATGTGCGCCTGCCGCTGCGGCATTAAAGTCCATCTCAAGGACGGCAATATTCGCTATATTGAAGGCAATCCCGATCACCCCGTAAACAAAGGCGTATTATGCGCCAAAGGCTCGTCAGGCATTATGCACCAAAATGCCCCCGGCAAGCTGACCAAGCCTTTGCTCCGCGTCGGTGAGCGTGGGTCTGGCGAGTTTAAAGAAATTGAATGGGACGAAGCGATGGCGCTGGCCGAAAAATGGCTAGGCGACACCCGCGCGAAAGATCCCGGCAAGCTAGCCTTTTTCACTGGCCGCGACCAAAGCCAATCCCTAACCGGATGGTGGGCGAGCGCCTACGGCACCCATAATTTCGCCGCCCATGGCGGGTTCTGCTCGGTCAATATGGCCGCGGCGGGCCTTTACACTATTGGCGGGGCGTTTTGGGAATTTGGCGATCCCGACTTTGACCGCACTAAATATTTCATGATGCTCGGCGTCGCCGATGACCATGACAGTAACCCGATTAAAATCGGCCTTGGCAAACTTAAAACGCGCGGCGACGCAAAATTTGTCGTCGTCAACCCATCGCGTAATGGCTATAACGCCATCGCTGATGAGTGGCTTGGCATTCGCCCCGGCACGGACGGCCTATTTATTTTCGCGATTATTCACGAGCTTTTACGCGCCGACAAAATCGATTTCCCGTCACTGGCCCGTTATTCCAACGCCCCGTGGCTAGTTATTCAAAACCCCGGCGAGGCCGATGACGGCCTGTTCCTGCGCGACAAAAAAGGCTTCCCGCTCATCTGGGACGTGAAAAAGAAAAAAGCGGTTAGCGGATATGATAAAGACATCAGCCCTGCCTTTGCCGGAGAGCGAAAAATCAAGGGCAAGACCGTTGTCCCAAGTTTCGAGCTGCTGGCCCGCCGTTATATGGACCCGCAATATAGCCCCGACGCCGTGGCAGAGCGCACGGGCCTGACCGCGGACACCATACGCCGCATCGCCGCAGAGCTAGCCCACGCCGCTTTTGAGGAAGAAGTCATTATTGACCAGCCTTGGACGGACGCATGGGGCCGCAAGCACGATAAGATGATTGGCCGCCCGGTCGCCATTCACGCCATGCGCGGAATTTCGGCGCATACGAATGGCTTTCACACTTGCCGCGCTATTCATATGCTACAGGTACTGCTTGGCTCTATCGATACGCCGGGGGGCTGGCGCTATAAGCCTCCCTTCCCTAAGCCTATCCCGCCAGCGCCAAAACCAACCCCGCCCCATTACAAACCCAACACTCCGCTTGGCGGCGGCTCTAACGGCTTTCCGACATCGCCCGACGACCTTATCGTCGATGATAATGGCCAGCCCCTACGCATCGACAAAGCCTTTAGCTGGGAGCATCCGATTTCCCTGCATGGCATGATGCATATGGTTTTGCGTAACGCGGCCACTAAAGACCCGCATGAGATTGACGTGCTGTTTATGTTCATGGCCAATATGGCGTGGAATTCGACCATGAATATTGGCGAGACCCTCGGTTTCTTCACCGCGAAAAACGATGACGGCTCCTATAAAATTCCGAAGATTATTTACTCGGATGCCTTCTATTCAGAAACCGTGCCCTATTGCGATTTGATATTGCCGGACACGACCTATCTAGAGCGCTATGATTGCCTATCCGTTCTTGACCGGCCATTTTCCGCCGCCCACGGGGTTGCTGACGGTATTCGCCAGCCCGTGGTCAAGCCCGACCGCGATGTGCGCACTTTCCAAACTGTCCTGCTAGAGCTTGGCGCGCGCCTTGGGCTTCCGGGCATGGTCAATGATGACGGCTCGGCGAAATTTCCCGGCGGCTATCCCGACTACCTTGTCAACCATGAGCGCAGGCCGGGCGTAGGTCCGCTCGCGGGGTGGCGCGGCAAGAACGGCGACAAGTCCGGCATTGGCGAAGTCAATCCAAACCAGCTTGAGAAATATATCGAGAATGGCTGTTTCTGGAGCGAAGAAATGCCAATGGAGCATCAGTTCTTTAAGCATGCCAACCAAGGCTATCTCAATTATTCCAAGAAAATGGGCTGGATTGGCGAAGCTTCTCCGGTCGTGTTCCAGCTTTATAATGAGGATTTGCAAAAATTCCGCCTCGCGGCGCAAGGGCACGGCGAGCGGCAACCGCCAGAGGAACATAGGGAGCGCGTAGACACTTATTTCGATCCCCTGCCGATTTGGTATATGCCGTTTGAGGAAGCCGAGATTGACACGGATGAATATCCCATTCACGCCCTGTCCCAGCGCCCAATGCATATGTACCATAGCTGGGGCTCACAAAATGCGTGGCTACGTCAAATCACTAATGCCAATAAGCTGCACATCCATACGGAAATGGCGGCGAGCCTTGATATTATCGACGATGATTGGGTGTGGATTGAAAGCCGCCATGGCCGCGTGAAGGGCCAAGTGAAGCTCATCACCGGGGTGAACAAAAACACGGTTTGGACATGGAACGCTATCGGCAAACGCAAGGGCGCTTGGGGGCTAAAACATGACGCGCCGGAAAATACGAAAAGCTTTCTGCTCAACCATATTATTTCCGACGTCCTAGCCGAAGGCCAGAAGGGTATTCAATATTCCAATTCTGACCCGATTACCGGCCAAGGCTCTTGGTATGATTTGCGCGTGAAAATCGTCAAATGCACCAAAGCCGAATGGGGCGAAACCGAGCCTATGTATGAAGCCTTTAAGGGCGGCCCGGTTAGCGATCTTGACGTGCTACAATATGGCAAAGATATGAAGGGCGAGGACACGGGCGGCAAAGCTGACCTGCGCGAATATATCGGCCAACGCTGGGCCAATGCGGCCAATATTGACGGCATTGCTGATGGTCACGGAAACATCAAAAAAGGAGACAAAACATGACCTGTCTTCCCAAAACGGCGCCGGCTAAAAAGCTAGGCCTGGTTATCGACCTTGATATTTGCGTTGGCTGTCACGCCTGCGCGGTCAATTGTAAGGAATGGAATACGGGCGGCAAAATGGCGCCGCTCTCAGACCTTGACCCTTATGGCTCTAAACCCAATGGCGTGTGGTTTAACCGCATCCATACTTTCGAGACGATGAATGATGTCGGCGTTTCGCGCACGGTGCATTTTCCAAAATCCTGCCTGCATTGCGACGATGCGCCCTGCGTTACGGTCTGCCCAACAGGGGCGAGCTATAAGCGCGAGGAAGACGGCATTGTGCTGGTCAATGATGATATTTGCATTGGCTGTAAATTGTGCTCATGGGCCTGCCCTTACGGCGCGCGTGAATATGATGAGGCCGAAGGCGTGATGAAAAAATGCACCCTTTGCGTTGATAAAATTTACAATGAGAACCTGCCCGAGCAAAGCCGGGTTCCGGCCTGCGTATCGACCTGCCCTGCCGGCGCGCGCAGCTTTGGCGATTTAAACGATCCCAATTCCGAAGTGTCCAAATTATCGGCCGCGCGCGGCGGCGTTGCTTTGATGCCAGAGCAAGGCACGAAGCCGGTAAACCGTTACCTATTGCCCCGTCCTAAGAAAACAGGCCAAGGGGTCAACGCACCGCGTATGCTCACCCATGAAGACACGAGTGACGATGGCGCCGGCATGCTCGCGCGCTGGGTCGATAAGATACTTACCGCCTAATTTAGCGGCTTAGATAGAAAAGAGTTCCACCATGCATCCAGCAAAATCCGTTATCTTTTTCACCACCGCCACGGGCGCGGGCTATGGCCTGTTTATCTGGCTCGCCATATTGTCCTTTATGGGCGTATTGCCGGCTAGCCCGCTCTTTGGCCTTATAGCGCTCGGCGTTAGCTTTGCCCTTATCATTGGCGGGCTATTGTCCTCGACCCTGCATTTGGGCCGTCCGGAGCGGGCCTTTCGCGCCCTGTCCCAATGGCGTTCTAGCTGGCTATCGCGCGAAGGGGTTATGGCGATTTTGACCTTTATCCCGATGGGCATTTTTGCAATTAGCTGGGTATTTACGTCAAAGAACACTGGCGGCGTTGCCCTCATCGGCCTGCTCGGAGCCTTCATGGCCTATATCACCGTGTTCACCACGTCGATGATTTATGCCTCGCTGAAAACCATTCCCGCTTGGCATAATGGCTGGACGAAGCTGGCCTATCTAATCCTGTGCATCATGAGCGGAGCGGTGCTGACCATGGCGCTCACCCTGCTTATGGGAAGCCTTACGGGTAATGAAAAGTTTAGCCATGCGGGCTTTCACTTGACCATGCCGACGGCTATTTTCCTCGCCCTCGGCCTTATTGTGAAACTGCTATACTGGCGCCATATCCATAATAGCAAACCCGTCTCTACGGCGGAGAGCGCCACCGGCCTTGGGGAGTTTGGCAAGGTTAGTTTTGCCGGCAGCCCCCATAGCCAAGACAATTATTTGCTCAAGGAAATGGGCTTTAAAATCGCCCGTAAACATGCGCGTAAAATGCGCATTATCGCGGCCATATTAGGCTTTATCCTGCCGCTTATCCTTATCGCCGTCGCTATCCATCACCTTCATGGCATGGGCCGCACAATCGCGATACTCATAGCCGCGACATCTTGCGCCATTGGCCTAGTGTTTGAACGGTGGTTATTCTTCGCAGAGGCCAAACATGTGGTCACATTGTATTACGGAGAGAGTGAAGTCTAATGCTCAAAAAGCTTACCCAGAAAAAAGTCCTGCAAGCGCTGGCCACGGTTATGCACCCGAAAACCGGCAAGGATATTGTCGCGTCCGGCGCCATTGACGAAGTCACCTGCAAGGACGGTATTGTCAATATCACCATGCTGATTGACCCCAATACCGCCGACATTATGGAAGGCGTGCGCAAGCGCTGTGATGACGCCGTAGCTATTCTTAGCGGCGTTAAATCCGTGCGCACGGTTATGACCGCCCATAACGCCGCGCCAGACATTGCGCCCCAGCGGCCCAAGGGCAAGGCGACCCCGCCGCCACCGCCGCCAAAGCCAAAGCCTATCCCCGGCATTAAACGCATTTTGGCCGTGGCCAGCGGCAAGGGCGGCGTCGGTAAATCGACGACGTCCGTCAATCTCGCCGCCGCGTTTAAAACCCTTGGCTGGAATGTTGGCCTGTTTGACTGCGATATTTTTGGCCCCAGCGTGCAGAAAATGCTCGGCGAAGGCGACAAGCCTGACTTCACTAAAAACGACATGATACGCCCCGTAGAGCGCCACGGCATCAAGGCCATTTCCATGGGTTATCTTGTGCCCGAAGGCCGCGCGACGGTCTGGCGCGGGCCTATGGTCATTGGCGCGGTGCAGCAATTACTCAACGGCGTTGCATGGACCGAAGACGGCGACCTCGATATTTTAATCGTCGATTTGCCCCCCGGCACGGGCGACGCGCAATTAACCCTTGTGCAGACCGTGCCCGTTACCGGAACCGTCATCGTTTCCACCCCGCAGGACATTGCGCTAATTGATGCGCGCAAGGCCTATGACATGTTTA
>JAZGFA010000197.1:0-10026 GCA_036478975.1 Robiginitomaculum sp. | reverse complement strand
CGTAAAGGCCGCACGATTGTGCCGCTTAAAATGTATTTCAATGATAAGGGACGGGCCAAGCTTTTGCTGGGTATCGGCACGGGTAAGCGGCAAATTGACAAGCGGGAAACCCAGAAAAACCGTGACTGGAATAAGCAGAAATCGCGAATTTTGCGCGGTAGGGGTTAGCTAAGAAATTCCTGTATATCTTTGAAAACATTAAAGAACATGTCTTCGGTCAGCCGTTTTGTATTGGTGTTATAGCGCGAGCAGTGATAGCTGGAATAGAGCCGCCGCCCGCCGCCTAGCTCGTAAGTTTTATGGTGGCCAAATTTATAATCTTTCAGCTTAAGCCCCAAGGCGCGCACCGTATTATTATGGGAAATGCCGCCAAGGCAGAGTATGGCTTTCACGCTGTCCATGTTGTCAATTTGGTCGGCTAGAAACGGGCGACAGGCGGCAGCTTCCGCGCCAACGGGTTTGTTTTGCGGCGGCAGGCAGCGCACCGCATTGGTAATCATCGCCCCGGTTAGCTCTAGCCCGTCATCGCTGCGCGCATCGTAAATACCCTTGGAAAACCCGTATTTGGCGATAGCGGAAAACAGCAAATCTCCGGCCCAGTCGCCAGTGAACGGGCGGCCCGTACGATTGGCCCCGTGCATGCCGGGGGCTAGGCCGACAATGAGCAATTTTGCATTGGGGTCGCCAAAACTGGGCACGGGGCCATTATGCCAATCCGGGTGCTGCTCGCGCAGGCCTAATAGAAATTCACGCAAGCGCGGGCACAGGGCGCAGTCATGGTCAGGTTCGGTGAATATACCCATTATTGCGCCTTCGCTAAACTTGGCCTAGTAGAAGCCATGAGCATCTATATCGCCCTTGGGGCTAATTTGTCCAACCCTGCCCAAACTTTTCGCCGCGCAATGGCGGAGCTTGAGGGTCGCGGGGTTAAAGTTTTATCCCTTAGCGGGCTGTGGCAGAGTCCGGCCTGGCCCGCGGGCAGTGGTCAGCCAGATTACATCAACGCCTGCGCGCGCATTAAGACACGGCTATCCGCGCGAGGCTTGCTTGCGATTTTACACGATGTTGAAGCGCAATTTGGCCGCGCCCGCGGGGCGCTTAATGCGGCGCGCACGCTTGATTTGGATTTGCTAGACTATAATGGGGAGAATATTGACGCGGCGGATATTACTATTCCGCACCCCCGAATGCTGGACCGCGCCTTTGTTTTATTCCCCCTGCAAGAGATTGCGCCGCAATGGCGTGACCCGATTGAGTCGCGGTCGATTGAAGACTGGCTTGCCCGTTTGCCGCTGCGCGATGTGGCGCCGCTAACAAAGCTGTAAAAACGAGAAAAGCCTGCAAAACTAGGGCGAATGGGGCTTGCCTGCGCCTTAAAATACGCCTATACCGCAACACAACTCGCGCGCCATTTGAGCGCGTCTTTTCTATTGGAGTATATATGGCCCGCGTTACCGTTGAAGATTGCGTCGATAAAATCCCGAATCGCTTTGACCTTGTTTTGCTTGCGTCGCACCGTTCGCGTAATATTTCTGCTGGCGCGCCGCTGACTATTGACCGTGATAATGACAAAACATCCGTTGTGTCCCTGCGCGAGCTTGCCGATGAAACCCTTAACCTTGATGACCTTCGCGAGAGCCTTGTTGTTGGCCTTCAGCGCGTTATCATTGATGACGACATGCCGGAAGAAAAAGATGACGTGATTGTCGCCAATCTTGAGCATGCCCCTGAGCAGCCGGCTGAAATGTCCCAAGAAGACCTTATGCGCGCCCTACAAAGTGACCGCGATAATGGCCCAGATAACCGTTTCTAAAACCGGATTAAATTATTTTAAAAGCCGCCTGTCTGGGCGGCTTTTTTTATGGCTTTGCTTCATGTGGCGTGTTGCCCTGCCAGTAAACGCCCGCTATCTTTAACCCATGACCATTGCCGCAGAAATTAGTGCCCCGGCCGGGAAAGGCCGCATACTTCGCCAATTTGAATTGGTTGAAAAAGTGCGCGCCTATAACCCAAGCGTCAATGAGGATCTGCTTAATAAAGCCTATGTGTTTTCGATGAAGGCGCATGGGGAGCAATTGCGCCATAGCGGCGACCCTTATTACGCCCATCCGATTGAAGTGGCGGGCTTGCTTGCGGCGCTGAAAATGGATACGGCGACCATTTGCACCGCGCTGCTCCATGACGTGTTAGAGGATACGCAAGTTAGCCCCGCGCAAATGCGTGAAATGTTCGGTGATGAAATCACCACAATGGTTGAGGGCGTGACGAAGCTTAGCAAGCTAGGTCTATCGGGCCGCGCTACGCAGCAAGCGGAGAACTTCCAAAAACTCGTCCTCGCCATGGCAGAGGATTTGCGGGTGCTAATGGTCAAACTTTGCGACCGCCTGCATAATATGCGCACGCTTAGCTATCACCCCAAAGAGGCGTCGCGGGTGCGCATTGCCCGCGAAACTATGGATATTTACGCCCCGCTTGCCCGCCGCATTGGGGTTGACCGGATTTGCTCAGAGCTTGAGGACTTGTCCTTTTATTATCTTGACCCCGCCGCCTATGAAAGCATTACCAAACGGCTTGAGGGCTGGCGAGAAAACCGCGCCGGGGTGATTTCCCAGACGTCAGTGTCCTTGCGCGACCTTATGGATAAAAACGATTTTCAGGCGCGTATATATGGCCGCGAAAAACGCCCCTTTGCGATTTGGCGTAAATTGCAACGCCAAGGCATTTCCTTTGAAGATGTGGCCGACATTTACGCCTTTCGCATCGTACTTGATAGCGCCGATGAATGTTACCGCGTTCTTGGCACTATCCACCAAGAATTTCGCTGCGTGCCGGCGCGGTTTCGCGACTTTATTTCCGTGCCAAAGTCCAATGGCTATCAAAGCTTGCAGACCACCATATTGGGGCCAGATAATCGCCGCGTAGAAATTCAAATTCGCACGGAACGCATGGATGATGTGGCCGAGCGCGGGGTTGCGGCCCATTGGGCCTATAAAAGCGGCTCCTACGCATTTGACCCAGAGTCCGCGCGCAAGGCCGGCGGCGACCCGCTCGCCCGTATTCGCTCGCTGGTGGAGATGATGGAGCATGGCGGGGACGCGGATGAGTTTTTAGAAAACGCCAAGCTTGATTTGTTTACAGACCAAGTGTTCACCTTCACGCCGAAGGGCGACCTTGTGCCGCTCCCGCGCGGGGCTACCCCGATTGATTTTGCCTATGCCGTGCATACGGATGTCGGCGATACTTGCGTTGGCGCTTTGATTAACCAGCAAGAGCGCCCCTTGCGCACGCGGCTGCAAAACGGCGATGTTGTGCGCATTGTGCGCGGCGGCGCGGCGGAGCCTCAGCCCGGTTGGGAAAATATTGTGGTGACGGGCAGGGCGCGCTCTGCCCTGCGCCGCCTAACCCGTGACACGGAAGCGGGGGAGTTTAAACGCATTGGCCGTATGCTCGCCCAACATGAATTTTCCCGCGAGGAAAAAGACTTCTCCGACAGCGTGATTTTGGACGCGATTAAACGGCTCGCCGAGCTTAATAGCCCAGAAGACGTGTACGAAGCCTTGGGACGCGGGGAGTTATCGCTACAAGACTTTATGACGGCGGTCTATCCGGGGCGCAGCTCCACGGCGCTTGTCGATAAATTCGCTAGCCGCGATATTATTGATGACAGCACGGCCAAGCTCTACGTTAAGGGTGAGGGGCTTACGGAGGGGGTGAGCTTGCATCTGGCGGAATGCTGCTCTCCTATATTCGGGGACCGCATTATGGGGGTGATGTCGGACGGGCGCGGCGTATTTATCCACGCCATTGATTGCGAAGTGCTCGCCGGGCTTGAGAGCGAACCGGAGCGCTGGATTGATTTGGGCTGGCGTAAGGCGGCGAAGGCCACCGCGTCGGTAGGACGCATTACCGCAACGATTGAGCATGTGCCCGGCGCGCTGGCTGATATTACCAATCTTATTGGCGAAGCGGGCGGTAATTTGACCAATATTAAAACCCTTAAGCGTAGCCCTACATTTTTCGACATGATACTTGATATTGAAGTGCTGGACACGCGCCATTTGTCCCATATTGTGGCGGCGCTTCGGGCAAGCAGTTATGTGGTAACGGCCAGGCGGGCCCGCGCTGATATTTTATAGGATTTGACATGAGAACTTTCAAAAAAAAGCATATGACGACGGATGAAGTCTTGGCGATTTTCAAAGAGGCGGGCGCTTTGCTAGAGGGGCATTTTATCCTCTCATCCGGCCTGCGTAGTCCTGTGTTTTTGCAAAAAGCGTTCATCTTTAAATCGCCAAAGCGCACGGAGATTTTGTGCAAAGCTCTGGCTGAAAAGGTCAGGGATAGCCTTGACGTGATGCCCGATATCATCATTGCGCCGGCCATGGGCGGGGTTATTCCCGGCTATGAAACCGCGCGCCATATGCACCTTGATAGCCTATTTGTTGAGCGCGAAGACGGGGAGTTTACCCTGCGCCGCGGCTTTACCCTAGAGAAGGGCCAAAAAGTATTGATGGTTGAAGACATTGTCACCACGGGCCTGTCTTCGCGTGAATGTATTGCCGCGATTAACAAAACCGGCGCCACGGTCATTGCCGGCGCGTGCATCTTTGACCGCTCCGGCGGCAAGGCCGATATTGGCGTGCCGCTGATTAGCCTCGCCTCGCGCGCTTTTCCGGCTTACCCCGCCGATGAATTGCCAGAGGATTTGGCGAAACTTCCCGCGGTTAAGCCCGGCTCAAGAGGGCTTAAATAATTCATGATACGTTTGGGCATTAATATTGATCATGTGGCGACCTTGCGTAATGCGCGCGGCGGCGCTCATCCTGACCCTGTAGAGGCGGCAAAGGTAGCCATTGACGTTGGCGCGAGCGGCATAACCGCCCATTTACGCGAAGACCGCCGCCATATTCGCGACGCGGATATTATCGCTTTGCAAGCTTTATGCGAGGCGCGGGGCGTGCCGCTAAATATGGAAATCGCCGCCACGGCTGAAATGCTCTCCATCGCGCTGGCGACTAAGCCCCATGCTGTTTGCATGGTCCCAGAGCGCCGCGAAGAGCGCACGACCGAAGGCGGGCTTGACGTTGCGGGCCTGCATAATACGGTTGCGCCCATGGTGGCCGCTTTGCAAGAAAATGGCAGCCGTGTTTCCTTGTTTATCGAAGCCAGTAGTCGGCAAATACGCGCCGCCGCCCAGTGCAAGGCCGACATTATAGAAATCCATGCGGGGGCCTATGCCCATGCCCTCGACGGGGGCAATGGCGAACTCGCCGCGCAAATTCTGCAAGCCATGGAGGAGGGGGCAGAGCTAGCCGCTAGCCTTGGCCTTGAAGTCCATGCGGGCCATGGCCTGACCTTTGATAATGTCGCCCCAATCGCCGCAATCCCTCAAGTGGTAGAGCTTAATATCGGCCATTATATTATGGGCGAAGCGATGTTTATGGGGCTTGGACCTGCGATTAAAAAAATGGCTGACATTATTCGCGCCGCCCGCACGGGCATAGAGGACGGGGAATGATAATCGGCATTGGCACGGATGTGTGCGATATTACCCGCATCAAAGCCGTGTTAGAGCGCCATGGTCAGCGCTATAAGGATCGGATTTTTACTCCGGGCGAGCAAGCTTATTGCGACGCCCGAAAAGAGAGCGCGGCCAGTTACGCCAAGCGCTGGGCCGCAAAAGAGGCGTTCGCCAAAGCGCTGTCCACCGCGGATAGCCCTCATTTGAAATGGCAGGATGTTGAAATCACTAACGGGCCGTCTGGCAAGCCGCAAATCAGCCTGCACGGCGATGCCCTTGCGCGGCTAGCGGATATGACGCCCAAAGGGCTTAAGGGCCATGTGCATTTGACCCTTAGCGATGAGCTGCCCTATGCGTTGGCTTTCGTGATTATTGAGGCGCATTAAATGGCGGGGAAGCCAAATATTGATAAGGCCCGCACCAGCACGTCTAGCGGGCCAAAGGATAAGGCGTTTCGCAGCGCGCGGGCCAAATGGCGTGACCGGTTTATCACCTTGCTATGGGCCGTGCTGCTTGCTTTTATTGTGCGCAGTTTCCTGTTCCAGCCGTTAAAAGTTCCAAGCCAGTCTATGCAGCCCAATATCCTCGCGGGGGACGTTATCGTTGCGAGCAAATATGCCTATGGCTACGGCGAAAAATCTGCGGCTCCCTTGTCGCTGCCGATTAAAGATAAACGCTGGCTAGGCCGAACCCCAAGGCGCGGCGACGTTATGGTGTTTAGCCTAAGCGGGGCGGAGACGATTTACGCAAAGCGGATTATTGGCCTTCCCGGGGACAGGGTAGAAATGGGCGGCGGACAGTTAACTCTCAATGGCGCGCCCGCCGGCCTAGAGCCGCAAAGCGAGATTCACTCCGTCAGCGATGCGGGCAATCCGGACAGGGTTGAAATTTGGCGCGAAACCCTGCCTAATGGGGTGAGCTATCTTATTTATGATAGCCAGAAAAACTCACCATCTGATATTTTGCAGGCAATGACCGTGCCGCCGGGGCATTATTTTGTCCTTGGCGATCACCGTGACGCTTCCAAAGATAGCCGCTTGCCGCGTGATAATGGCGGCATGGGCTTTGTATCGCAGGGGGAATTGCTTGGGCGAGCGGAGTTTATCCTACTGTCAGCGCAAAAAGAGTTTTACTGGGCGCGGCCCTCAACTTGGTCTAAGATGCGCACAGATCGCATTTTTAAAGACATACCTTAAGGCCAATAATTTTAATGAAACCCAACCCGCAAATCACTGCTCTTGAAAAACGTATCGGCTATAGCTTTACCGATCAGGAATTAGCTGTGCGCTGTATGACCCATTCTTCCTATGGCGATGGGCGGCGCACGGAGCGCGATAATGAGCGGCTGGAATTTCTCGGCGACCGCATATTGGGGCTTTTAACGGCCGAGCGCTTGTTTGAAGTCATTGATGATCAAGAGGGCGACATGGCCCGCAAGCTCAACGCGCTTGTGCGCAAGGAAACTTGCGCCCGCATTGCCCGTAAGGTTGGCGTCGGTGAGGCTTTGCAGCTCTCCCCGGCGGAGGAGCGCCAAGGCGGGCGCGAGAAAACCTCCATATTAGGCGATGCCTGCGAGGCGCTACTGGCCGCAATTTATATTGACGGCGGCATAGAGGCCGTTTCAAAATTTTATAAAAGTTTTTGGGCGGATGAAATCGCACTGGTTTTAAACGCGTCTATGAAAGACCCGAAAACCGACCTACAAGAACGCGCCTTTACCGCTGGCGGCGGCGCGCCTGTCTATACGGTGCTAGAGCGTAGCGGGCCTGACCATCGCCCGCTTTTTGTTATTAGCGTTGAGGTCGACAAAATCGGCGCGGCCCAAGGCACCGGAAAATCAAAAAAAGATGCGGAGCGCTTTGCCGCCCGCCACTTATTAGAAAGTTGGCCTAAATGAGCTTAGAGAATACTGACGCGCAGACCCGCGCGGGATTTACTGCAATTATTGGCGCGCCTAATGCGGGGAAATCCACCCTGGTTAACGCGCTGGTCGGCGAGAAAGTCACCATTGTTACCCATAAGGTGCAGACCACGCGCTTTCAGCTGCGCGGCATTGCGCTGTTTAATAACACGCAAGTCGTGCTTGTGGATACGCCCGGTATTTTCAACCCGCGCGACCGCCTTGACCGCTCCATGGTGCATGCGGCGTGGACGGGGACAAAGGATGCTAGCGCGATTATCCATGTGGTTGACGCGCCCGCCTATTTGCGGGTTATCAATGGCGATGAGCCTAGCTCCCAAGATAAATTAGGCCGTAAGGATACGGATAGGGTTATTGAAGGGCTTAAGAAACGCGCCGGCGGGGAGACGGCCATTTGGCTGGCCCTTAATAAGGTGGATTTAATTGACCACGGGGATTTGCTACAGCTTGTCTCTCATTTCCAAAAAATTGACGTGTTTAATGAGGTGTTTTTAATCTCTGCCACTAATGGCGAAGGACTGGGCGCGCTCAAAAATGCGCTAGAGACAGCTATGCCAGAGGGGCCATGGCTTTATCCCGCTGACCAAGCGGCGGATATTCCGACCCGCCTTATCGCCGCCGAAGTCACCCGCGAGAAACTGTTTTTGCGCCTGCATGATGAGCTGCCCTATAATAGCTCCGTTGAGACGGAAAACTGGCAGGAAAACCGCGACGGCTCGGTTAAAATTGAGCAAATTATCTATGTGCGCAAGAAAAGCCAAAAGCCGATTGTGCTAGGCAAGGGCGGACAGACGATTAAGGCTATTGGCGCGGCGTCGCGGGCGGATTTGTCCGAATGGCTAGGCCGCAAAGTGCATCTGTTTTTATTCGTCAAAGTGCGCGAAAACTGGATGGAAGAGCGCGAGCGTTACACGGAATTTGGCCTAGAATTTGACGTTTAAACCTTAGCCAGCGCCGAGCGGAAATATTTGAAACCGGTAAATACCGATAGAAACGCGGCGAGCCAAAGCAGGGCGATGGCGATGGCGAGCAAGAGACTCGGTGTATCAGCCGTGCCATCTACAAGCATGATATCGCGCTTAAACGCCGCTATCCAGACAAGTACCGCCGTTATGCCCGCCATTTCCGTAGCGGTTTTCCATTTCGCCAGCTTGGTCGGCGCCATAACTTTGCCGGCGAGGGCCGCATATTCGCGCACGCCGCTAATGGTGATGTCACGGCCAATAATAAGCAGGGCCGGAATAATAAAACGCCAATCGCCTAGGCTGATAATGCAAAAACCAATCAGGCAGGCGGCGACGAGTAATTTATCGGCAATCGGGTCAAGCATACGGCCAAAATCCGAAGTGACCTTCCATTTGCGCGCAAGATATCCGTCGATGAAATCCGTAAGGGCGCAGAAGATGAAAAGCACAATAGAAAAGCGGGCGAGAACGCCAGTTGAGAGGGCGTTACCTGCATTCTGATTGCCCTTTAAAATGCTCCATACCATTACGGGAATGAGCGCTATCCGTAGGACGGTTAGCGCATTAGGAAGCCAGTAAAGACTATGACGTTTGGCGAGGGTATCGCTCACGTCTAGGCTTCGTTAGCGGCGGGTTTACGGACGAAATATTTAACTGCCGTATAGACCGAGAGGATAGCAGCTAGCCATAAAAACCCTTGGCCAATTTGCCAAATCCACGGGGACGGGTTGGCGTAAAGCGCCATCATGTCATCGGTTTTACTGGCGCGAAAACGGCTTAAAACCATGTCTAGCCACGGGGAGGCAATCAGCAGGGACACGCCAATCATCGCGGCGATGTTTTTATAGTCACCGATTTTGCTATCGGGGATGCCGTTTTTACTAAATTCAAAACCTTTTATCGCGGCGACAATGAGGTCGCGGCAAATATAGATGATAGCCGGAACGCCGAAGGCCCAGCCCAATATTCCGGCCTTGTCGGTGACATAAAGCAGGGCGATAAGCGCCGCGCCGATGAGGATGGAATCGGCAATATCGTCAAACCAGCCAAAGGCGCGCCCAGGGGCTTTTTCGCTACCGCCAAGCAGGTCGTCAAACCAATCGGTCAATGCGCCAAGGGCAAATAAAACCGAAGCGAGGCAAGCCCATGCAATATTAGGCCAAGCCCAAATAATCGCGCCGGCGACAATCGGCGCTAGCACGGCGCGCACAAGGGTCATGCCATCGGCGAGAGCTCCGCCTTGAGCGGTGCTAGAAAACTCCACATCGCTTTCGCGGCGGGCGGTGTTGTCTTCGTCATTATTATTCGTTGAAGTATTCATGTATCTTCACAGCAAGCGCGCGGCTTACCCCTTCTACTTTTTCAATTTGCTCAACCGAAGCGCTCCCCACGGCCTTAGCAGAGCCAAAGCCGGCCAGAAGCGCGCGTTTTCGGCGCGGCCCTATATTAGGAATAGCATCTAGCGGATTAGTTTTCATCTGTTTTTTACGCCGCGCCCTATGGGTGCCAATCGCGAATCTGTGGGCCTCGTCGCGCAGGCGTTGCAGGTAATACAGCACGGGGGTTTGCGCGGGCAGGCTGAACTCCGCGCGGCCATTCATGTGAAAGCTCTCGCGGCC
>JAZGFA010000196.1:0-4122 GCA_036478975.1 Robiginitomaculum sp. | reverse complement strand
GCGCAGCGATTTCAGCTCGCCCTCTAGCCATTCAATCGCCGGCAAATCCAAATGGTTTGTTGGCTCGTCAAGCATGATAATATCAGGCTGGGGGGCTAGCACGCGGGCCAGCGCGGCGCGGCGGGCTTCTCCGCCCGATAAAACGGATGTTGGCTCATCACCAGTTAAGCCCAGAGCGTCCAAAAGATAGGGCACGCGATATTCATCATCTGCGCCCTCTAGCCCGCCAATTACATAATCGCGAATAGTGTCATAGGCCGATAAATCCGGCTCTTGCGGCAAGTATCGCACCGTGGTGCCGGGCTGGAAAAACCGCTCGCCGTCATCGGGCTCTATGAGGCCGGCCGCTATTTTAAGCAGGGTCGATTTGCCGGAGCCATTACGCCCCACAAGGCAGACGCGCTCCCCCGCCCCAATAACCAAATCCGCGCCCTCAAGCAGGGGCGTAGACCCAAAGGTCAGGTGAATGTTTTTCAGCGTAAGTAAAGGTGGTTGAGCCATGCGCGCTGTTTAAGGCAATAGCGCCAAAAGGAAAGCGGTAAATGCGGCGGATATCCCCTCCTCCTCCGCTCATTCCTGCGAAAGCAGGGAACTGTGCAAAGCTCCCTGCTTTCGCAGGGATGAGCGGTGTATAAAAGCCTATGTCAAAACCGTTCTATATACCTCTTGCCAATACCCCCCCCGATGTATCCGGTAGATATACACTTTAAAAAATGGGGACTAAAATGAAGACAATTTACATACTAACCGCCACATTCATGGCAGGTTTAATGTCAGCCTGCGCCACTTATACACCGCCCGTCGAGCGCGACATTGATAAAGTTAAACGGGTCGATGATAGTTTTGACCGTGTATGGCAGCAATCCACCGAATGGTTTGCTAACAAGAATATCCCGATTAAAAACATAGTGAAGGATTCAGGTTTAATTGCTACGGATTACCGACTGGGCACGAATGCCGATTATTTGGATTGCGGAACCGTTGGCACATATGAATCCTTTACCGATAAGAGTCTTAATTTCAACGTCATTGTTAAAAGCGTTGGGCCGAATTTAACCTCTGTTCAAGCCAATACATTTGGCACGGGAAGCGTTTCACAAATGGACCTTTCTGGCCGCCCATTGGCTCCGCGTACCGTGGACTGCGTATCAACGGGGAAGCTTGAGGAAGATTTATTTAAGAGCCTTAGCGCATATTAGTGACAGCGTTTATTACGGCATAAAAAAGCCCGCTCAATTGAGCGGGCTTTTTGCAATTTATGGCGCGCGCTTTACAGCGCCGCGTCTAGCTCTGGAACGGCGTTAAATAAATCCGCGACAAGGCCGTAATCGGCGACTTGGAAAATAGGCGCGTCTTCGTCCTTATTGATAGCGACGATGATTTTGCTGTCCTTCATGCCGGCGAGATGCTGTATCGCGCCGCTAATGCCGATGGCAATATAAAGCGCGGGGGCAACGGCCTTGCCGGTTTGCCCGACTTGGTAATCATTGGGGACATAGCCGGCGTCGACGGCGGCGCGCGATGCGCCAACGGCCGCGCCGAGTTTATCAGCGAGGCTTTCGATAATGGCGAAGTTTTCCGCAGAGCCAACGCCGCGCCCGCCCGATACCACGATTTTCGCGGCGGTTAGTTCTGGGCGGTCAGACTTGGACAGCTCTTCACCGATATATTCGGATTTAAACGGTCCCTTTGGATCGGCGATAACTTCAATTGAAGCCGAGCCGCCCTCAGCCGCCGCGTTAAAGGCGGTGGTGCGCACGGTCACGACTTTCTTAGGGTCCGATGATTTCACCGTCGCCATAGCATTGCCCGCATAGATAGGGCGCACAAATGTGTCGGCGCTCTCTACCCCGGTGATGGAGCTAATTTGCATCACGTCGAGCATGGCGGCGACGCGCGGCATGTAGTTTTTATGGGTGGTGGTGTCCGGAGCGACAATCGCGTCATAGCCGTCCATTAAAGGCACGATAATCTCTTGCATGGCTTCGGCCAGTTGACGGCGCAGGCTCTCATGGTCAACGGCGATAATTTTGCGCACGCCAGCGATTTTCGCGGCGGCGGCGGAGACGTCTTTAACGCCTTTGCCCGCAACTAAAATATCAACGTCTCCGCCCATGGCAGCGGCGGCAGTGACCGCTTTGTGGGTCGCGTCCTTAAGGACAACATTATCATGTTCAGCAACTACTAAAATAGCCATTAGATGACTCCTTCTTTTTTCAGGGCGGCGACAAGCGCATTTACGTCTTCGACAATAATGCCGGCGCTGCGGCCTGCCGGCTCGCTCACCTTAACCGTGGTTAGGCGCGGGGTAATATCAACGTCAAAATCAGCGGGAGTTTTCGCGTCAATCGGCTTGCGCTTGGCTTTCATAATATCAGGCAGTTTAGCGTAGCGCGGCTCGTTTAAGCGTAAATCCGTGGTGACCACGGCGGGCAATGTGACCTTCACCGTTTGCAATCCGCCATCAACTTCGCGCGACACGGTCAGGCTTTCGCCGTCTTTTGTAATCTCATTAGCAAATGTGCCCTGCGGCCAGCCGAGCATGGCAGCAAGCATGGAGCCGGTCGCGCCATTATCGCCGTCAATCGCCTGTTTGCCGGCAATCACAAGGTCAACGCCCTCGGCGAGCGCAATGGCTTTGAGGATTTTAGCAATCGCTAGCGGCTCTAAATTTTCATCGGTTTTAACGTGAATGCCCCGGTCAATGCCCATGGCGAGCGCGGTGCGAATGGTTTCCTGCGCCTTATCGGGGCCGATGGACACAACGATAGTCTCGCTAGCATTGCCGGCGCTTTGCATACGCACGGCTTCCTCGACGGAGATTTCGTCAAACGGGTTCATCGACATTTTAACATTGGCAAGGTCAACGCCGCTCTCGTCGGTTTTGACGCGGGCTTTGACATTATAATCAAGCACGCGCTTGACGGGGATAAGGACTTTCATAAGGCGCTCCACTCTTGGGTAATTATTAGGCTAGATATGAAGCATGGCGCGCGCGATTACAAGAATTGCCTGACCATATTATGAAATTAGTTGCATAGGGCGGTAAGGGCTTGATTCTACCGCTCCCCGCCCGGAATCCATTTTACGTCCGCTTCGCCTTTATCATTACACCAGCGCGCGGCGACGAAAAGATAATCGGATAGGCGGTTGATATATTTTAGCGCGAGGGGGTTTACGCTTTCCTCGCGGGCCATGCTCACCATTTCGCGTTCGGCGCGCCGCGTGATCGCGCGGGCAAGGTGAATATGCGCCGCCGCCTTTGAGCCGCCCGGCAGGACGAAAGTTTTAAGCGGGGCGAGGTCGGCGTTAAGCGAGTCAAGCTCGGCCTCTAGCCTGTCAATTTGGCTCTGCACAATGCGCAGGGCTTTGCTTTTTTGCTCTTTGGCATCTTCAAGCTCTGGCGTTGATAAATCCGCGCCGAGGTCAAACAAATCATTTTGTATGCGGGTTAGGCTTTGCGCCACCGCGCCTTTGGCGTGAAGCCGCGCTATGCCAATGGCGCTATTGGCCTCGTCAACTTCGCCGTAGGCGCGCACGCGAAAACAGTCCTTACTCACCCGCGAGCCATCGGACAGCCCCGTGGAACCGTCATCGCCCGTGCGCGTATAAATTTTGTTGAGTTTGACCAAGCCGTTAACCCGCGCCACTGCCCTTAGCCGTCACGGCTATCAATAGCACAATAACCGCGCCGCCTTGGGCGTAAATTCTGCGCCACATCCATTTATTAGACTCGAGCCGCGCCTCGGGCGTGCCCTTAGCCATAGCCAACATGCCCATGACCAAAGTAAACAGCACGACCAAAACCGCCGCAATCATCAAAAAATCCCAAATCGTCATGATACATTCCCGGTTTTGCTACGCAAAAACTCGCCTCTTGTTATGTTTCCCAATTTCCGCTCACCCCGTCGAAGGACGGGGGCCTCTTGTTATGTTTCCCGGATCGCTACGCCGAAACGTAGTTTCGGTGCAATAAGTGCCTTAAGAGTGTTTCGTCAGAAACGCTGGCATGAGCCCTTCATCACCTTCAAACGTAAAAACACATCTACTTATGTCAGTGTAAGCAGGTTTACGCGGCGGCGCAATCAAAGACAGCCAAGCGGCGGCTATCCTCTAAGCGGC
>JAZGFA010000195.1:0-2634 GCA_036478975.1 Robiginitomaculum sp. | reverse complement strand
CGCCCTTATCACCTCGGCGTTCTGATACGGTAATGGATTTGCTCATCGTCTTTTTCCTCTGGTTTAGGGTCAGTATCTGGGTCTTCATTTGACTCTGTTTTAGCGTCGCCTTTTTCAAGCTCAGCTTCAGTTTTAATTTCTATTTCTGGTTCTGGCTTTGCAATGGGCCTCGGCGCTTTGCTAATGCGCCAAATCGTGCCGCTTCCTTTATCCGCGAGTAAAACCGCGCCGCTGGCGTCCACCGCCAAGGCCCCCGCACTATTACTGCAAATCCCGCGGCGGTTAGTTGTGCCCATTAGGCGCTCACGCGGATTTCCGCTTCCGCTACCATAGCTGACATCGGCCATGTCAATTTCGCTAATAATGCGCGAGGAGGCATTACAGGCATAAGCAATCAGCGCGCGGGCCGTTGCGGGCGCGCTATCTGGCGGCGCGGCGGCTTTATTGCGGGAATTGATGCGCACATTTGCCCGCGGCCTATTAGCTGGCTTGCCCCCTTCACGCTCCCCCCTCCCAAGCTCCCCCCTCCCAAGCTCCCAAGGCATAAGAAAGTCCACCCCCATATCCTTATCTCCCAGGGCCAAGAGAGGCGGGGTCATCGCCGAAAGCCGCTCAACTTCACCCTCGCCAAATCCCTTGGCGATAACATGGTCGCCATGCGCGTAAGGCCAGCCATGAAAGCTGTCTTTTTCCACCTTGGCGATATAATCGCGCGCCGGAGCGCTCTCTGATACAAGCGCGTAAACCTGCCCGCTTGGGGAAACCGAGAGCGCCTGAACCCGCCGTAATCCGCTGGCATAGAGCGCCGCGTTTCCTGTAGTTACATTTATAGTTACAATGCTTGCGGCGGGCGGGGACTCAAGGGCGCGCGGAGCCAATGCGGCCAGTCCGAGATAGAGGGCTTGACCATCCGGGGACGGCTCAAGAGGGCGCGGAAACGGGGCTGTTTTAGTTTTACTCAAATCCGCGAGCAGGGCCGCGGGGGCGCTTGCAATCATCCCCGATGATATTGGCACGCGCCACACGGCATTGGAGTCAGCGACAAAGAGGCTATCGCCAATAATAGCAATGCCGGTTGGACGGGTGAAGCCGTCAAGATAGGTTGACTTAATATCGAGCGCCCCGTCGCGGTTACGGTCACGCAGGCGCAAAACACGCCCGCGCGCCGCGTCTAGGGAAAATATATCGCCCGTATGGTGACCCGCCATAGCCTCCACCACGCCGACCTTGCGCGCAAAAAGGCTGACCTGATAACCCGGCGCTGGCAAAGGGGCCGCCCTACGCCGAACAGCAGGAAACTCATTTATCTGGGTAATTTGCGCCGCAAGCTGCGGGGAGCAGATTAAGGCCGTAAAGGCGGAAAATATGATGAAAGCACTGCGCATACACCCACATTAAAACCCCTGACGCAAAAAGCGAGCGCTCATCACACCTAACTAATTGCTCAAAAACCGATTATTGAGGTTTAAATGCCCCGCCCAATGGCTTAACTATAAGGTGACAATTGATTGACGCTTAAACACGGTGATATTTATGAGCAATTCAAACCCATCTTCCTATGATTATGATCAGCTGATTAAAGCCGGCGAAGAGGGCGTATTTGGCCAGGGCAATCCTAAGCTTCCAGCCCCGCCCATGTTGATGTTTGATCGCATTACTCTGATTAACGATGACGGCGGAGAATTTGGCAAAGGCAAAATCATTGCCGAGCTAGACGTGAAGCCGGAGCTTTGGTTCTTTGATTGCCATTTTAAAGGCGATCCGGTGATGCCGGGCTGTCTTGGGCTTGATGCTATGTGGCAACTTGTTGGCTTTTGGCTCGGCTGGGACGGTGCGCAGGGCCATGGCCGCGCCCTCGGCGTTGCCGACCTTAAATTTACCGGGCAAGTCACCCAAGACATTAAAAACGTAACCTACACAATTGAGATGAAGCGGGTTCTAAAACGCGGTAAACTCGCCATGGGTATTGCCGATGGCACGCTGACCGCTGACGGGGAAGTGGTCTACAAGGCCAAAGGCCTAAAAGTCGGCGTCTATGTCCCGCAAGACGGCCCAAAAGACGGGGAGGACGCGTAATGCGCCGCGTCGTCGTCACAGGCATGGGCATTGTCTCCTGCATCGGGGATAATATTGAGCAGGTCACCGACAGCCTAAAGGCAGGCCGTAGCGGCATTACCCTCAGCCCCGTACAAGTCGATATGGGCTTTCGCAGCCAAGTAGCCGGACAGCCCAAATTAATTGCTAAAGAGCATGTCGCAAAACGTTCCTACCGCTTTATGGGCGAAGGGGCGGGCTGGGCCGCCGTTGCCATGCAACAAGCGATTGAAGATTCCGGCCTAACCGAAGAGCAGGTCAGCCAAGAGCGCGCCGGCATTATCGCCGGCTCTGGCGGGCCTTCCGCTATGGAAGTTGTGCGCGCCGCCGATGTCGCCCGCGAGCGCGGGGTAAAGCGCATTGGCCCGTTCGCCGTGCCAAAAGCCATGTCGTCCACCGTGTCGGCGACCCTCGCCACCCATTTTAAAATTAAAGGCGTCAACTATTCCATCACCTCCGCCTGCACCACGTCATTGCACTGCATTGGCGCGGCCGCCGAGCAAATTCAATGGGGCAAGCAGGACATTATGTTTGCCGGCG
>JAZGFA010000194.1:0-16162 GCA_036478975.1 Robiginitomaculum sp. | reverse complement strand
CCGAAGAGCCGTGCATAGGCGATGATCGCGCCTCACTACTGGTGGCTGGCTGCGCAATTATGGATGTTCTCTTGACCCAATGGCCCGCCGAGCGTATTCGCGTGGCCGATAGGGGGCTACGCGAAGGCCTATTAATGGGCCTTATGGCGCAAAAGCCTAAACTGCCCCCAGAGCCTAAGCCCGCCCCGACTGTGCAAGAGGATAATAGCGATGAGTAAGGACGAAACACCGCGCCGTGGACGGGTTACCGCTAAGGGCGGACGCAAAAGCAATATTCGGATGATGGATACGCGGGTGAAGACCGCGCGCGGACGTAAAATTTCCTCGACCCTATGGCTACGCAGACAGCTTAATGACCCCTATGTGGCCAAGGCCAAAGCTTTGGGCTACCGCTCTCGCGCCGCATTTAAATTCATCGAGCTTGATGATAAATTCGGCCTGATGACACCGGGCTGTCTTATCGCTGATTTGGGCGCGGCCCCGGGCGGCTGGACACAAATTGCCATTGCGCGCGGCGCGGCAAAAGTCGTCGGCATTGACCTAATTTTTGTGGAGCCCATTGGCGGGCTAGACTTCGTGCAAATGGACTTTATGGACGAAAAAGCCCCTGAAGTTATTATAGAAATGCTCGGCGGGGCGCCTGACCTCGTTATGTCAGACCTTGCGGCCAATACGACCGGCCATCGCGGAACCGATCATTTGCGCACCGTAGCCCTTGTGGAGGCGGCGGCGGAATTTGCCATTGATACGCTTAAACCCGGCGGCCATTTCATCACTAAAGTGTTCCAGGGCGGAGCCGAGCGCACCATGCTCGCCATGCTCAAGACGCGCTTTAAAACCGTCAAACACGCCAAACCCGACAGCTCTCGCGGCGGCAGCCCAGAAATGTACCTCGTCGCCATGGGCTTTAAGGGGTAGAAATCTAGTTTTTACCGCTCGATAGCAACCCTTTTTAAATAAGCTACATTCATTCCGATAAAATCTTCATTAGTCCTAGCCTAGCGCGTTAATATCTGTTAATTCGCAACCGCAAGAGACTAGGAGATTCCTATGGAAATTCGCGAGGGACTAACCTTCGATGATGTGCTTTTGCAACCCCGCGCATCTGACATAATTCCGGCTGACGCCGATTTGACCACAAGACTGACTAAAGGCATTGCCCTTAAGGCTCCGCTTGTGTCCGCCGCTATGGATACAGTGACCGAAGCGCCGCTGGCTATTGTCATGGCGCAGGCGGGCGGCATTGGCGTTATTCACCGCAATATGACCGAAGCTGAGCAAGCCGAGGAAGTGCTCAAAGTAAAGCGTTACGAGAGTGGCATGGTCGTCAATCCGGTAACAATTCACCCCGAAGCCACCCTTGATGAGCTACGGGCTTTAGCATCAAAGCATAAAATTTCTGGCATTCCTGTAATTGAAAAATCCGGCAAGCTTGTCGGCATTGTCACTAATCGCGATGTGCGCTTTGCCACGGACGGTGCCGAGCTTGTCGGCAATTTGATGACCCGCGAAATTGTCACTGTTAAAGAGGGCACAAGCGACGCCGAGGCGAAAAAGCTGCTGCATAAGCACCGCATTGAACGCATTTTGGTTGTCGATGACGCGTATCGCTGCGTTGGCCTGATTACGGTCAAGGATATGGAAAAAGCCAAAAGCTATCCCGATGCCTGTAAGGACGATAAGGGCCGCTTGCGCGTGGCCGCCGCCAGCACGGTTGGCGACGCCGGCTTTAGCCGCTGTGAGGCCTTGATAGGGGCGGGAGTTGACGCCGTTGTTATCGACACGGCCCACGGCCATTCTATTAAAGTTATTGAGCAAGTTCAGCGCCTTAAAAAAGCCTATCCCAATGTGCAAATCATTGCCGGTAATGTGGCGACCTATGACGCAACGCGCGCTCTGATTGACGCGGGCGCTGACGCCGTAAAAGTTGGCATTGGCCCCGGCTCTATCTGCACCACCCGCATTGTCGCCGGCGTTGGCGTGCCCCAGCTTACGGCTATTATTGACAGCGTGCGCGCGGCCAAGGATAGCGGCGTGCCTATCATCGCCGATGGCGGCATTAAATTTTCCGGCGACATGGCGAAAGCCCTCGCCGCCGGGGCTGAGGCCTGCATGGTTGGCTCTTTGCTTGCGGGGGCAGAAGAAACCCCCGGCGAGACATTCCTGTTCCAAGGGCGCACCTATAAGGCGTATCGGGGCATGGGCAGCGTTGCCGCCATGGCGCGCGGCTCCGCTGACCGGTATTTCCAAAAGGAAGTCACCGACTCGATGAAGCTTGTGCCCGAAGGCATTGAAGGCCGCGTCGGCTATAAAGGGCCAAGCGCGCCCATCCTGCATCAACTGCTTGGCGGAGTTCGCGCCTCCATGGGCTATACGGGATCACGCACCATATCTGAATTTCACGAAAACGCGCTATTTGTGAAAATTACCAATGCGGGCTTAACAGAAAGCCACGTCCACGACGTGGCTATTGCCCGCGAAGCGCCGAATTACTCACAAAGGAAATAGGGGAATATTATGGAAAACTCACCACTACTAACGCCAATGCTCGTGCAAATGGGCCTTATGATTGCTATCGCTTTCTGGCTTGTTTGGGCGCGGGTCGGCTCTGTCGTGCGCGGCAAGGTCGACATCAAAGATGTGGCCAAGGATGGCTGGCAGGGCTGGATTAAAAACGCCGGCGATAATTATGCAAACCAGTATGAAATGCCGACACTGTTCTTTGCTATTTGCCTGACATTTTTAGTGACCCATAGCGTGTCGCCAATCATTGTCACCCTCGCTTGGGTATTTGTTGGCTTTCGCATTCTGCATGCGCTTATCCACGTCACCTATAACAACATTAATCACCGCTTCCTGATGTTTCTGATTTCCGCACTTGTGGTCACAGCACTGTTTGTGAAGCTCGTTATGGCTCTGTGCTAAGATGAGGCTAGGGGGCCGCGTAGAGGCGGCGATAGAGGTTTTAACCGATATTGAAAACCAGCACACGCCGGCCACTGACGCCTTGCGGGATTGGGGGAAGGCGCACCGCTTTGCCGGATCTAAGGACCGCTCATTTATCGGTAATATCGTCCATGACGCTTTGCGCGAGAAATCGTCAATAGCGTGGCGCATGGGCGATGATAGCGCCCGCGCCGCTGCCCTTGGCACGGTGGTTTACAATTGGGGCATTACCACGGACGAGCTGATAGAAGCTTTCGCCGAGGATAAGCACGCGCCAAAGCCGCTAACCGAAATTGAGACTAAAGCGCTTAATGGCGGGCAGGATTTAGCCCTCGCCCCCGATTGGGTGCGCGCCGATATTCCCGAATGGATATGGCCCAGCTTCTCCGGTAATTTTGACGACGAAGCGATAGCAGAAGGCCGCGCCATAGCCACGCGTCCGCCGCTCGACATGCGCGCCAATAGCCTGAAATCGACCCGCGAAGAGGCGCTAGAAAAACTTGCCGAATTTGAGGTTGGGCCAAGCCCGATTTCACCGCTAGGCATTCGCATTAATCCGAAATCCGCCGCGGGCCGTCTGCCCAATATTCAGCCCGAAGCGATATTTCAAACCGGCGGCATTGAAATCCAAGACGAAGGTTCGCAAATCGCGGCGCTCTTGGTCAATGCCAAACCCGGCGAGACGATACTAGATTATTGCGCAGGCGGCGGCGGCAAGACCCTCGCCTTGGCTGCGCAAATGAATAATGAAGGCCAGCTCTACGCCTTTGACGTGGACAAGCGCCGCCTTGCGCCAATTTATCAGCGTATGCTGCGCGCCGGAGCCACAAATATCGAAGTGGTCGAGCCGCCAGCCGGCAATCTAAAACGGCTTTACGGCAAGATGGACAAGGTGCTGATTGATGCGCCGTGTACGGGGGCAGGGACATGGCGTCGCCGGCCGGATGCCAAATGGCGCCTATCGCCAGATACGCTAGAGCTGCGCACCAATGAGCAAGCCAAAGTGCTAGAGCAGGCGCAAATGTTTGTAAAAGATGGCGGCTATATGGTCTATGTGACCTGCTCCATGCTGGCCGAGGAAAATGAGGCGCAAGTCTACGGCTTCCTTGAAGAGCATCCGGAGTTTCAAATCGTCTCAGCCGGGGAAGTCTGGGAAGACGCATTTGGCACGGACGCGCCAAAGCCATGGTCGGCGGATGGCTGCACATTAACAATGACGCCAGCGGCGACTGGCACGGATGGATTTTTCTTTGCGGTGATGGAAAAGGTCGTGGATTTTGATCCCGGCTATCAACCGCAAGACGGCTAATGGAGTGACTATGTCTAATGACATGCATGAGGCCCATGAGCGGGCGCTTATTATCGATTTTGGCTCGCAGGTAACACAGCTTATCGCGCGGCGTCTGCGTGAGAGCGGGGTTTACTGCGAAGTGCATCCGTTTAACCGCGTCGATGGTGATTTCCTAAAGCGCTATAACCCCAAGGCGATTGTGCTGTCGGGCGGGCCGAGCAGCGTGCCCGATAAGGGCAGTCCGCGCGCGCCCGAAGCGGTGTTTAGCTTTGGCGTGCCAATCCTTGGCATTTGCTATGGCCAGCAGACCATGATGCAGCAGCTTGGCGGTAATGTGGAAACCGGCGAGAGCGGCGAATTTGGCCGCGCTTTCATCAAGCCTATCGCGAAAACGCCTTTGTTTGACGGCATGTTTGACGACTCTTCTAAAGATGGGGCCCATGACGGCGAAGAAGAAGTGTGGATGAGCCATGGCGACCATGTGGCGCAAATGGCCCCCGGTTTTGAAGTTTTGGCCACATCCCCCGGCGCGCCTTACGCGGTCATCGGTGACACGAGCCGTCATTTCTACGGAACCCAGTTTCATCCCGAAGTCGTGCATACGCCTCGGGGCGCGCAAATGCTGCGCAATTTCACCCATGGCATAGCCGGCATGGCCGGCGATTGGTCCATGTCAGCCTTTCGCGAGGAGGCGATTGCCAAGGTGCGGGCGCAGGTAGGCGATGGCAAGGTCATTTGCGGCCTGTCCGGCGGGGTTGATAGCTCTGTCGTAGCCGTGCTTTTGCACGAAGCGATTGGCGATCAGCTTACTTGCGTCTTTGTCGATACGGGCATGATGCGTAAGGGCGAAGCGGACGAAGTTGTTTCAATGTTTTCAACCCATTACGACATGAACCTCGTCCATGTTGACGCGGGTAATGAGTTTCTTGACCTGCTAGAGGGCGTGGATGATCCGGAGCGTAAACGCAAAATCATCGGCGGAACCTTCATTGATATTTTTGAGCGCGAAGCCAAACGGGTTGGCGGAGCTAAATTCCTTGCCCAAGGCACACTTTATCCTGATGTGATTGAAAGCGTCTCCTTTGACGGCGGCCCGTCCGTGACGATTAAGTCCCACCATAATGTCGGCGGCTTGCCGGAGCGCATGGATATGGAACTCGTCGAGCCTTTGCGTGAGCTGTTTAAGGACGAGGTGAGGGCGCTTGGCCGAGAGCTTGGCCTCAATGATACATTTGTTGGCCGCCACCCATTTCCGGGGCCGGGCCTTGCCATTCGCTGTCCGGGCGTGATTACTCGCGATAAATTGGACAGTTTGCGCGAAGCGGACGCAATTTACCTAGATGAAATCAAAAAAGCCAATCTTTACAATGTGATATGGCAAGCTTTTGCGGTGATTTTGCCGGTGAAAACCGTCGGCGTAATGGGCGATGGCCGCACATATGAGAATGTATTGGCCCTGCGCGCCGTGACCTCCACTGACGGTATGACCGCCGATTATTATCCGTTTGAGCATGATTTCCTTGGCCGCACGGCTACGCGCATCATTAATGAGGTAAAAGGCGTAAACCGCGTGGTTTATGACATCACCTCAAAGCCTCCGGGCACGATTGAATGGGAATAATACCTGCTTTTTCTTTTTCGCGTTAACAATTAGCAACGAAGTTTCAATAGGTTAGCTACAATAGCTAATCTATCGCTTAACCTCTCATTTATCGGTTATAAACCTAATGCCCCTATATCGACCTTAAGCGGCAAAGACCGCAATTATGGTGTAGATTGAATGGGTGGTAGAGTGAAAACCTACTTAAAAATGATAATCATCTTGGCGGCTAGCGCGTGCGTTGGCCCATCCGGATATGCGCAAAAAGCGGCCCGTAGCGGCCCCGTTGCGCTTGAGATTATTGATGGAGACACGAGTTTCATCGTGGATTCACACAAAAACAAGGTCTGGTGGGTGGTCGGCGAATGTCGCCGTGAAATCCCCATGGCCAAGAAACAGGCGGGTTCGCCCCTGCTGACTTCCCAAAAAATCGTGGACAATGTAACTATTGGACGACGCCAAATTGCGCTAACGCAGCAATTTCGCTTTAATATTTCCTCAGCCGCCGCTAGTGCTGAGGTATATAATTCCGTCCGAGGAGGCTGGGCCATTGTGCCCGTGCGTGAAAACGCGCAATGCGCAATAGATGCGTCATGCCTGACAAAGATGGAATTACCCGACTGCTAAGCCGTGCGCGCCGCGCAAAACACCCCATTATTGGGGGCCATATTGCGGTTTTGGGCCGTGGCAGCCATATTGCTATTTACGAGCTTTATAGCCGTCGCCCATGCGGACACCCCAGCCATTAGCGTAGAGACGGATAAAACCGCCACTACCAAGACAGCCGAAGCGCCAAAGCCGGTAATCGCGAAAATCAAAAATATCCTCATCGCCAATCCCGATGAAAACCTCAGCGTCACCGTAGAAGGCAAGGCTTTGCCAGAGAGCCATGTCATGCGCAATCAAGACGGGGCGGTATTTGTCCGCGCAGAGCCTATTTTTGCCGCACTTGGCGATGATTTTGAATATGACGCGCAGGGCAATGCGCTTATCGTGCGCCGCTCCCAAGATGGAGTAGTGATGGAGCTTTCCACAGAGACAGGCATCGTTAAAGCCGATGGTAAGGCGATTGGTAAGCTGCGCATTTTCGGCGAAATCACCAGCGAGGCCATCACCCTAACCCCAAATGCTATCGCCGTGCTAGCGGGCGCAAAGCCTAAACATGACGCGGTGACGGGCGTTTTGCATTTTGAGCTCGATGCGCGTTTGCGCGTGGCTAGCGGGTTTCAGCTTTATGTAAATGATCAGCTTTTAACCCTGACAGGCCCGCAGGCCAAATCCGTTGGCCCCGTATTACTATTGCCGCTACTGCCGATTGCCAAACAGCTTGGCCATTTCGTGCAGGTCAATGGCGATAGTACCATCGTCACCGTGCGCCGCGCCCAGGACAGCGCCAGTTTCGAGCTAGACTTAACCACCGGCCTTGTAAAGCAGGGCGGGCGGCCTATCGGGATTTCCAAAGACGTCACCTATATTGACGCCACCAATCTTTTACTGCCGGTTAGCGCACTTGAAACCCTTACGGGAACCCATATTAAGGTCGAAGCTGGCACGGACCGCGTCGATATTACCCTTGATGACCGCCTAACCGGATCCATTGCTCCGCTAGCGCGGGTTGACGATACGGCGGCGGGTGAGCCGTTCACCCTAGAGCGCCTGTCCTTTCACACGGGGCTGGACACGACAAATGAGATGAGCGCCACATTCCGCATGAAGAAATTCAACGGGCGTTTGCGGTATGAAATTCCCGATATCCCGCAGGAAAGCAGTGAGCTAAAGCCAAGTTGGCTCTCGCTCGACTACCGGCATTTAGAAGGCGCTTACGGCACTATCGGTGATTATTCAGCCAATCTTCGTGAACTTGACGGGGTTGGCATTCGCCGTGTTCGCGGGGCAAGCCTTGTTAAAGAGGGCGAGAAGGGCCGCTGGGCTTTGGCAGTAGGCGCGCCCGTAAGCGGGTCGCAGGCAATTAGCGAAGACCAAAACCGTATGACATTTGACGGCCTTGCCGCCGGCGCGCGCTACGCGGATAGTAAGGGCTGGGAAGCCGGCGTTTCGCTTAAGCAAGACGGACTTACGGATGACCAAATGGTCGTATTGTCGGCGATTAGCGGACATTTGGGCCGCAAGCAAAACGCCAAAACCACATGGGATGTCAGCGCCGATATTGGCCATTTCAAAGGCCCGGCGCGCGTGAAAACAACGGATATTCGCCTGTCTGGCTCTGGCCGTCATCAGGTCAACACCCATGTGGATATTGATGTTTCCGCCAGCTATAACGGCGCGGAATTTCTGCGTAATGATTTAAGTTTTGAAGCGCTCTCTAAGGCCCTTGTCGATGATGACGGCAGCACGGATGACGATAGTGACGGCACGACGACGACCATTAGCGCAGAAGGCCAAAGCCTTCCCGATGCGCGCGAAGCGGGGCTAGACCAGCTGACTTTGACCGCATCGGCTCAATATAGCGCCGGCCGCGACATTGGTATATTGAAGCATCCGGGCATTGCCGTGCGCGCGCAAAAAAGCCAAACGGGCTTTAAAACCGGCAAGGGCAATGGCGGTGAGGTTAGCAGCTTTGGCGTTACGGCATCAACGGCGATAGCGGATACTGGCGCTAATGTCACAGTGGATTATACCCAGTATAATCAATCATTTGACCTTGACCCTTCAAAGAATGAAACCGGCACAGCCCTGAGCGTTCGCGGGTTTCAGCGCATTGATACGGAGCGCTTTAAAGGCACGGTGCGCGCGCAATATAGCGAAACGGCGCGTAATGATGAGGCCGCCAAAACCCGTTTTGATGTGTCCCTATCCACACAGGCATGGAATATTGAAGGGCCAAAGCAGACCCATTTATCCATCGCGCCGAGCCTGTCATCCACATGGACGCAGGGCAGTAATATTACGCGCGGCGGCGTGATTGCTAGCGCCCATTCCGGCGATTTATTCGGCGCAAAAAACCGCGCTTCGGCCTCGCTTGGCGTATTGCAAGCCTTTGGCGGCGATTTAAACCGCGATCCGGACACATTTTTCACCGCCTCATTTGCGCGCCAGCTTCAGATTAATAAAAATCTGGCCCTAAGCTTTACTTACCGCAATGATTTAAAGGGCGATCAGCGCTTTGGCCTGCACCTAGATGGGCGCTATGACTTTAACGAGGCGCGTAAATATAAAGCCACCGAAGACGGGCGCGGCGTGCTTAAGGGCAGGGCATTTCTTGATAATAACCGAGACGGGATTAAGCAAGAAGACGAGCCGGGCGTAGGCGGGGCGATATTGCGCGTGCGCGGCGGCGGTAAAAAACTCGCCCTGCGAACCGACGGGGCTGGCTATTTCACCGTTCAAAATATCCGTGAGGGCATACATGAAGTGCAGATTGATAATCGCAGTCTGCCGCTTGGCTATGCCCTTGCCGATAATACGCTAACCCGCGCGACCATTCGCGAAAACTTCATCACCGATATGTGGCTGCCGGTTGTGCAGCGCGGGCAAATACGCGGTTTTGCCTTTGTCGATAAGGATAAAAGCGGCGCCTATGAAAAGGGCGAAACCCGCCTTGAAGGCGCGCGGCTTCGCCTTGTTAGCGCCAGCGATGAGGCGAAGGAATTTGAAACCGTCTCCACCAGTTTTGGCCAATACGCCTTTGATGATTTACCGGCCGGAGACTATGTTTTGTCGATTGTAAAAACCAATGCCGCCGGCTCAAAACCGGGCGAGAGCATGACTGTCAGCCTAGAAGGCAAGGGCGCATTGATGGCAAAAGCGTCTATTGGCGCGCAAGCAAACCCTATAAGGCGCGGATGGGTTACAATTGAGGATGTGCCGGACGCCGATCTTGTCGCAAAGGCGGAGGGTGTCCCGCCGGATGATCCGCCAGACAAGGAAATGGAGCAAAACCCCGCGCAAGACGGGCCGGCTCCATAGCTTTCACGAAACACCAACCTCGGCGCGTCACTTAATTGGGACGCGCCATTTTTTTAGCCCCATTTTTTTAACACAAGGATTCAAACGCCCTGCGGGGCTCTTGGTATAAAACTAGCTGACCCGCATCCTTAACTGCTATGCAGGAAAAGCCCTCATGACCCTTGGCGAAACTTTCAATACTCGCAATCGTATAGGCGGTGTCTTGCGCGCCGTGAACAAGGGTGACGGGGCAATTGACTCGCTCTAAAATCGCGCCCCATTTACTCGCCTGCACGATAATATCACGGGTCATGAAGTGGTGACCTTGGCGGGTCATGAGGGGATAGACATGGCGCACATAGGCCTGAAAAATCGGCCGTTTGACCATGGCGAAGTCGGCGGGGCAGCTATCGAAATAATCAAGGCTAAATTCTTCGTCATAGCCGGCATCAATGCGGGCCAAGATGGAGCGTATGGCTATAGGCATAAGCCCTGGCGCGTGACGCGCAAGCCTTATACTCCTACTTGTCTGGTGGGACATGGCGGAAAACTGCGCCTTTGTGATGATGGGGATAACGCCGCCAACATTAACGATCGCGCTAATTTTATCGCCTAAATGGGCGGCGCAGTGATAGGCATAAATCGCGCCGCTCGTCTGGCCAAGGATTTGGCAGCGCTTTATGCCCAAATGGATGAGCAAAGCTTCCACGTCGCGGGCAAAGCGCTGTGGCCCCTCAACTATCGGGCCCTTATCGGGGCTAGTTTTGGCAAAATAGGGCCGCCACGGGGTAATCAGCTTGATATTACGCTTACGCAATTGCTCTCCCATTTGCGGGGTGACCATGGCGCCGCCAAACATGGAATGACAATAAAGCACAGGCCGCCCGGTTTCTGGCCCGCTAATTTCATAATGCAAATTACGGCCATCTTTGAGGGTTAAATCATAGGACTGGCTATAGGGTGTGACGAGCGGTTTGGCCATTACTGCTTGAGAGCCTCTGCCCAAAGTAAATTGCGTAAAGCCGGAATAGACGCAGGCCAACTCGACCTGGGAGCGCAAATTCATTTTCGCGAGCAGGACTTTCATCTGCTTGCGCAACGTGGCCAGCGAGCGCCTGCGCTGCTCGGCCAATTGGCTAAGTTTTTGCCCCGACACAACCGCGCGCGTAATATCCATTTCCACCGAGGTCAGGTTAAAGCTGTCTTGGAAAGCTTGCTCCACCGAACTGGACCATTTGACGTGGAATGTGGACAGGCGCCCAATCGTCTTGCCATTAAAATCGGTAGTTTTCGACAGGGCGACTTTCATTGGCGTATGATCGTCCCCCGCATAGGCTGTATAAATGGAAATAACCTTATCAGTTTTATGGCTGGCGAGCGCCTTCAAGTCCGTTGAAATGCGCGCATAATCCCCATGTTCAAAACGCTCGGCGCTCAGTTTATCCCCCTCAGTGAGGCCCAGCTGCTCCGCGCAAATATCATTGCTATGCAAAATGACGCCTTCGCTCGATATTAAGGCGGCCGGGCGGCTATCTTCGTCAATATAGCGCCGTGATCCGGTGGCATAATTAAACCGCCGCTCTTGGCGGTCCATCATATGGCTAGCGCGATCAAAATGCGGCGAAACTTGCTCTAGGGAACGCTCGAAGGATTCGTGCTCGGGGCTGCTAATATGGCGCTCTAACACGTCAAAAAGCGCACGGAAACGCTCAGGCTCAATCGCCATGGAATAGGCCATGTCGATAAGCTCTTCGCTCACATCCTTAACCTCTACGGCTTGACTCCCCATAATGCCCTCAATTGTGGTAATTACCCTTACGATGAAAGTGCCGCAACTTGCCATTTTTGTAAAGGCTATTTCGGGTTAGTGCTGAATAATATCCCCCGTTAAAATGCCCAATGCCGTATTTGATTGCCTAAAATAACCCGTATTTAGCGCGGTTTTAGCCTTTAATTTGGCCAATTACCCCATATGGGGCATTTTCATTTGCGGCCAATCCCCCCAGAGCCATTCCATGTTTTACAAACAAGGAGGGCTATCCCATGAAACATTCAAACCCGAAACTATCAAACCCGCGCCGCATTGCCGCGCATCTTATAACCACATCCGCCATTGCCATTTTAGGCGCGCAAAGCGCGGCGGCGGTAACTGTATTTAACCCAACAGTCACAGGTGTGTCTGACATAGCAGGCGCTTGCCGTATTAGCGTGCGGGCTAGTCTGTTTAAGACGCCAGGCGAAGATTACCGGTTGGAAATTCATAATAATGGCCGAATTTTAGCAAAGGTCGTTCCATTGGCCGCAACTGGAAGCAGCGCTATTGTTGACAACAAATTTATGGATATTCCTGATAGCGCTGTCCAATACTTCTCTCAAGGCAGCATGCAGGTCAAATGGGCAGCTGATAACTCAGCCAAGCAGCCACGCGGCACTGCAAATGTGCAAACGTCCGCTTTAACCAGCGCTGGCGGCACATGCGCCGATGTTGCGACGGCTTTGACGACGCCGCCTGCCAACCGCGCTCCCGTAGCGCGTGCAAGCGCCGACCAAAATTTGCTCGCCGACTTCACCGGCAGCGGCACGGCGCAAACGGTTACGGTTAATGCTGCGACGTCTTCCGATGCGGACGGCGACGCGCTCACCTATACATGGACGCAAATTAGCGGCCCTGCGACGACGCGCGTAACGGGCGCACTTTCGCCGCTTGTTCTTATGAAGAAAAAAGTGGTTGTAGGCTCTTCTCGCGCGCAGTTTAACCAGCCGGCATCGGCGGGCACGGTGGTGTACCGCGTGACAGCCACGGACCCATCGGGCGAGAGCGATAGTGATGACGTAAGCATAGTGTGGGGCGCCAATACGCCGCCAACCACCACGGCGCCAAGTGTTCAAAACCCAAGCGGGCCTGTGCTTGTCGGCGCAAGCGTGCAACTAAGCTCTGGCACGTCCACGTCCGCAAGCGGCGGCGGCGTAACCTATAGCTGGGTGCAAACCGGCGGGCCGAGCGTCACCCTTAGTGACCCAAGCTCACCAAACCCAACATTCCCCGCGCCTGCCGCCGGCGGCGCTGTCACCTTCGCGCTTACGGTCAATGACGGGATTAGCGCGACGACCACCACGGTGACCGCCAATCTTGTTATCGACCAAACCCCCGTGGCCAATGCGGGCGCTGACCAGACCCTTGTCGACGTGGCGCGCGGAACGGTCGTGACATTGGACGGGACTAACTCTGTTGATCCGGATAATGGAACCCTAACCTATGCGTGGACGCAAATTAGCGGCCCTAGCGTGACCCTATCGGACGCAACAGCCGCCCAGCCGACATTTACCTATCCGGCGCAAGGCGGCGGGCTCCTAGTCGTCAAGCAAAAGGGCGGCGATAACGGCCCCGCCAAAGGCGCGCCGGCCGATACGCTTATATTTGAGCTTATAGTCTCTGACGGCGCGTCAACATCAGCGCCAGATCAGGTGAGCATTATCATCAACACCAATGATTTGCCGACCGCAAACGCCGGCGCTGATCAGACCCTTTACGGTCAGGCCAATGGCGATACATTCACCCTTGCCGGCTCGGGTTCGGATCCGGACGGAGACACGCTGACCTATGCGTGGACGCAAACGGCTGGGCGCACTTTGACGATTTCTGATGCAAGCTCGGCGACCCCGACCGTGACCTATGACGGCGCGGGAACTGCGGGCGTGGATGACGTATTTACATTCTCGCTTATCACCAATGACGGCTCTTCGGACTCGGCAGCGGATGAGGTGAGCTTTACCCTAAAGGATAACCGTATCCCCATTGCCGATGCCGGCGCGGACCAAACGCCCATCAATGCGGGCGCGATTGTCACCCTAAACGGCACAGGCTCATCGGATGCGGACGGCGATGCGCTCACCTATACATGGAGCCAAGTTAGCGGCACGTCTGTGACATTATCGTCAACAAGCGCTGCCTCTCCGACCTTTACTGCTCCGGATGTGGCAAGCCTATCTAGCCTTGTATTTCAGCTTATCATCAGTGACGGCAAGGTGGATAGCCCGGCGGACACGGTAACCATTGGCGTGCAACCCACCGGCACCATCACCATTATCCAAACCGTGCAGGGCAGTGATAATCGCTTCGCCTTCACCTCTCCTATTGCTGCGCTGAATAGCGCAGTGCAGACGGTCAACGGCACGGGGCAATTATTCGCCGATGACGTCAATACGGGTAGCTATACGGTCACGGCGGCGGACATGAAGGCGCAAGGTTACGCGCTAACGGCTCTGTCGTGTAATGACGGCGATAGCACAACTGACCTTGGGGCGCGCCGGGCGACTATCAATGTTGCTCCGGGGGAGAACGTCACCTGCACATTTAGCGTGGTCAATTCACGTGAGGCGGCGAGCAAAGCTATCCAAGAATATCTAACAACACGAAATACCCTTATCCTATCCCACCAGCCGAGCCGTGGCCGGCGACTGGATCGTTTAAAAGGTCAAAGCGCAAGCGGATCCGTTGTCGCTGGCGGACTAGCCCTCCCGGGCGCAAGCCGCCTGCCTTTGCAGGCCAGCATGACGGATGGCGGTGCCTCGCTTTCGACCAGCCTTAATAGCGTTCGCGCTATGGGCGGGTCGAAAGGCGCAGGTTCGGTGGATATTTGGGGCGAGGCGCAATTCTCAAACTTTACCCTCGGCGCTAAGGATGGGAATTTCTCCATTATTTATGGCGGGGTGGATTATCTAGCCAATGACACAGTGCTTATCGGCGCTCTGGTTCAGCTTGATAAGTTTGAGCAAAACACGATGAATAATATCGGCTCAGGCAGCGGCGACGGCTATATGGTTGGTCCGTATATCACCGCCAAAATATCCGATAATGTCTATGTCGATGCGCGCGCCGCTTGGGGCAACTCCGACAATTCCATTAACCCACTCGGTAGCTTTAGCGATGATTTTGAGACGAGCCGCGCTCTGCTTTCAGCTTCGGTAGTCGGCGAGCTTCCAATGGGGGATGGCGTTATATTAAGCCCGACCTTGTCCTTGCGACATCTTGGGGAAACCCAAGACGGCTATACGGATAGCCTCGGCGTAACCGTTCCGAGCCAAGATGTGTCCCAAGGCGAGCTAAGCTTTGCTCCGCGTCTTGAGAGCACAATAGCGCTCAATAATGGATGGACCATGCGCCCTTACGGCTCCATCGAAGGCATTTATAGCTTTGGCGATTATGTAAGCCCCGTTCTGGGCAGCGAAACACGGGCGCGAGGTGAAGGCGGCGTCGATTGGCAGTCAGAAACAGGCGTTAGCGCCGGTATCTCTGCCTATATTGACGGTATTGGAAGTGATAAATATGAGGCTACGGGCTTACGCCTAAGGCTCTCATACACGATGCAATAGGGCCATCACTACGGACGAAAAATGCCGCTAGGGTTTCCTAGCGGCATTTTTTTTAACTCAAACTTTTATTAGGCTTTTATCGGGGCGGCAGCTTTTACGTCATCGCCAACGCGGTCAGAAAATTTAGCAAAATTAGCGATGAACATCGACACAAGCTTTTGCGCCTGCGCGTCATAGGCAGCGCCGTCGTTCCATGTTGCGCGCGGATTAAACAAAGCGTCATCGACGCCGACCACGCTTTGGGGCACGTCAAAGCCGAAATTCACGTCACGGCGAAATTCTCCGCGCGCGATTGTGCCATCAAGGGCGGCGCTCAGCATAGTGCGGGTCGCCTTAATCGGCATGCGGTAGCCCGTGCCATATGGCCCCGCTGTCCAGCCCGTATTGACCAGCCAGCACGACACGTCATGCTGGGCGATAAGCTCGCGCAAAAGCTCTCCGTAAACCGCCGGATGGCGCGGCATGAAAGGCGCGCCGAAACAGGCGGAAAATGTCGCCGTCGGCTCGGTAATGCCTTTTTCCGTGCCCGCAACCTTGGCCGTATAGCCCGAGAGGAAATGGTACATGGCTTGTTGCGGGGTAAGGCGCGCAATAGGGGGCAGGACGCCGAACGCGTCGGCGGTTAGCATGATGAGGGTTTTCGGCTGCCCGCAACGCCCCGTCAGGCTCGCATTAGGAATGGCGGTGAGCGGGTAGGCGCCGCGGCTATTTTCCGCGAGGCTATTATCGGTGAAATCAAGTTCGCCGCTATTGGGGTCCATGACCACATTTTCCAAAACCGTGCCCCACATTTTCGTAGTGGCGAAAATTTCCGGCTCGGCTTCGGCGGAGAGGTTTATCATTTTGGCGTAGCAGCCGCCCTCAAAGTTAAACAGGCCGTTTTCGCTCCAGCCATGTTCGTCATCGCCAATAAGCGTGCGGTCAGGATTGGCGGATAGGGTGGTCTTGCCCGTGCCGGACAAGCCAAAGAAAATCGCCGCATTATCGTCATCATCCACATTGACAGAGCAATGCATCGGCATAACCCGTTTTTCCGGTAGCAAGTA
>JAZGFA010000193.1:0-2225 GCA_036478975.1 Robiginitomaculum sp. | reverse complement strand
CACCATCCCGATTACCCGCCTAGAAGGCATCACCCATAGCGCCGTGTCCATGCGCACGGGCAATAGCGTGTTTGCAGGCCTTGGCGCGATTATTGACACGAGCGGCGATTTTGACAGCGTTTTGAATGACCGCGCCTTTGAATTTGTCAGCCTAGGCGAGCGCGGAGCGGAGGAAGCCGGCGGAACCCGCGCCGCCGCGATGAACCAATTACGCGGCGCATTAGTCGACGCGGCCCGCCGTTACGTGCGCCCCGATGACGGCGACGCCCTGTCGCGCTCCGATGCGCGCGCGCTTACGCCTGTGATTGCCGGCAAAATCCCGCTCATTATTGAGGCGGATCGCGCCTCTGATATTCTCTCAGCCCTCAGCCTGAAGAAAACCCATAAACGGCTTAATATTGTCATTCTAGGCGGAGCCGAAAGCTGGATGGTAGCGGATGCGATTAAGGCGGCCAATGCCAGCGTGCTTATCGACCCAAGCGAGTCCCTGCCCTATAGCTTTGCCCAAATCGGCACGCGGCTTGACACCCCGTCAAAACTTAAAGCCGCCGGCGTGCGCTTTGCTTTCATTCCGCGCACATCCGACTTTAGTCACCAGGTGCGCCTATTGCCGCAACATGCGGGCATTGCCGTCTCTAATGGCTTGCCATGGGATGATGCGTTTAAGGCGATTACGCTGACTCCGGCGCAAATCTATGGCCGCGCTGATTTAGGCACGCTAAAAATCGGCAAGACCGCTAATCTGGTAGTCTGGGACGGAGACCCCCTAGAGGTCATGAGCGCCCCCGTGCGCGTCGTCATTGACGGAGAGCGCCAAGCCATGGAAAGCCGCCAAACCGCGCTGGCGAGCCGCTATAACCCGAATAATAAGGATACACGACCGCATAAGTACCGGAGATAGACACTCCAGCCGCTCATCCCTGCGAAAGCAGGGAACTTTGCTCTGTAAATAATAAACCGTGCACAGCTCCCTGCTTTCGCAGGGATGAGCGGAGTTGGTGTAGCCCCCCGCCTTGACCTTTCTTCCAAATTGTGACAAGCCGCGCACATAGATGGCAGGCCATGAGGGCTTGCGCCCTTAATTGCTGATGGAGCCGCGTATTTGGCGCGTCCAAAGGCCCCATTTAACCGCCCTGATTATCAGGGCTTGAAAGACATACCCTTGACCGACAATAAAGACGTAAGCGCCCCTGAAGCCGATAAAGCTGAAGCCGAGAAAAAAGTTCCAACATTTCGCCAGCTTGGCCTCGACCCGAAAATCGTAAAAGCGCTCAAAGATATGGGCTATGTGCGCCCCACCCCAATTCAAGCCGAGTCCATTCCGGTGGCCCTCGTCAATAAAGATGTGCTTGGCATCGCCCAGACCGGCACGGGCAAGACCGGCGCCTTTATCCTGCCCGTCATGCACCGCCTTAATAAGGGCCGCGCCCGCGCGCGCATGCCGCGTTGCCTCGTTATTTGCCCGACCCGCGAGCTAGCCGCGCAAGTGGCCGAGCAGGTCGAACTTTACGGCAAATATTTAAAGCTAGAAATGGCGCTACTGATTGGCGGGGTTAGCTTTGCCGAGCAAGACCGTAAGCTTAATAAAGGCGTAGATATTCTCATCGCCACGCCGGGCCGATTGCTTGATCAATTTGAGCGCGGTAAGATCTTACTTACGGGCGTGCAAACCCTCGTTGTTGATGAGGCCGACCGCATGCTCGACATGGGCTTTATTCCCGATATTGAACGCATTTTCAAAATGACGCCCTTCACCCGCCAAGTGCTCTTCTTTAGCGCGACCATGGCGCCGGAAATTAGCCGGCTTGTTGATACATTCTTGCATCAACCCGTGCGCATCGAAGTCGCGCGTCAATCGCGCACTGCCGACACGGTCACCCAGCACATTGTCACCATGCCAAGCAATGATGCGCGCGCCAAGCGTAACGCCATTCGCGGCGCGGTTAAGCAACTCGACGTGCAAAATGCTATCGTCTTTTGTAACCGCAAAAAGGACGTGGATATTGTCGCCGCGTCTTTGACTAAGCATGGCTTTCAGGCGCAACCCATTCATGGGGATTTGCCGCAAAGCGAGCGCATGAAAACCCTACAAGCCTTCCGTGACGGCGAGCTTAAAATACTTGTGGCCAGTGACGTTGCCGCGCGCGGTCTTGACGTTCCTTCCGTAAGCCATGTGTTTAACTATGACGTGCCAAGCCACGCCGAAGATTATGTGCATCGCATTG
>JAZGFA010000192.1:0-5786 GCA_036478975.1 Robiginitomaculum sp. | reverse complement strand
CGGCAAAGTCATCGGTTTTTATCAGATTGCTCGCGCGCGCATAAACGTCAAAGGGGGCGTTAGAGACGACAAGAAAACGTGACAATTTACGGTGTTTGCGCGTGGTCACATCCGTATCGCCGTCAATGCCAAATGCAGTAAAGCTATCATTATTATCGAGATAGCTTGAATTGTCGCCATTACTAAAATTGCCGCCTGATGTTTCATCCAGCAGCTCAAGGCGGGTAAGGCCGGCGCTAAAGTCATGGCCGGCCACCCAGCCTGAACTGGAGTTCATAGCGTAACCATTGGCGGCGATAATATCCGCCGCTTGCGTGCCTGACGGGCCATTTAAAAAGACGAAATCTGACGCTATTGGCACAACCCCGCCATCGGTTTCATTAGCGCTTGCGCCAATAACAATGGCGATGGAGCTAGCCCGAAAAAACGGCCTATCGCCGCCCGCGCCGTAAGCCGGCGGACTTAGGGTCAAAAGGGCCAAGAGGCTCAAACCGTATGAATATGCAATTCTCATGGGGAAAGCTTAGCGAAAATAAATGAATATTTCGGCTAATTTCATGGATAATACGGGCTTAACAAAAAGGGCCTGATTATCGCTAATCAGGCCCTATAAAGTTTATTAAGCGGGGTTTATTTGTCTTCTGGGACAGGGAAGCCGCGCTTGCGCATCAGCGCGTCAATGGATACGTCACGGCCACGGAAGGCTTTGAAACCTTCGGCTGGGTCGATAGTGTCGCCGACGCTCATAATATTTTCGCGTAGGGATTTGGCCACTTTAGGGTCATAGAAACTGCCCGCCTGCTCAAACGCTTCAGCGGCGTCAGATGTCAGCGTATCTGACCATAAATAGCTATAGTAGCCCGCGCTATAGCCGCCGGCAAAGATATGGCTGAAATGCGGCGTGCGGTGACGCATGACAATCTGGCTTGGCATGCCAAGCGCCGCAAGGGTTTCGCGTTCAAACTTATCCGGGTCGATAGGCTCGCCGCCGGCCATGTGCAGTTTCATATCGACAAGCGCGCTGGCGAGATATTCCACCGTGCTAAAGCCTTGGTTAAAGGTCGCGGCCTTATCCATTTTCGCGAGTAGAGCCTTGGGTATAGGCTTGCCGGTTTTGTAATGCACCGCGTAATTATTAAGCACTTCCGGCGTGGTCAGCCAATGCTCATTTAGCTGTGACGGGAACTCGACATAATCACGTGCCACGGAGGTTCCAGACTGCCCCGGATAAGTCACGTCAGAATTAAGCCCGTGCAGGGCATGGCCAAATTCATGGAACATGGTGTTAGCATCATCCCAAGAGATTAGCACCGCTTCGCCCGGCGCGCCTTTGACGAAATTGGAATTGTTAGAGACGATGATTTTTATATCCTGACCATCCATTTTATGCTGGGTGCGGTAAGCGTTCATCCATGCGCCTGAGCGTTTACCCTTGCGCGCATAGGGATCAAAATACCAAAGCCCGACAAGCTCTTTATCCGCGTCCATGACTTTCCAAACCCGCACATCTTCGTGGTAGACGGGAACGTCGTGGATTTGCTCAAACTGGAAACCGTAGAGACGGCCCGCCGCATAGAACATGCCTTCGCGCAGTTTTTCCATTTGCATGTACGGCTTGACCAAATTGAAATCGAGGTCGTATTTCGCCTTGCGCACTTTCTCGGCGTAATAGCGATAATCCCATGGCGCGATTTTATATTTCGCGCCTTCGCTATCGGCCACGGCCTGCATGTCGGCGACCTCTTCGGTGGCGCGGGCAACGGCGGCGGGCCAAACCGCCTCCATCAAATCAATGGCGTTTTGCGGAACCTTCGCCATGCGCGTTTCCAGTGCCCAATGGGCGTGGCTTTTATAGCCAAGGAGTTGCGCGCGCTTAAACCGCAATTGCAAAATTTCCGTGATGATTTTGTTATTGTCAAATGCATCGCCATTATCACCGCGATTATAATAGGTGTTCCACACGCTCTCACGCAAAGCCCGGTTTGTGGAATATTTCAAAAACGGATCCATGGAGGAACGCGTATTCGTCACCGCCCATTGGCCTTCTTTTTTAAGTCCCTTGGCTTGGTTAGCCATCGAAGATACGAGCCAATCCGGCAGGCCCGCTAGGTCCGCTTTATCGGTGATATAGGTGACATAAAATTCTTCGTCATGCTGTACGTTTTGGCCAAATTTTGTTGTCAGTTCAGACAGGCGAGAATTGACTGTGGTCAGCTTGGCTTTATCCGCCGCGTTCAAATCGGAACCATTGCGCACATAGCCTTTGTAATTATCTTCAACAAGGCGGCGTTGGACGGGGCTTAGGCCTTCCTTGTCCATGTTTTGATAAACGGTTTTAATGCGGGCAAACAGTTTTTCATTCTGGGTGATACCATCGGAAAAGGCAGAGAATTTCGGCCCCATCTTAGTAGCGATTTCCTGAATTTGCGGGCTGGAGAGATTGCTCCTGTGCACGCCAAATAATGTGCCGGCGCGGTCAAGGGCGGCTCCGCCGCGCTCCATAACTTCGATTGTATTAGCAAAGGTCGCTGGCTCGCTACTACTCGCGAGCGCGTCAATCTCGGCTTGGGCAAGCGCCATGCCTTTGGTCAGGTCAGCCTCAAATGTGGACGGGTCGATTTTATCCCATGGCGGAACACCGCCGTAAGGGCCGGTCCACTGCGCCAGCATGGGCGCGGTGAGCGTTTCGACATTTACCGCGGGGGCTTTTGTTGTCGTCTCAGCAGGCTTACAGCCGGTTAGCAGCACGGCCGCTAGGGCGATGGCAGAGGCTCCGCCCGCGAGTTTTGTGCCCGTGAATTTTATGAATGTATTGGTCATAATAGTCCCTTTATCATTTGATGCGTCATCGAGATTTCGCGCGCAATTTGGCCAAAGTGTCCCATAGGGGCAGGGGGTTTGCAATGGGCAAAACCGCGCAGATAAACAGATAAATAGCTAGGAACGACTCGCAACTAACCCTATAAGGCGCGCACGAAATATAGAGGTAAATAATCATGTTAAAACCCCCGCTTCCACATCTACTCCCACTGGCCCTACTGCTTGGCGCGTCATCATTTGCAATAAGCGCGCAAGCGCAAAGTGATGAAATCATCGTCACAGCGACTAAAATCTCCGCAAGCCCACACACTATTGGCGCATCCATTTCTGTTATAGACGGTGAGCCGCTAGGGAGCTTTGACGGGGCGGAGGAGCTAAGCCAGCGGGTGAGCGGCCTGCAAGCGGCAATCGCTAATGGCAGCCAAATCGCTTTCCAAATTCGCGGCATTGGCGCGGTGGATCATCAAGCGCTAACCCCGACGGCGACGGCGGTATATGTGGACGGGGTGTATAAAGCGACTAATGTGCAGACCTCGCCGCTCCTCTTTGATATGGCGCGCGCCGAAGTGCTTAAGGGGCCGCAAGGATCACTCTATGGCCGCAATGCGAGCGCGGGGGCTATCAACTTTATCTCCGTAAAACCAACAGGCGAGAAAGCGGGTTATCTACGCGGCGAATTTGGCAATAATGCGCGCGTCAACATCACCGCCGCCGCGAGCCTGCCCCTGTCTGATATATTTAGCCTGCGCCTTGCCGCGCGCCGTCTTACGTCAGATGCGGCGCTGGAAAATGTGCAAACCAACCCCGCCGTGGACGCGCCGGATACTGGCGGCGGGACCCGCGACGAGCTTGGCTTGCGCGCTACGGGCTTGCTCCGCGCCTCGCCCAATACCGAAGTCATGATGAGCGCCCATTACGCGCAAGACAAAGGCATTAACGGTGCGCCGCTCAATAGCAGCCTTGAGCTTGATGACCACCAAATTTCCATCGGGCCTGACGGCATCCAGCAGAGCGATAATAGCTTTTACGGCGCATCCGTTGAGCTTACCCATGAATATGGCTCTGGCGTTACCCTGACGTCCCTATCGGCCTATGAGGGCTATAATCAGCAATATGGCTTTGATTTTGACGGCACGCCCGCGCCGTTTAATGTGGCGAGCCTTAACGCTAACCTCGCCTATGACCGCGACTTCACCATGGTTAGTGAGGAGTTGCGGCTCGCTAAATCAACCCAGCGCGGCGATTTCATGGGCGGGCTTTACCTAGAGGCCGAAGACTTTGCGCAAGATTACCTAATTTGGTGCGGAGAACTTGACGCAGACAGCCTGCTCGGCACATGCCGTTATGTCGGCGCTCCGGGGCGGGCAGGGCCAAATCCGGCTAGCGGCGCCACGGCGACGAGCTTGCTATCCCAGATAAAACAGGAGCGCAAAACCGCGGCTTTGTTTAGCTATAATACGCTGCATATGAGCGAGAAACTCGACGTGATAATTGGCGCGCGGCTTACGTCGGAGCGCATTGAGGGTAGCGGGCAGGGACTGCATTATTTTGATGACGGGGTGATTGCCCTCAATAACCGCAACGGGCTTGGGCTTGCGCGCGGCAGCAATGGCATTAAAGAGCAGCGCCTATCGGGCACATTTGGGCTAAATTACCGCCCGTCCGATGATGTGCTTGTCTACGGTGTTTACTCCAACGGGTTTAAGTCCGGCGGCTTTAACGGCGAAGTTATCAATAACGCCACCCATTTCACCGATGAAGGATTATTTGGCGCGGAAACCGTGGACGCGGTGGAAGCGGGCGCGAAATTTAACGGTGACAAGTTTAGCGCCAACGCCAGCGCTTTTTATAATCTCTATGATAGCCCGCAGGCCCGCATATTCGTGCCGTTTAGCACGCAGGGCGGCGGCTCTTTCACCTCTAACTCGCTCTCAAACCTTGATGAAGCCGCATCATATGGCGTTGAAATTACCGCCGATTGGCAGGCTATGGACGGGCTAGATATTTCTGGCTCTGCCACATGGCTCGATAGCGAAATTTTGCAGGATAGCAATCCCGCAACGCCGCAAAACTCCGCCGCCTTTGATGGCAATTCTCTACCGTTTGCGTCGGAAATATCCACAGTAATTTCAGGGTCTTACACGTGGAATTTAAATGATAACATTGAAGCCATGGCGGGGCTTAACGGCAAATATCAGAGCGAATTTTACCTCGACGCGGAAGGCCGTGATGATCGCAAGCAAGACGGCTATGGCCTGATAGACGGGCGCGCGCAATTGGCTTTTAGCAATGGGATGAGCGCGCAAATTTGGGGCCGCAATCTGACTAATACGGATTACGCGGTCTCGGGCTTTGGCTTTATTGGCTATAATACGTTTCGCGGCGCTCCGCGTAGCTATGGCGTGACATTGGGATATGCCTATTAGAATAGAATAAGGGCGCTACCGATAGATAGCGCCCTCAAAAGTTTTACTTCATTGTGTAAACAAGGGAGATACGGCTAATCGTGTCCGTTTTCTCCGTGCCGGCTGGCACATCGGAATGGGTGTCAAAGCGAAAGCTTGCCCGCGCCGCAAGGTTGCCCGCAAGGTTAGCGGTAATGCCAATATCATTCCAGATATAGGTATCCGCATCCGACCAGATGACTTCGCTATTATTAAACAAAGAGACGTTCTCATTTAATTTGTAATCAAAATCAGAGCCGCCGCGAAGGGCGAACTCGCCGACATTTTCACCGGGAACCATGCCCACAGGGCGGGTTTTTTGCGTACGGTAACCCGCGCCGCCCTCTAGCGCCCACTGCATGGGCTCGGTTTTAATAGCCTGATAGCCAAGACCTGCGCCGAGGAATGAGCCATTTTTAAAAGGGCCAAATTCGTCTGAGTAGTAATTGGCGTTACCATAAGCATAGAGCTTATCATTGATTTCACGGTCTAGTTGATAGCCGAAATACATGCGGTTTTTGC
>JAZGFA010000191.1:0-3232 GCA_036478975.1 Robiginitomaculum sp. | reverse complement strand
CGCGATCGCGCTTTGGGGCGTTATAGCGGCGCCTGCCCTTGTCGGCGGCGCGGCCTTATCCGTCGATGCTTCGCGGCTTTATAATATGGATAATGATCTGCAAAGCGCGTCAGATGCTTTGGCCCGCGCAGGCGCGGCCGAACTTGACCAGCGCTCCGACAGCCTACAGCGCGCCACACGCGCCATTCAGCGCCTCGTCTCCAATGACCAGAAATTTGCCAAAACAGGCAACGGCGAAGTCGGTATTGACACCATTCGCTATCTCAAATCTTTGCCCGCCAATGATTATGACAGCGTCACCAATAACCATGTGACCTATAATCCATCGGAAGCCAAATATGTCGAAGTCAAAGTAAAGCCGGAATCCGTCTCGACGATCTTTCCGACGTCCTTGGTGCATAAATTAACCGATACGACACTCTCGGCCAAATCTGTTGCCGGATTTGATCAAAGCGTTTGCGGCGTAGCACCGGTCTTTATCTGCAATCCGTTTGAGGGCATGGAAAAAACGATTTACGAAGCCATGGAAGACCCTGATTTCCGCCGCCGTCAGGTCAAATTTAAAACGCCCGGCGGCAATAATGCGCAATATGGCCCCGGCAATTTTGGCTGGCTAGACCCCTTTGGCGGCAATAGCGGGGCCGCGAAAATTCGCGACGCGGTTGCCATTGATATCCCGCCCGTCTGTATGAGCAAAAGCGCAGGCGTGGTTCTGCGTCCCGGCAATATCAGCTCGATGCGCCACGGCCTCAATACGCGGTTTGATATTTATAAAGGGCCTTTCAAATCCAAGAAAAATGACCCCCGTTATGCCCCTGCCGCCAATGTCGTCAAAGGTTATTCGGAAGGCAATAAAGTCTGCAAAGAATCGCCGGACAATAACGCCATGGGCCTGCCCCGCGATCATTGTTTTGACTGCGGTGATTGCACTGACGGTAATGGACGCCTAGGCAATGGTAATTGGGACTTCGTTGAATATATGAAGATCAACCATAATTATATGAGTCCGATTACCCTCGAAGGCGTGACCTATAGCTTAAATTACAACAACCATACGGTCTCGCCGGCTGAGCCGCCCTCGCGCTACGCTATGTACCGCTGGGAAATTGACACCAATTGCGTCCCCGGCGATATCACCTACGGCAGCGGAAACACGCCCGAAGAGGGCCTGCCCCAATGTCATAGTTACGGGCCGTCAACCACGGTCGAAGACCGCCGCATCATTCACGCCGCCGTTTTAAATTGCGGCATGATCGAAGCCAGCGGTGCGTCCATGGCCGGACGCACAGATCCGCTGCCGGTTGAAACCTTTGTCAAAGTCTTTTTGACCGAGCCTATGGGCAAGGGGCAGAAAAATATACTGTGGGGCGAAATTGTCGGCCCTGTTGTGCAAGGCGCGGATATTGAGTCCAAAGATCAGGTTGCCTTGGCGCGCTAGTGTTAAAGCTAGGCGCATATCGTGATTGCCAATCCGGCGCAGCAGTTGTGGAAGCGGTTTTCGTTTTTCCGCTGCTGATCCTGCTCGGGTTTGGGGGCGTGGATAGTTCGCTATTAATGTTGCAAAATCACAAAATGGAAAACGGCTTAACAGCCGCCGGTAATTATTTATCGCGCAGTGAAAACCCGCAAAGCCTTGAAACCAAAGCCCGGCGCCTTGCGACAACAGGCCAGTTGACCTCAGGCGGCACGGCCAAAATCACAGGTTGGGGCGCGAATGATGTCGTGATCTCCTATCAAAACACAGCCAATCCGGATAATGGCGGAAGCCGTGATTACCGCGGCGGCGATACGATTAAAGTCGCGCGCCTCACCTCGCAATTGAGCTATGACGGTATCGGGTTTTTAAAAGCGGTGACAGGTGGATCGGTCACAGTCAAAGCCAGCTATGAAGAACGCTTGATCGGGGATGCCGGCTAATGCGGCTCCGTGATTTTATATCAAATAATTCCGGCGCGGTCACGGTTGAAGCGTCCTTCATGATCATGCTTATGGTCGCGCTAACCGGCGCAACCGTTGAGGCGGGTTACGCTTATTGGCAATGGAACGGCGCGCAACAAGCCGCCCGTCACGGCGCGAGGTTGGCAGCAACATCTGATCCGGTCGCCCGCGACCTTGTAACAATGACGGGTTTGGGCGGCGGAGTAGCAGCAGGCGATCCGATGCCGGATTATCAGCGCAATTGCTTTGGCCAAACCTCAAATTGTGATCAAGGAGTTTATGATAGCGCCGCCATGAACGCGATTGTCTTTGGCCCGGATTTGGACATGACATGCGGCGCGACACAAAAAGAACGCCGAGGCATGTGCGATGTTTTTGGGCAGCTTGATAGCAGCAATGTTAAAATCTCCTATGTCGGCTCCGGCCTGGGGCGGGCTGGCAACCCGGCAAGCCCTGCGCCAATGATTAGCGTTACTGTCACTAATTTGAGTTTTGACTTTGCTTTTCTGGATTTGTTTTTACCAGAATCCCTGACCCAAATGCCGGACGTTACGGTTACGGCCATGGGCGAAGATTTAAGGAGCGGGACATGAGCCCCAAAGATTTAATTCACTTGGCATCTGATGATGGCCTAACCATACCGCCCGAAGGAACAGGCGAAGCGCCGTTAGTGCTAGAGAATGTTGCGCCACATGAACGTGTCCAAACACAGACTCCTCCCGCGCCCCAAGAGGCCGCCTGCCTTGCCCTGATGGGCGCGGCCGGCGGTGTCGGCGTCACCAGCCTGGCCGTTGAAATTGCCTATAATCTGGCGCGCGAGACGCAGACCAAAACAGCGAAGAATATTCGCGCCACTGAGCCGCTTGTCTGCCTGATTGATCTGGACTTTGAAAACGGGGCCTGCGCCCATCACCTTGACCTACCGCCAAGTCTGGCCATGAAAGATTTGCAAGGCGCGCCTTCGCGCATAGATAAAGCCTTTACCACTGCGCTTATGAGCACGCATGAAAGCGGCCTCGCTCTGCTCGCCGCGCCCAATACGCTCGGCGGCAATGATATGGTCAACCCCCAGACCGTTGTCACCTTGCTGGATATGGCCTGTAAAATGTATGATTTTGTTGTGCTCGACGTGCCGCGCTTTTGGCGGCCTTGGACCATGGCCGCGATTGGCGGCGCCAATCATTTCGCGCTTGTAACAGACACCGCTATTCCGTCCTTACATCTCGCCCGCGCGCGTTTGGACGCGATTAAAACTGCCCTCGGCGAGGATGTAATTTGCGATGTTATTTTGAAT
>JAZGFA010000190.1:0-4332 GCA_036478975.1 Robiginitomaculum sp. | reverse complement strand
GCTCGACAATCGCCGTACCGTGCTTGGTTTTAATATACATTAAATTATCTTGATCCACCGTGCGCCATGCGCTGTCCGGAGCGCTAAAGCTAGCGGACGCTGCAACGGGGGCGCTCGCGCTAATCGGCGCGGCGACTTGGGAAGACGGCGCTTGCTCGGCGCAGGCCGTGGTCGCCATAGCGGCGGAAATAAGAAGGGCAGTTGAAATACGGGTCATCATGAATATTTATCCTTTAGGCGCAAAGCGATTTGCTGTGAGACAAACTGTGTAACATCTCCGCCGAGCCGCGCAATTTCTTTTACCAGTCGCGAAGCAATCGCTTGATGCTCTGGATTGGCCATTAAAAACACGGTTTCAATGTTCGGGTTAAGCTTGTCATTCATCACCGCCATTTGAAATTCATATTCAAAATCAGATACGGCCCGCAATCCGCGCACTACCATGGACGCGCCTTGGTCCGCGACAAATTGGATAAGCAGTCCCTCGAACGGCACTACCCTAACTTTGCAGTCGGTCTTAATCGCCGCAATGGCGTCACCCACCATCTCTACTCGCTCATCAAGGCTAAACAGCGGCCCCTTAGAACGGTTGATAGCAACGCCGATAATCAGCTCGTCGCAAAGTTTGGTGGCCCTCTCGATAATATCAAAATGGCCATTGGTCATCGGGTCAAATGTCCCCGGATAAAGCGCAATACGATGTGTCATAATTGCTTATAACGCGCCGCGCCGCGCGGGCAATGGGTTTCTTACGGGGCAATTTAACCTTTTATTGGCAAGGCTTTATGGCTAGCGTAACCCATGCCCTTAAAAATCACCAATCGTCAGGCGCGTCATTTGCTCATCGACGCCCATGGACTGGCAAAGCCGCCAACCGGACCGCTCGATACGCTCGCCATTATCAAGGCCATGGGCTTTGTGCAGCTCGACACGATCCGCACGGTGTCGCGGGCCCATCACCATATTCTTTGGAGCCGCAATCAGAATTACCGCGAGCCGATTTTGTGGGAATTACTGGCTGAGAACCACGGCCTATTTGAGCACTTCACCCATGACGCCTCAATCCTGCCAATGGAGCTTTATCCGGTGTGGCAAAGGCAATTTAAGCGCATGGAGCGGCGCATATTGGCGAGTAAACGCTGGAATATCGCCAAGCCCTTACACGCGGATATTAAAGCGCGCATCAGAAATGAAGGCCCGCTATCCACCCATGATTTCAACAGTAAAAACACCGGCCCAAAACACATGTGGGAGCGCCCTCCCCATAAAAGAGCCTTGGAGTATTTGTGGAATATCGGCGAGCTGACTACATCCCACCGCGAAAACTTCACCAAATTCTATGACTTATCCGAGCGCGTAATTCCCAACTTTAACGAGGATTGCGCCATGACCGACGGGCAGCAATTAGCATGGCTTTGCCAGCAAGCCTTACACCGCTTATCCATCGCCACCCCCGCGCAGTTGCAAGATTTTTGGGGCGTGGCCAACGCCGCCGATATTAAAGACTGGCTTAAAACCGCAGACAGCGTGCCAGTCTCCATCGAAACCGCCGAAGGGTCATGGACGCAAGCCTACGCCGCGCCGGACATAGAGGCGCGCCTGTCACGCCTTGAGCCGCCAAGCGCCCGCATGCGAATTTTAAACCCATTTGACCCGCTCATCCGCAACCGCAAACGGCTGCACCGCATATTCGGATTTGACTACCGCATCGAAATTTTCGTCCCCGCCGCCCAGCGAAAATGGGGATATTACGTCTACCCGCTTTTGCAATCTGGCCGCATTGTTGGGCGCATAGAAGTCAAAGCCGACCGCAAAGCCGCAGTGCTAAATGTGCTAAAGCTCTGGCCAGAAACAAGTGTGACATGGTCCCCCGCCCGCCAGCAAAAGCTAGAAGCGGAATTGCAAAGACTAGCGCGTTTTGTAGGCGCGAGGACTGTTGTTTGGGCGTGATATAGAGGGGGAGAGTTTACTGTAACGCAAAATCAGAACCGGAGCGCGGACGGTCTGTGTCCGAAGTAAAGGTCAAGGACCTTCCCTGCTTTTTGGCTAAACATCTAAGGTAACCCTCACTGGTCGCAATGACGCGGGAAGAAGCGGCAAAAATATCATTGTTAATCATTCTTCGAGTTTCACGCGTCAAAACTCCAAGGAGAGGCCCGTCCGCAGCCCTAAAAACAATTGCCACTTGCGGGTCAATTGGAACCACGTACTCCTTCTTGGGACTGAGCAGAGGGTCGCCCAATATGAACGTTTTGCCTTCTGGTGGAGATACGTATCGGAAGGGTCGCTTTGTCAAAGACTTAACACCAACAGCCAATAGAGAACGCCTACTCGCATTCGTCACACGCTCTCACCTTCATCCTGCGCTTCATCCTCATCATCGTCGCTTTCCTCAATGCGTTCTACGGAGACCACGCGTTCATCGGCTTTTACGCGGATGACCGTGACGCCGCGTGAGGAGCGGCTGACGATGCGGATATTGCGGACGGGGCAGCGGATAAGCTGTCCGCCATCGGTGACCATCATGATTTCATTGTCGTCGGAGATGGTGAAACTGCGCACAAGACGGGCATCTGGCTCGCCTTTTTTGCGCGAGAGGTTTTGCGCGGTGACGCCCTGCCCGCCGCGGTTCATGCAGCGATAATCATAGGAGCTAGAGCGTTTGCCAAAGCCGTCATCGGCGAGGGTCAGCATAAATTGCTCCGCCTCGGACAGCGCGGTTAAGCGCTCCGCCGATAGGCTTGTTTCCACGCCCTCATCGGCGGCGCTATCGTCTTCGCCGTCCTCGTCATCCAAACGGCGCAAGGCATTGGCGTGCTTCATATAGGCGCGCGCCTCGTCCGTGGTCACGTCCATATGGCGCAATACCGCCATGGAGATGACCTCATCGCCCTCCGCCAGTTTAATGCCGCGCACGCCGGATGATGTGCGGCCAACAAAGCGGCGAATATCGGTAACGCGGCAACGCAGGGATTTACCCAAAGCCGTGGTCAGCAAGATGTCATCATCCTCGTCACAAATGCGCACGCCGACAATGCCGTCGCCCTCATCCGGTTTCATGGCGATTTTGCCATTGCGGTTAACCCGCGTGAAATCGGCGAGCGAGTTACGGCGCACGCCGCCGGAGCGCGACGCGAACATAATATCCATGCCGGCCCATTCATCCTCATTTTCCGGCAGGGCCATGATGGAGCTAATGCTCTCATCTTGGCCAAGCGGCAATATATTGACCAGCGCCTTACCGCGCGTATTAGGCCCGCCTATGGGCAGTTTCCACACTTTAAGCTTATAGGCCATGCCGGTGGAGCTAAAAAATAGCACCGGTGTATGGGTCGAGGCGACGAAGACATTAGTGACGTAATCCTCATCCTTCATCGACATGCCAGAGCGGCCCTTGCCGCCGCGCCTTTGCGCGCGATATGTGTCGAGCGGCGTGCGCTTAACATAGCCAGAAGCGGTCACGGTCACGACCATATCCTCTACGGCAATCAGGTCTTCATCGTCAAAATCAAGCCCGCCCGCGGTGAATATAGAGCGGCGCGGCGTGGCGAAACGCTCACGCACATCGGTTAGCTCGTCTACGATAATGGCAGTGACCCGTTCGCGGGAGCGCAGTATATCGAGCAAATCGGTAATCTGCGCCGCGAGTTTTTCCGCGTCGGCGGTAATTTCATCAAGGCCCAGCGCGGTCAGTTTAAGCAAGCGCAATTCCAAAATCGCCTTGGCCTGCTCTTCCGTAAGCTGAATGGTATTACCATCAAGCAACATGGAGCGCGGATCGGCGATGAGTTTAATCAGAGCGCCCATTTTCTGCGCCGGCCATGTGCGGGCCAGTAATCTCTCGCGCGCTTCTTTGGGATTTTTCGACGTGCGGATGAGTTTGATAATTTCGTCAATATTGGTGACGGCGGTGGCAAGGCCAACCAAAATATGGGCCTTGTCGCGCGCCTTTGACAAATCATGTTTAGAGCGGCGCGCAATGACGTCTTCGCGGAAAGCAAGGAAGGCGGTGAGCATTTGGCGCACATTCATTTGCTGCGGACGTCCGCCATTAAGGGCGAGCATATTGGCGCTGAAATTTTGCTGCAGCTGCGAATAACGGTAGAGTTGGTTTAGCACCACATCTGCGACGGCGTCACGTTTAAGCTCAACAACAACGCGCATGCCGACGCGGTCGGATTCGTCCTGAATATGGGAGATACCTTCGATACGTTTCTCGCGAACATGTTCAGCTATCTTCTTGATCATATTCGCTTTATTGACTTGAAAAGGCAGCTCTGTAATAACGATAGCGTAACGGTCTTTGCGAATTTCCTCGACCTCTACACGGCC
>JAZGFA010000189.1:0-22031 GCA_036478975.1 Robiginitomaculum sp. | reverse complement strand
CTTCAAAGCAGCTTTGCTCACCAAAGCGAAAATGGGCGCTATCATCTTGCAGGGCCCCGATAAGAAAATCAAAGGCGGCGCGGATGCGGGCGCTTTTGCGTAAATCCTCATGGGCGACAACCCATAAATCCATCACCTGTTCAAACTCGGGCAGGACGCGGACAACGTCGCGCCCGCCTAGCCCGCAATGGGGCAGGGGGCCAATGCCGTATCCGGCTTCAATTGCATTTTTATGGGCCTCTACGCTGTCGGTGCGAAAGGTGAAACGGCGCGGGATCAAAAGGCTTTCATCAACAATGCGCTTCCACATAAGGTCATGGCCATCAAGGGTGACGGTGCAGCCATCATGGTCGATAATCTCGGCTGATTTTTTCGGCATGCCGTGGCGCTCTATATAGCCGCGCCCCGCATAAAGCCCAAAGCCGCAGGACACGACCTTGCGCCCAATCAGACTATTTTGCGTGCCCGGCCCGCCCCAACGCAGGGCAATGTCGGCTTCACGCTGGGCCAAATTGGCCGTGCGCATATTGACGCTAACATCAACGATAATGTCGGGATTAACCTCGCGAAAACTTTGCATAGCATAGGGAAGCCAATGGTCGCCCATGCCTTGGCTGGCGGAAATATGCACGGGGCCGGAGAGGGAATGCTCTAGCGTGGCAGAGCTGCGCTCTATCGCCGCCGCCTCGTCATTCATGCGCCCGACATGGTCAAGCACCTGATAACCAAATTCGGTGGGCACAAGCCGCCCGTCTTCCTTGCGCAGGAGCGGCCCGCCGAAATGCCCCTCAAGCGCCTTTAACCGCCGGCCAACCGTAGGCTGACTAATGCCAAGGCTTTGGCCCGCCGCAGTAAGGCTACCCGTCTGGGCAATCGCCATAAATATAGGATAATCGGACCAATTATTCATGCGGGTATGAATACCATGGAGTAATTTTGTGTCAATACATTCTTAAGTGAATGATCGACACGTTATTATAGGACGCGCCGCTCTATAATTTTATAGGCTCAAAGCTTAAAACGCATAGGCCGTGCCGATAGAGATAACCGGAAAAAATTTATATTTATCAATTTCATCGGCAATATTGGCTTCCTCGCGCGCAATTTCTGCTTCGAGCAGGGGATTGCCGCTCAATAGGCCTCCGGCGGATTGCAGGTCAACTTCCGGCGTGCCCGTCATCATAACCCCAAGACGCAGATTGACGCTAAAAGCGCCGTCTGTCATGCCGAAATTGTCAAAACCAAGCCCCGCATAAGGCGCTAAACTGGCGAGCTCAACCGTGCTTTTCAGCGTGCCGACTTGGGCCGGTGTATAATTGATATCGCCAATCGTCACATTGCCCGTTGGAGCGGAATTAAGGGTTAGTCCTTTATCGCCAAGATAGGCGCCGCCGGACAGCAAAAATCCATTGCCCATGGGATGAAAATCCGCAAAGCCGCCAAATGTGCTCATGTCGAATTTGCCCGTATAGGCAATGCCGTCATAGACTTCGTCAACGTCAAGGTCGAAATAATTATACGCGCCGCGCAGAACGAGTTTATCGCTCATATTTGTTTTCACTTCGGCGGAAACCCCGCTCGTGCCGACGCTAAGTCCTAGACCGAAATCGCCGGCCATGGCGACCGGAGTCGTCAATAAGCTTACGGCGAAAAGTGATGTAATTATGGTGTATTTTTTCATGATGTGCCCTATTTTAGTATGTTGCCCCATTGGCACTAAAACCCTAGGCAGGTTTCAAAAAAAATCAATCCTAAATTTAGCCAAGCCGCGCCTTAAGGGCATCCATAAGGGCCGGCGTTGTGCAGATAATATTGCCGCTGCCGCACGGATCATTAGGGGCGCTGTCATCTTCGCTTGCGCCTAATTGCTCGACGATAAGGCCGGCTTCACGGGCAATGACAATGCCTGCTGCCGTGTCCCAAGGGGCAAGATCGCGTTCCCAAAAACCGTCATAACGGCCGGCCGCCGTCCACGCCAAATCGAGTGACGCCGCGCCCATACGGCGGACGCCGGCGCTCTCGGCCATGACTTTGTGCAAGCCGGTGAGAAATTTTGCGTGGCCAGGGCGGCCTAAAAACGGAATGCCCGTAGCAAATACGCAATCATTAAAATTAGTGCGCGCGGCGGCCCTAAGCTTTACGTCGGCCCCGTCGCGGCCAGAATTAAGGAAGGCTCCACGGCCTTTTTCGGCGTGAAACATCTCATCATTAATCGGGTTATAAACAAGGCCCGCGACCAGTTCGCCATTACGCTCTAGGGCGATGGAAATGGCGAAATGCGGAATGCCGTGCAGAAAATTTGTCGTGCCGTCGAGCGGGTCAACGATGAAACGGTGGGTTTTATCACTGCCTTTAATCTCTCCGGCTTCTTCCATCAGAAAGCTATAGCCGGGGCGGTCACGGCGCAGATTATCAAGCAGGACTTCTTCGGCCTTTTTATCGGCGGCGCTGACAAAATCAGCGGGGCCTTTGCGCGACACTTGCAGGTTTTCAACTTCGCCAAAATCGCGGGTTAAGGAACGGCTCGCCTTGCGGGCCGCATTTTGCATAATTACCATTAAGGGGGAGAGTGTGGCCATGACTATTCCGCCCTTTTCACGTAAGAACCATCGGCGGTCATTACGACAATGCGCGTGCCTCCGGCGACGAAAGGCGGCACGGAAGTGCGCACGCCATTTTCTAAAATTGCAGGCTTAAAGCTATTGGCCGCTGTCTGGCCTTTAACCACAGGCTCGGTCTCGGCAATGGTCAAAATGACCTGCTCTGGCAGGGCGATAGAAATGGCGCGCTCTTCGTAAAATTCGACTTGCACTTCCATGCCGTCAAGAAGGTAAGCGGCCGCGCCTCCGATAAATTCGTCGGCTAGGTGGATTTGCTCGTAATTCTCAGAGTTCATAAATACGCGCATATCGCCCTCGGCGAAAAGATAGGTGTGCAGTTTTTGGTCAAGGCGCACTTTTTCCACGGTCTCAGAGGAGCGAAAACGCTCATTAAGCTTGCGCCCATCAAGAATGTTTTTCAGCTCGACTTGGTTAAAAGCCCCGCCCTTGCCGGGCTTTACCGCATTACATTTTACCGCAAGCCAGAGCGTATCTTGGTGCTTAATAATATTGCCCTGACGGATTTCATTGCCATTGATTTTCATAGGTACTTCTCATGCATTGGCCGCCGTAAACATTGCGAAGGCCGTAAGTGTTGAAGCCTAGTATCAGCGCCGCGCGCGCGGGGCAATGTTTATTGTCGGGCGCCGCGCGCCAAAGGGCCAATCACCCCTATTTTATTGGTTGCGATAATGCCGTCAAAGCCCTTTGGGATATTGGCGTAACCGGTTGCGCTATCAATGGTTTGAGTGGCGCTGCCTTTTTTAAGCTCTCCAATCAGAAGAATTTGGGAGCCTGCCGCCTCTGCCCGCGCCGATAATTTATGGGGCCAACCCCACATAAGGCGGCGATAATTACTGGGCACGCCGATGAATGTGTTTTCACAGGCCTTTGGCATGCGCCCGGTCCATCCTGTCAATATGTAGGACTTTACGCAGGCTTTCCCTTGCGCCTTGGTAAAGGTTTTAAAGTTCGCATTTATGCTTTCAAGTTCGGCTATCGGAGCGGGGTGGCCATAGATGACAAGCCTGTCCATATTATCTAGCCCGAGCGCTTTTAAATAGCTCGCCAATAGGCGCGCTTCCTCGCGGCTACGGCTTTTAATATTGATAAAAACAATTTTGTCACCGGTGACGGTGAGCGCCTCTTCAAGACTTGGCATCGCGCCGATAAATTTCCCGCGAAACGGATAGGTCTTGCCGCCGTCTGCCGTGTAGCCATATCCGGCGTCGAGCGCCTTAAGCTCGGCCAGTGTATGGTTTCGGGTTTTGCCCGTCCCATCCGTGCGGCAATCGAGCGTCCAGTCATGGAAAACAATAAAATCGCCATCGCGTGTCGGATGAATATCAAGCTCTAACATATCCGCGCCAAGCCTGACGGCTTCGCGCAGGGAAGGCAGGGTGTTTTCAATAAAGCTATGGCTAGGCCTATCGATAATCGCCGCCGTGCAGGTTTGATTGGTAACGCCGTCGGCACTATAGGTTTGATGCACGCCGCGATGGGCCCATAGCTTTGCGGGCACGCCTGAAGGTTTTGTGAAAAGGGATGTATTGATTATCCAGATGATGGCGATGCACAGGCTAAGTATTATAAAAATTTTCTTGCGCATAACCATTCCCCCTTGCCGCTGTGATGGCGGGGGAGTGTGTTTAAATTATGGCTTGAGGCGGCCTGCTCCCGACTTTATTCTCGGCCCGGCCATTGTGTCAAAAGCTCCGGATCTAAATGCTCTTTGCGCCATTTGAGACGCCAGCATAGATGCGGGCCGGTGGAGCGGCCTTTGCTGCCGATTGTGCCGATTTGCTGGCCGCGGATGACGCGCTCGCCCGGCTTAACGCTGGTAGAGTTCACATGGAGGTAGAGCGAATTTAGCCCTTGGCCATGGTCAATCACCACCATGGCGCCTTCAAAATAGAGATCCTCATCGGCCATGGCGACAATGCCGTCCGCCGGAGCGTAAATCGGCGTGCCAAGCGGGGCGGCAATATCAACCCCGTAATGGGGCTTTTTCATCTCGCCGTTTAAAATGCGCTGACTGCCAAAGGGGGAGGTTTTGATAAAATCGCGCACCGGATAGTCAAAGCCGTCAGTGAAATATATCGCCTCTTGATTGGAGGAAAAGGCGACCCGTTTGCGGGCGCTGGCCGCTTTGATGCGCTTTAAATCATCGGGGGTAAATGTGGACACTTGGCTGGGCGGCAAGCCGTCAATGCGCTGCACGCTATAGTCCCGCTTTGCGATGGGGAGTTTATGGGTGATAGTTTTACCATTTGCGGTCACGGTGACGCTCATGGAGGCGGCCGCGTCGCGGTCAAAGCCTAGGATGACATTGCCCTTAGCGTCGGAGCGGGTGACCGAGCGGCCAATTTTGACCACGGCATTCGGGGCGGTGCGGCAGAGCATCATGCCGCCTTGGCTGGCCACGCCATTACAATTTAAACTCAGAGTTTGCTTAGGTTCGCCGTAGCCCTTAGGGGCTTTAACCTGCGCGATTTGCACGGGTGCGACTTCTGGGACAGGCGGCGCTTGCAGCGTAATCTCTGATAGGATTTCGGGTGCGGGTTTTTGGACCGTTACCGCCGGAGTTTTCGCCTGACAAGAAGCAAAAAACATCGACGCAAGCACTGGCGTAATCATCAGGGCAAGACGCGCCATTATCCGTTCACCGCTTTCCAGCGCGCGGCGGCGGTTTGGCCGTCCTTATAGGCTTCTTGCAAATCCGCGTTCCAATATTTGAGTTGGTCTAATGGAATTTGGGTTTGGGTCACCGCGCACAGCACATAAGCCCCGGTCTCCATAATGGTGAAATCGGGTGTGTCATAATGGAGTTTGGCCTGGCCGGAAAAATCAGGGTTCATAATCGTGTGTCCTTATTGATGCCCACTATAGTATGGGCGCGCGCATTTTAGAAGAGCCCCAACTGCGAATGGTCTGTTTTTTTAGGTTTGGGTTTTACGCGCTTTTTTGGGGCCGCTGGCGGGGCTGAAACAGGAGGAGCCGCAGCTGGAATGCCGTCGGTGATTTTCGCGCCGCGCTTAACATCATCCTTAAAGGTTAAAGTCACATCATCACCGGCGGACAGGCGTGCCCCGTCGCGCACCACATGGCCGCCCGTGTCGGTGACGAGAGCGTATCCGCGCGCCAAAACCCCTTGATAGCTATAGGCCGAGAGTAGTGACCCTGCGCTACTCACCTTGGCTGATAGGGTGGTGAGCCGCTGGGCCATTAAATGCGGGGTAAGGCGGCTGGCAATATTGCATAGTTGGCTCTCGCGCTTATCTTGGCCGTTCATTAAGGCGGGCATTAAGCGCGCGGTCAGGGCGGAGAGTTTTTGCGCCGCCGGATCGGTGAGGCGCAAGAGGCTCGGCAATTTCGCGGACGCAATATCTAGGCGCTGCTGATGGGGGCCAAGCCAGGTTTGCGGGCGCGGCAAGCGGGCGGCGTTTAGGCCCATGCGGGCTTGCTCGGCTGTGCGGGCGAGGGCGCGGCGCAGGCGCAGGCCGTAATCATCATTTGTCGTGACCAAATCCGCGCGCACGGGCACGGCCATTTCCGCCGCCGCCGTCGGGGTCGGGGCGCGGTAGTCGGCAATATAATCAAGCAATGTCCAGTCGGTCTCATGGCCAATGGCAGAGATGAGCGGTATGGCGCTACCGGCCGCCGCGCGCACGACTATTTCTTCGTTAAAGCCCCACAAATCTTCGATGGATCCGCCGCCGCGCGCGATGATTAAAACGTCAGGGCGCGGCACGGGGCCGCTATTGTCCATGGCGTTAAAGCCGTTTATGGCGCGGGCGACCTCATTGGCGCTAGCCTTGCCCTGAACAACCACGGGCCAGACAATGACATGGACGCCGTAGCGGTCTTCAATGCGGTGCAGTATATCGCGGATAACTGCCCCTGTCGGAGAGGTGACAACCCCAATGGTTTTGGGCATGAAGGGCAGCGGCTTTTTGCGCTCTTCGTCAAACAGCCCTTCGGCGGCAAAGCCGCGTTTACGCCGCTCTAGCAAAGCCATCAGCGCGCCCTCGCCGGCGAGCTCCATGCGGTCTATAATTAGCTGATAATTGGAGCGCCCCGGATAGGTGGATAATTTGCCCTCGCATATCACTTCCATGCCCTCTTCGGGAACCATGGGCAGACGGCCCATGACGCCTTTCCAAATGATGGAATTTATCACCGCCTTGTCGTCTTTAACGTCAAGATAGCAATGGCCGGATTTCGCGATAGTGACCCGGCCTAGCTCCCCGCGCACGCGCACGCGGCCATAGGTCTCCTCGACCGTGCGCTTTAGGGCAAAGGCCAGTTCCGATACGGTATATTCGGGGCTATTAGTCGTTTCATTTTCCATGGGGCGTGCTTTACTGTTGGCGTGCGCTACTCTATCGCGTAAAGCCCTAGCCAGTAAACCATTTCCCAATACTTTATTGAGGCCATTATGAAAACTCTTCTCATCGGTAGCGGCGGACGCGAACATGCTCTGGCGTGGAAGCTTAATCAAAGCCCGCTTATTTCAAAACTGATTTGCGCGCCGGGCAATGCGGGCATAGCGCAGGTTTGTGACTGCGTAAATATTGGCGCAGAAGATGTGGGCGCTCTGGTGGATTACGTCATTCGCGAGAGCATTGACTTTGTTGTGGTTGGGCCGGAAGGCCCGCTCGCCGGCGGCATTGTTGATAAATTATCCGCCATTGGCATACCCGCCTTTGGCCCGACCGCGCGCGCCGCCCAATTAGAATCTAGCAAAGCCTTCACCAAGGATTTTTGCACCCGTCATAATATTCCAACCGCGGGTTACGGCGTGTTCACCCGCGCCGCCAAGGCCAAGGCTTACCTTGAAACCATGACCCCGCCTTACGTGTTAAAAGCGGATGGTCTTGCGGCGGGTAAGGGCGTGGTAATTCCTGAAACTATCGAGGAAGCGCGCGCGGAGCTTGATGAGTTTTTCTCCGGTAAATTTGGCGCGGCGAGCCAGCAAGTGGTGATTGAAGAATTTATGACCGGCGAAGAAGTCAGCTTTTTTGCTATCGCCGACGGCGCGTCAGCATTGCCCCTTATCGGCGCGCAGGACCATAAGCGCGTCGGCGAGGGCGACACTGGCCCTAATACGGGCGGCATGGGCGCATATGCTCCGGCTCCAATATTTACCGCCGCCCAGCAAGCGCGGGTGATGAAAGAAATTATCGACCCGACCGTGGCAGGCATGGCGGCCGAGGGCAATCCGTTTACCGGCGTGCTCTTTGCCGGCCTGATGATGACTCCCGAGGGGCCAAAACTGATTGAATATAATGCTCGTTTCGGCGATCCGGAATGCCAAGTGGTGATGCAAATGCTGACCAGTGATTTAATGGAAATATTCATTGCGGCGGCGGCGGGTAAATTGTCAGAATTAACCGCTCCGGCATGGGACAATACCCCGACCGTCAATGTGGTGATGTGCGCGGCGGGCTATCCGGCGAGCTATAAAAAAGGCACGCTGATTAAGGGCGTAGAGCGGGCCGACGGCCGCGATGGCCTGCGCGTTTTCCATGCGGGCACCAAGCGCGCTGAGGACGGAGATTTGCTGAGTAATGGCGGGCGCGTGCTGAATGTGACGGCACAGGCGGAAACCCTAAAGGGCGCGCTCGATAAGGCTTACGCCGCCATTGATAATGACATTGATTGGCCCGAAGGCTTTGTGCGCCGCGACATTGGCTGGCGCGCTTTATAAGCTCTCAAGCCTGCCCGCCGCCCAGATTGCGGCGTCGGCAACGACTTCTGATGGTGAGCCTATATGCGCCTTCGCCGCGCCGCGTAACTCCCCGCGTCCGCTATTACCAATGGCGTAGAGCACATTGCGGATAAATTGCGCGTGGCCGATGCGCTTAATCGGAGAGCCGCTAAATTTCTCGCGAAACTGGGTTTCGGTCAGCGCCGCAAGCCCGGCTAAATCCGGCGCGTTTAAATCCTCGCGCGCTTGCAGTTTTATCTCGCTAGCCTGCTGGGCGAATTTATTCCACGGGCAAATGGCAAGGCAATCATCACAGCCGTAAATCCTATTGCCCATCAAGGCGCGCAGCTCTAAATCCACCGGGCCTTTATGCTCAATCGTTAGATATGAAATGCAGCGCCGCGCGTCGATTTGATAGGGGGCGGGGAAAGCGCGCGTCGGGCAAATATCAAGGCAGGCCGTGCAGTTTCCGCAATGGTCTGTCTCCGCCACCGTGGACGGCAATTTAGCCTCGGTGAGGATAACCCCTAAAAACAGCCAAGAGCCAAATTCGCGGCTGACCAAATTAGTGTGCTTGCCCTGCCAGCCAATGCCGCCGGCGGCGGAGAGCGGCTTTTCCATTAGCGGGGCGGTATCTACAAACACTTTAACATCCGCCCCCGTATCGCTCGCTAAAATTCCCGCCAGTTCCTTAAGCTTGCCTTTGATAAGCTGATGGTAATCCTTATTGCGCGCATAGACCGATATGGTCGCCTTACCCGTCTGGCCAATTGTGATGAGCGGGTCACTATCGGGGCCGTAATTAAAGCCTAAAACTATCGCGGATTTAGCCTCGCTCCACATGGCATTAGGATGGACGCGGCGCTCCAAACTGTCCTCCATCCACGCCATAGAGCCGTGATAATGTTTGCTGATAAATTCGCGAAGCCATTGGGCGTTATCCGGCTCGTGGGCCGTTAAATCAACAATGCCGAGCGCGCCAAAGCCGAGCTTGTCCGCGCGTTTTCTGATGGTTTTCATTATCGCCATAGGGCGGGCCTAAATGGGCGCAGCTTAAAAATCAAGGTCGGCGTAATGTCGCGGCGGCAAAAGTCCGGCTATGCGGTCCTTAAGAAGCGGGCGAAAACTGGGCCGGGATTTCAGTTTCTGATACCAGGCTTTCACCTGCGGCCAGCGCTCCCACTTTATTTCGCCGAGATAATCAAGGCAGGATAAATTGGCGCCGGCGGCAATATCGGCAAGGCTAAGACGCTGTCCGGCGAGCCAGTCGCGATCCTCTAAAAGCCATGTCATATAATCCATATGAAAGGCTAAATGCTCGCGGCCTTCGCGCAAAACCGCCGGGTCGGGCGCGCCGGTGCGGGCGATGATTTTCTCCAGCCGCTCGGCTAAAATATAGGCGTTCACATCGGTCATGAATTTACTGTCAAACCATTGGCAAATACGCCGCACTTCGGCCTTTTCATGCGGGCTATCGGGCATAAGCGGGTAGCGCTCTGGGCCAAAATCTTCGGCGTATTCGCATATGGCCCGCGCCGTGGTGATGAGCACTTTTTTCGCCGCTACCGTGTCCATCAAGGCCGGCGGCAGGGCTTCGGGGCAAATGGCGAGAAATTCCGCGCTCGGAGCCCATAGCGCGACGAGCTCAAGTTTGAACTTGAGTTTTTTCTCGGCGAGAGCCAGCCGCGCCTGACGGCTCTGCGGGTCTAATGGCCAATGGTAAAGGGTTCTCATCGGAGTATATTGCCCCTAAGACGGTAAGAAAAAATTAACGGTGATTGAAAGCCTAATCCGCGCGCTTAAATCGTGCATTGCCGTGGCTGTGGCCGAGCGGGTCCGGATGAATGGTAACGTCGGCGGCGGGGAAGGCGCAGAGGATACGCGTCTGGGCGCTAGCAATAATCTCATGGGCCTGTAGCAAAGAGCAATCCGTATCGAGCGCGGCGCGCATTTGAATATGCACATGCGGGCCAGAGGCGCGGGTGCGCAAATCACTTATCTCTAATATGCGCTCGTCCTGGGCGGCGAGGGCGCGGATATAGGCGCGCTCCTCATCGGGAAGCTCCCTGTCCATCAGCTGATTAAACGCGATGGCTCCGACCCTAAAGGCGGTGAATAAAAGCCATGCGGAAATTAGTAACGCGACGATGGCATCGGCGCGGGCAAAGGGGGTGAAGGCGGCAAAGCCAACCCCGATAACCACGGCGATATTGGCGGCCATGTCGGCGAGAAAATGGGCGCGGTCACCGCGAATGGCCACGGACCCCGTAGAGCGAATGGCGTGGCTTTGCACCATTAACAGCCAGCCGCTTATGGCTATGGCAAAGCCCATAACTAGTAAAATAGCTCCGCCTTGGGCGACAGGCTGGGGCGACATAAAACGCTCTATGCCGGCCTCAAAAATATGGGCAGCGGAAAAGGTCACAAGGCAGGCTTGCAACACGGCGATGAAGCCTTCGGCCTTGCCGCGGCCAAAACTGTGCAGCCTATCGGGGGCGCGGGCGGCGTAGCGCACGCCGAAAAATGTGGCGAGGGCGGCGATGAAATCAAGACTGCTATGGACAAGCGATGACAGGATAGAGACGGATTGGCTTTGCTGCCAAATCACGAATTTAAGCGCGATAAGAATGACGCCCACGGCGACGGAATAGGCGGTGATACGCCGTGTTATGCGCGCGGCGTCATTGGGGTCAATGCGCCCGGGGGCCGAGAGCCGCCCGCGTCCGCGCGCTATGTCCTCATGCAGTTCTGGCTGCGCGCAATTATGCCCATGATCATCGGGGTTTATTGGCGTATCAGTGTTAGGCGGCATGGCTTTTATCATCACTCTTAGGTCTGGCACGGGACTCTTAGGCCTGGCACGGGTCATGGAATGTTTTGTTATAGCATAACTTATTCTATTAGGGCAATCCCTCTCGACAAGCGCGCCCAATGCGCTACATAGCAAGCATGAAAATACCCGCAGAAAAACTCCGCCAAGTCGTTGACCGTTTCGAGCATATCGAGGCGCGCATGGGCGTGGCCAGTGAAACCGATGAAATCGTTAGCCTTGCTAAGGAATATGCGGAGATGAAAGATGTGGTCGGCGGCGTGCGCGCGCTCCAGTCCCATTTATCGGAAATGGAAGATTTGGAATCCATGCTGTCGGACCCGGATATGGGCGCGATGGCCAAGGAAGAATTGCAAACCCTTAAAGACGCCCTTCCGGAGCTTGAGCATAATGTCGCCGTTCTGCTTTTGCCCAAGGATAAGGATGACGGCGCGTCGGTGATTATTGAAATTCGCGCCGGCACGGGCGGGGACGAAGCGGCGATTTTTGCCGGTGACCTTTACCGCATGTATGCGCGCTACGCCCAATTGCAGGGCTGGAAAGTTGACGTGCAGACCGAGAGCGAAGCGGATATGGGCGGGTTTAAGGAAATATCCGCCGCCATTTCCGGCGCGGGCGTATTTGGCAAAATGAAATTTGAAAGCGGCGTCCACCGCGTCCAGCGCGTGCCTGTCACCGAAACCCAAGGCCGTATCCACACTAGTGCCGCCACCGTTGCTGTGCTGCCAGAGGTCGAAGATATTGACATTAATTTTAGCATGACCGATGTGCGCGTTGATACTATGCGCGCGTCCGGCGCGGGCGGACAGCATGTTAATAAAACCGATAGCGCCGTGCGCATGACCCATGGGCCGTCCGGCATTGTTGTGGTTTGTGACGCCAAATCCCAACATCAAAACCGCGCCAATGCCGAGAAAATTCTCAAAATGCGGCTCTATGATATGGAGCGCGCAAAGCAGGACGCGGAGCGCAGTGATGCGCGTAAAAGCCAAGTCGGCTCCGGCGATCGCTCAGAGCGTATTCGCACCTATAATTACCCGCAAGGGCGCGTCACAGATCACCGCATTAATCTGACCTTATATAAGCTCGATAAAATCGTCGCGGGGGATGATTTGTCCGACGTGATTGATAGCCTATTGGCCCAAGACCAAGCGGACCGTCTGGCCTCGCTCGAAGCGGGTTAATGGGCATTGACGGCGCGCGCAGGGCGCTTACCGCGCGGTTTGCGGCGGCGCAGTTAGAAACCGCGAATTTAGACGCGCGCGTGCTTATTGGCCACGCTCTCGGCCTCTCCCATAGTGATATGATAATGCGCGCGGGTGAGCCCATTCACGCTGATATTTTAACGGTGATTGAAGGTTACGCCTTGCGCCGCATTGGCGGGGAGCCGGTCTGGCAAATCCTTGGCTATCGCGATTTTTGGAAACGCCGCTTTAAAATCACCCATGACGTATTGACCCCAAGGCCAGAAACCGAAGGGCTTGTCGCGGCGGCGCTGGAGTTAATTAAAGACGTTTCGGTTCCGCGCATATTAGACCTTGGCACGGGCAGCGGCGCGGTGATTTTATCCCTGCTGGGCGAGCGAGCAGACGCGCACGGCTTTGCGGTGGATATATCGCAAGCGGCGCTGAATGTGGCGCGTGAAAATGCGGATAGTTTTGGCGTGGAGTGTGAGTTTTATCTGGGCGCATGGCAGGCGCCTCTCAATGGCCTTGCCCCCTTTGACCTTATCGTTTCAAACCCGCCCTATATTACCGACGCGGCGATGGGGGCTTTGCCGCGAGAGGTGAGCGGCTTTGATCCGGACATATCCCTGCGCGGCGGGGCGGACGGGCTTGAAGCTTACCGCGCGATTGCGGCTGGGCTAGCGGCGCATTTAAAACCGGGCGGGGCGCTAGCTCTCGAAATCGGCTATGACCAAGGCCAAAGCGTGGTCGATATTTTGCGGGCAACAGGCATGGGCGATATATGCACGCTCAAAGATTTGTCTGGCCATGACCGTATTGTCACCGCGCTTAGGCGTGACGATACGCCCCAAAGTAGCGGGTGAAATAAGCACTAGACAAGGGCGGCGGACACGCTAATGTTATCCCAGCTTAAGAGAGAGCCTCACGCGAAGTGACGCCGCTTAAAGCTTTATCAAACCGACAGTGTGAAACGGTATCAGCGCAAAGCGCAATTTAAATTTAACCATAGACGGGACGCCCCATGAAGCGCCAACGCGGACGGAATAATCGTAGAAATCATAATAATAATAATGGGAATAATAAAAACCCTAATCGCTCGCTCGACAGTAATGGGCCGGACGTAAAAATTCGCGGCTCTGCGGCGACAATATATGAAAAATACACCAATCTTGCTCGGGATGCGAAAAGCGCCGGTAGCCGCGTGAAAGCGGAAAACCTCTCCCAACACGCCGAGCATTATTTGCGCCTTATGCGCTCCCTCCAGCCTAAGGTCGATCCGGCCGTAGAAGCGGCCAAAGCTGAAGCCGCCGCTAAAGATAATGAAGCGAAGGCCAAGGGAGAGAGCTCCGGCGAGCAGGGCGACAAGCCGCAAAATGAAAACCGCAATCAAAAGCCCCGCCGTGACCGCGCGCCGCGCCGCGATAACAGGCCAGAGCCATCTAAGGCTGAAGCTGAAGCCGAAGCCGAAGCCGAAGTCAAAGCAAAGCAGGCTCCGGCTTCAAGTGAACCTGCCGCGCAAGCGGACGCGCCTTCAACGCGCCGTAAACGCGCGCCGCGTCGCAAGCCGGCTCCGGCCCCCCCGCCCCAGAGCGTTGCAAGCGAGTAGGCTTTAAGTAATAGTCACAAAAAAGCCGGGTCACTGACCCGGCTTTTTTTATGCGATATTGCTAAAGATTATTTCTTTTTAGCGGGCGTCTTTTTCTTCACGGCTTTTTTAGGGGCCGCTTTCTTTTTCGCCGCTGGCTTCTTCGCGGGAGTCTTTTTAGCAGCGGGTTTCTTTTTCACCGCAGGACGCTTTGGCGCAGGGGCTGCGGGCTTAGCTTCCATCATTGGTTCAACATCATCATCTTTAGTGACTTTGTTTTTAAGGGTTTCCGCCGTGTCCATCGCCGCGTTTTTCGCTTTGATAGCTGCTTCGCGCGCCGCTTTCAAAGCGTCATCACCAGGGATGGCCGCTTCTTTATTCGTGCCGCCAAGGGTTTTATTGATGTCGCCAAGACGGCTGTAAATGCGGAAAATGATAATGATACATTCGCAGAAGACGCGCCAGAGAAGCACGCCAAGGGCGGCGGCGATAATTGCGCCTAATAAGGTGGGAAGGAAGCCGATAAGGCCGGCCTGAAAGGATGCAAAAATAGCCCCAAGAAAGGACAGTGCTATGCCGAGTAGACCGATGTAATAAACGATTTTGATAATCTGCTCAGAGATCATTTTGTCAAAGGAGAATAGGTTTCCAAAAATTGATTTAGCCATGGGGTGCGTGCCTTTCAAGGGTGAACGAATAGGCGTATTTACCCCACCGTGCCGTGCGGGGCAAGGGGTAAGGTTTGGCAGGCGCTATGGCAGGCTTATTGCTGCCCAGGCGCAGACATGACGCTGGCGATTTGCGGAGCGGCCTCGGTTGCGACCTCTATGATGAGGGCGGGCGGGGCATCTTTACGCAGGGCGTCAATTTCGGCGCGGCGTAGATTAAACGCGGCGCGTTCGGCTTTGGGTAGCGGCTTGCCCGACAATGTGGACAGGCTGCGCGGGTTGATTTTTCTGCCGCCCTTATGCACTTCATAATGAAGATGAGGGCCGGTGGACGCGCCGGTGGTGCCGACATAGCCGATGGTTTGGCCTTGGCGTACGCGCGCGCCTTTTTTAATGCCGCGCGCAAAGCCCTTCATATGGGCATAGGCGGTTTTATAGCCATCGGAATGGCGGATGCGCACATAATTACCAAAGGTAGACCAGCGGCTAGCGCGTTCAATCGTGCCAACGCCAGCGGCCATAATAGGGGTTCCGCTACGGGCGGCAAAGTCAACGCCATTATGGTTTTTGCGGTAGCCAGAAATAGGGTGACGACGACGGCCAAAGCCCGAGGACAGGCGCGCGCCATTAATCGGCGTGCGCATTAATTTACGTTTCGCGCCCTTGCCCTTTGCGTCGTAATAATTCTCGCCGCCGGCCTTATTGGTATAAAGATAGAAGTCGGAGGTTTTTCCGCGCGGTGAAAAGCTTGTATAGAGCAAATCTCCGGCCTTGAGAGGATTGCCCTTTGCGTCGCGGTAAAGCTCAAACGCCATGGTGAACGCGTCGCCCGGCTGTATGTCGCGCTGAAAGTCGACGCTATGCTCATAGATTTGCGAGAACTGCACGGTGACCTTATCGGGCACGCCCATTTTCGCCGCGTCGAGGTAAAGACTGTTTGCAATCGTGCCAGACACTTGCACCAATTCTTTGGGAAAAGTGATGGCCACATCGCGCGCCGCGTAATCGCCGCTGCCCGTGCGGTTGACGTGAATGGCGCGCTCAAAATTAGGTTTAAAGCTGATGCCGACAAGACCAGGGTTTTGCGCTTCGTCAAAATAGAGCGATATGTTTTGACCGGCGCGGACATTGCGCGGTTTAAACACCGTGGAAAAAGCTTGGGTGACCTTATAGGCGGTCTGGGCGCCGACGCCGTTTTTTTGCAATAATGGACCAAGGCTATCGCCGGGGCGCAGGGTCACGGTCATGGCTTTGCCGGAAATTGCGCGCGATGTCATATTGGCGAATATGGCGTCATGTATAGCATTGGGGGCAATGGCGGCGATTTGCGGCGCAGGGCCTGGCTCGCTCTTATCCCCGCCAATAGCGCCGCTAATCACGATGGCGCCAAGTGACAGCGCCGCGCCGCCTGCCATCATGGCGCGCGTAAGCTTTAAATCATAAAGCGCGGTCAGGCCCTTATAATAGGCGCGGAGGAGTGTCTTGCGGTTCATAATTGCCCTAAGAATACACAGTCGATTGCAATAATAATAGTAGGAATGCCAAGAATATGACTTAACATTGGTTAACGCGGAGTCTTTTATGCTCTTTTTCGCTGATTATTGTTAAACCAAATATTATAAGGCTATGCAAATTACAATGTCAGATGCAGGCGTAAAAACACGGGATAAACCCACGCGAGAGCGCCGGCCAAAGCGTAGGCCCAAAATGCGCTTATGGAAACGCCTGTTTTATGCGGCCCTCTTTCTGCTTATTATCCTCATCATCGCCGCCGTTTTGGTGTTTCTCAATCGCAACCTTGTTTATGAAGCCACGGTGAAGCGGGCGCTGGCCAAGCGCGGCTATGATGCGGCCTTCATTATAGAGAGCGCCACGACGGACGCCGCCAAAATCACCGGCATTACTCTTGGCAGGGATGGCGCGCCGGTGTTTTCCGCTAAATCTTTAGATATTACCTATGATTGGGAAGAGCTACGCCAAGGCATTATACGCTCGGCGGTAGTAGAGGCTCCTGTGCTGGCGATTGAAATTAACGCGCAGGGCAAAATCATTAGCGACTGGATGCCGGAAAATAGCGGCGCGGAGGCGAAGTTTCCAAGCGGCGGCGTTCGGATAAATAACGCCAATGTCAACGTCATCTCGCCTTACGGAAATTTAACCGCAGGCGGGGATGTTACCCTGCGCGGCGGGCAAAGCTTTGTGGCAGATTTAGAGTTAGAGAGCGCGGGGTTTACAGTCGGCGATCATGGCGGCGGACTAATGACGGGTCATATTAATATTGAGCGCGAGGGCGCGGCGGTAAGCTTTTCCCAAAGCGTTTTGCATGTGACGGATTTAAGCCTTACCGCCAAGGACAAAACCCGCTCCCGCATCCGCGCCGCTGACATTACTTTGGACGGAAAATTTGAACGCAGTGATGATGGCGGCCATTATAGCTATGACGGCGCGGCGGGCCTTAAGGTCAGTAATTTTAATCATGGGATGATGACCGCCGCAAAAACCACTCTCAGTTTAGAGGGCCAGTTTGCCTATGACGGGCTTGGAAAGCGCCTTCTTCCATCGCGTTATGAGGTCGATATTGAGGGCGGTAATTTTGCTTTTTCCGCGCCGGATTTACGGCGAGAACTCGCCCATAAATTGAGCATGCATAAGGCCCTTAGCGCCGCCCCGATAGCCAGGCAGTTTAACGCTAGTTTCACCAAAGATATTGAGGCGTTATTGCGCGGCGCGGATTGGTCAACGCGCCTTGATATGGACTTTACGGCGGCGGGCTATTCTGCCGCCTTGAAAGCGCCGCTTATTATTGACGGCGGGGCGCGGAAAATTATCCTTACAAAAACAGGCGGCTCGCCCGCCCTCATTTATAAGAATAACGGACTGACCTTGCGCGCGGGTTTACGCCTTACGGGCGCGCGTGATTTAACTCTGCGCAATATCACCGTCACGGGCGCAAGCCCCAATGGCGGGCTGTGGAAAGACATTGGCTCGGTCTCCGCCGTAATAGAGACCGCGAGCGAATGGCGTGAAGGGGCGAGCCGCCTTGGCCCGTTTAGCGCGGCGCTTGATTATAAAGCGGGGGCACGTGGCCATTTAAATATTACCAGCGCGCTGGATTATGACGGCCCGCTTATCGGCTCGGACTTTATTGGACTTAGGGCCAATGGCGCGCTGTCACTTGCCGTTAAGGCCGGCGGTCAGGCGGTAAGTTTTACCAGTTCCGACGTTATCACCGCCGATCAAGTGGTCACCCATACGGGTTATGATTTGCGCGATGTATCTTTGTATTTGGACGGGGACGCGCCGATATTGACGCGCTCTGGCGGGCTTAGCCATGTCGCTTTGAAGGCGCGCAATATCGCGGCGATTGCACGCTCAACCGAAAAGCAAACCCGCTTTGACGTAAAGGCGAGCCATGCGGTGATTTCCGGCGATATATTGGGACAAGAGCAAAGCTGGACCATAGACGCCCAGACCGCCGATGTGAAAACGGGGGATGGCAAAACCGCAAGCGCGCCAATGGTGAGCGCCGCCTTGACCCACAGAGCTGATAGTGAGTGGGGTTATGATATTAACAGCCCCGTATTCAATATGCGCGCCGGTCCGCTTAGCCTTAAGGATATGGATGTGCGCATGGAGGGTAGTGATAGCGATCTAACGCTATATTATGCCAAGGGCGTCGTGACGTTGGACGGCAGCACTTTGCCGCCGCTCTCGGTCACGGGTCAGGGGCGTTTGGAAAATGGCCGCGTCACGGGCGCGGCGCAAACCGCTTTGCCGCGCGCGCCGCAATTTCCGATATTTGCCGATTATGTTTTTGAAAATGGGGTAGGCAGCGCCACCCTGAATGTGCCGCAATTTATTTGGAAGCCGGGCGACGTGCAGCCGCAAGCCCTCGCCCCCGCCCTGCGCGGTAAATTGGCGCAAGTGCGCGGGGAGTCTTCCGCCTTGGTGACCCTCGATTATATTGCGGGCCAGCCGATTAAATCGCGCGGAACCGTCACCCTAAAGGATATGGATATTGGCACGCTGGTCGGTCCGTTTACGGGCGTGAATGCCGCGCTAGAATTTGATAGCCTTTACCCGCTTGTCTCGCGCGGCCGTCAGACCATTACTATGACCGGTTTTGATCCGGGCGTGCCGCTGGGTAATGGCAGCGTGGTTATGGAAGTGGTCACGGGCGGGTTTAACCTGATTGATGCGCGCTGGCCGATTGGCGACGGGGCCATAGCCGTGCGGCCAGCGCTATGGTCAACCGAGCCGGGGGCGGTCAATACTATCACGGTCGCGGTTGAGGACGTGTCGCTTGGGGATGTGGTTAGCCGGCTTGGCAATGAGGATTTATATGCGAGCGGGCTTATATCCGGAACGCTGCCCATCGTCATTGACGGGGTCAACCTTAAGGTCAAAGACGGGCGGCTTTTGGTTGCAGATGGCGGGGTGGTGCGCATCCAGCATAAGGGGCTGAACGCGGCGGGGGACGCTAATGAAACGGCGAAAATGGCGGTCGATGCGCTCAAAGACTTGCGCTATGAGGAATTATCGCTCGATATAAATGGCCCGCTTGATGGTGACATTACGCTCGGCATTATATTCACCGGCCATAATCCGGACGTGCTTTACGGCTCTGATTTCTTGTTTAGGGTCAATGTCGAGGGAGAACTGCTAAATATTGCCCGTAATATCGTCAATAATGCCGATGTGCAGGCCTTGGTAAGCTCTATTGAAAACGCGCCCCGTTAATGCCAAGTTCAGGTCTAATAGCGTAGAAAAGAGATAATGATGACACTAAGAGCCATAATTATTACGTCCATTTTGACCGCCGGCCTTACGGCCTGCGTGCCGACCGTGCAGATTAAGGCTCCGGATAAACCGATTGAGATAAATTTAAATATCAAAATCGATCAAGAAGTGCGTATTCGCCTTGATAAGGATATTGAGGACTTGCTCGCCAATAACCCGGATATTTTCTAATATCCACACGACTAACTAAGGAGGCTTTTATGATGAAGCTCACAAAAAAAACACTCTCGCTCCTCTTGGGCGCAACACTTGTAGTAGGCGCAGTAAGCGCCGTGCAGATTTTAGACGCGCCAGTCGCTACGGCTCAGGCCAGCGCTAAATCAATTGTCGATGCGGCGAAAGCTAGCGGCGAAGTCGGAGAGCAAGCGGACGGCTATCTTGGCCTTGTCGGCGGCAATGTTTCCTCTGGCGTGCGCGCCGCGGTTAACGAGATTAACATTCGCCGAAAATTCGTCTACACCGACCTAGCGCGCCAGCAAAGCGTCTCGGTCGAAGCGGTTAGCCAACTCATGGCAGAAAAGCTCATCGCCAAAGCCCCAAGCGGCACATGGATAAAAGATGGCAGCGGTAAATGGCTGCGTAAGTAAGCTATTCCTAGATTTATGAATTTTAAAACGCCCCTCAGCCGCGGGGCGTTTTTTGTATGGGGCAGGCGTTTTTGTATTAGGGCTTGGCTAATATTGGGGTTCGCGTTAGACGATAGTCTATAGAAGTTTTACACTTAAGCCCGCGCGCCAGCCTTGCGCAAAACCCATGCGAGAGATTTTATTATGAGCGACGTTAAAAAACTAACTCCGGCATCCCTAGCGGCGCTTTTATGCGCGCGGATTTGCCATGACCTTGTTAGTCCGGTCGGAGCGCTGGGGGCGGCGATTGAAGTTTTTGACGATGATGATAATATGGACATGCGCGATGACGCCATGGATCTTATCCGTTCTAGCTCCCAGCAAGCGGGCGCGAAATTACAGTTTTTGCGCTTAGCCTTTGGCGCGGGCGGCTCTGCCCCCGGGGTTATTTCTAGCGAAGAATTGCGCACGCTAACCATGGGCGTTTACGGCGCGGCCAAGGCGGACATAGTTTGGAAAGTTGTGCCAGACGGCCTTGAAAAATCATCGGGTCGCCTCTTGCTCAATTTGATTATGCTGGCCGTGCAAGCGGTTCCGCGCGGCGGCAGCGTTACGGTCAGCGCCACGGACCAAGGCGGCGTAACCCGCCTGCATCTGGTCTGCGAGGGGCCAAAGGCGCGCCTTGCTGAGTCTGTTTCCAAGGCGCTTGCGGGCAAAGCGCCCGAGGAGGGCTGGGACGGCCGCACCGTGCAGCCTTTTTACGCCGGTATGATAGCGCGCGAAGCCAAGGGGCGGGTGGACGCTCAGGCTATTAATGAAGAACGGATAGAATTTACCGCCCTTATGCCCGACGCGGCGGCTGCGGCTGCGGGCTAGGCTACCCCAAGCTTTAACACGTCATGGATATGGACAATGCCGACGGGCTGTTTGTTCTTGCAGACAAATAGCGCCGTAATGTGCTTGCCCGTGAGGATATTGAGCGCATCGGCGGCGAGCATATGCTCATCTATATAAATCGGGCTGTCGCTCATAATATCGGCGGCGCGCATCGTGTGCAGGTCTGGGCCGATATGGCGGCGTAAATCCCCGTCCGTAATAACCCCGATAAGGGTTTTGCCCTCGGTAATGCCAACACAGCCAAAATTATCGCGGGCAATCACCGCCGTGACTTCGCTAATACTGGCGTCAGGCGCGCAGAGCGGCAATTTATCACGCGTGTTCATAATATCGCCAACCTTGCGCAGGGCCGCGCCGAGCTTTCCGCCCGGATGGAAGTTTTTAAAGTCGCTAGCGGCAAAACCCTTATCGCGCAGGAGCGCAACGGCGAGCGCGTCCCCGAGCGCTAATGTCATCGTCGTTGATGTGGTCGGCGCGCGCGTCTCTCCGCAGGCCTCAGGCGCTTTGGGCAATAGCAGGCAAATATCCGCCTGAGAGCCGAGCGAGCTGTCGCGGCCAGAGGTAATGGCGATGAGCGGGATATTAAAGCGCCCGCAATAGGCGATGGTGTCGCCAAGCTCCGCTGTCTCCCCCGAATTGGACAGGGCGAGCACGACATCGTTTTTTGTAATCATGCCCAGGTCGCCATGGCTGGCTTCGCCCGGATGGACGAAACTGGCGGCTTCTCCGGTCGAGGCGAGGGTGGCGGCAATCTTGCGGCCTATGTGCCCCGACTTGCCCATGCCGCAAACCATGATGCGTCCGCTTGATGATTTGATTGTGTCTACGGCTTTTGTGAAGGCGGCGGCGAGGCTTTGCCCCGGCTCTAGCGCCTCTCTCAGGGCGCGCAAACCGTCAATTTCAAGGCCAAGCACATTTTGCGCCGTCTCTAGGGGGGTGTTTTTCGTCATAAAACGTCCATTTATTTGCCATTAGGGGCGAGGCTTTGCGCAAAGATAGTATAGGGAGGCGTAAAAATCTAGCGCGGGAAGCGGCTAAAATGGCAATAAAACAGGGCCGTTTTGGATGTCATTTCACGGGGCGCATTAACCTAATCTCTAGGTTGTAATTTGAAATCAGCGTTTCAGGCAAAAACCCCCGCAATCATCAGTTTACGTCCAAATTACCAATTTTCCTACTAAAAAACAC
>JAZGFA010000188.1:0-10386 GCA_036478975.1 Robiginitomaculum sp. | reverse complement strand
ATGGTTGTCTAAATCTTCAACCGTTTGCGGCGCGCCATGCTCGGCCAAATATTTTTGCGCGGCGTAAAGGCTCTGGGAGATGCTGCCAAGCTTGCGCTCAATCACGTCGCCTTGGGTTGACGGGAAGGGCCGCAGGGCGCAATCGACATCAAAGGCGGTCAGGTCGTGTTCCTCATCCTCTAGATAAAGCTCCACATTTATCAGCGGATAGGCCTTAAGAAATTCGGGCAGCACCGCCGTTAGCCAATTCGCGCCCAGCGATATCGGGGTGGAGACGCGTAACGTGCCTTGGGGTTTGTCGCGGCTATCTTTAACCGTCGCTACGGCGAGGGCGGCCTTATGGGCCATGTCGTCGGCGGCGCTATATAGAATGCGCCCTTGCTCGGTGAGCGTCAGCCCGCGCGCATGGCGGTGAAATAGCGGGGTGGAGAGGCTATGCTCTAGGGCCGTAATTTGGCGGCTAACCGCGGACTGGGATATTTTCAAACGCTCCGCCGCCGCCGTCAGAGAGCCGCATTCGGCCGCCGCGTGGAACGTGCGTAATTTGTCCCAGTCTAGCGCCATTAAGTTGTGCCCTGTTTTGGGCCTTGCTCGGTTAGCCAGCGCTCGGCCTCAAGCGCGCTCATGCAACCAAGCCCCGCGGCGGTCACCGCTTGCCTAAAGGTTTCATCTGACACATCCCCGGCGGCAAAAACGCCCGGAAGATTGGTCGCCGTGCTGTCCGGGGCTGTGGTGATATAGCCGCCGCCATTCATCGCCACATGGCCTTTAAATACGTCCGTGGAGGGTTTATGACCGATAGCGATAAACACGCCATGGGTTTCGCGTTCAAATAGCTCTCCGGTTTTCACCGATTTAAGACGCACGCCGGTAACCCCGCGCGGTTGGTCATCCCCAAGGATTTCGTCAAGCTGTGTATCCCAAAGGATTTCAACTTTGGGGTTTTCCATTAGGCGGTTTTGCAAAATCTTTTCCGCGCGCAGACTATCGCGGCGATGGACGAGGGTCACTTTGGAGGCAAAATTGGTTAAAAACAAAGCCTCCTCTACGGCGGTATTGCCGCCGCCAATAACAAAGACTTCTTTGTTGCGATAGAAAAATCCGTCGCATGTGGCGCAGGCAGAAACCCCAAAGCCTTGGAAATAATCTTCGGAGGGCAGGCCGATCCATTTAGCCTGCGCGCCCGTGGCGATAATCACGGCGTCGGCGGTGTAAATCTGTCCGCCGTCTCCGGTCATAGTCATAGGCCGCGCGGTGAAATCAACATCCGTTATCATGTCGTCATAAATTTTGGTGCCAAATTTAAGCGCATGGGTTTTGAAATGCTCCATTAGCTCTGGCCCCATAATTTCGGGAAAGCCGGGATAGTTTTCTACGTCCGTAGTGATGGTTAGCTGCCCGCCCGGCTGCATGCCCGCAACAATGCCGGGGGCGAGCATGGCGCGCGCGGCGTAGACGGCGGCGGTATAACCGGCGGGGCCAGATCCGATAATCATAACTTTGTGGTGAATGGGGTCAGTCATAGGGCGCTCTTATATAAAGGAATCTCGAAGGTTTAAGGTAAGCGCGCCGCGCTGCGCTTGCAAGGGCGGGGCGCGTTTATCCCCCAAAAAACATAGGGATAAATCTAGCTGTGCTTACGCCCGTCATAACGCGTCCAAAGCCGCTGCGCCATGCGCGCGGTCTCATTTAAGGGCGCGTAGGGTTTTGCGGTGATTACGCCGTCAAAGGGGGTGAGATGGCAGCGGGTCTTTAGCGCGCTATAAAGCTGCTCAAATTTCCCCGCTTGCCCGCCCATGGGCAGGCGGAAAACCGGCGCCCCCGTAGCGCAGGCCTCGGTCAGCATATTGGTCGATTCTTCGGTGATAAGAATAGCGTCGGCGCTGGCCAGAAAAGCGAAATAGGGGTTAGGCTCTCCGCCCTCATAAAACCAAACCGAATCAATATCTTGTGCCATAGCGCGGTAATCGGCTACGGCCCAATCGGGGGTGCGTCGTGATGTGGTAATCATAACGCCGTGGCCATTTTCCACTAGGGCGCAAATCGCGGCCAAATGCTGCGCGTGTATATTCTTGGACAAAGCCCTCGATTTAGATGCTCCGCCGATAAGCACAGCGATTTTTGAGGCGGGTAGCGTGGAAAGCTGAGCGTTAAACTGCGCCTTTGCCGCCGCTAGCATGGCGGCGTTTACCCGGCTTGGGGAGCCTATCATAGTTTCGACATTAGCCCCGCTAAGCCCGTCATGCTCCGGCGCTATCACCATATCAAAATGGCGGCAATTCACGCGCGGGTCTTGCACATAGACGGTGAAAATATCGGCTCCGCGCGCCGCCTTTAATGCGCGCAGGGGCGCAATGGCTTGGCGGCCACAGCCAATAGCAATATGGGGGGCTATATTTGGCAAGCCATAATTTTTCGGCTTAGGCCATAGGGCTAATTGCAGGCGAGGGGGGCAGGCCTTCATCAAGCCCTTATGCGAAATAATGCGCGTTTCAATGTTTAAGGCGCGCAGAGTGCCCGCCGCCTGCGCTAGCCCAAGGGCTTGGTTTTCAATGCCGCGCCGTCCGTCCGATATGACCAAACAGTTTAGCGTGCCACCAGCCATTAGGCTTTGTAAGTAATCGCGAGGATTTCAAAGCCCTTTACACCGCCCGGAGCCATTAGCTCAAACTCATCGCCGACCTCTTTACTAATCATTGCGCGGGCAATGGGAGAGGCAATGTTAATTTTACCAATTTTAGCATCCGCTTCGTCTTCGCCGACGATTTGATAGCTGACTTCGACGTCCGTATCGACATTGACGAGTTTCACAGTCGCGCCAAATTTGACCGTATCGCCGCTCATTTTAGACACGTCGATAACTTGGGAAAGGGTGAGCTTAGTCTCAAGCTCTTTAATGCGGCCTTCGATAAAGCCCTGTTTTTCTTTGGCCGCGTGATATTCCGCGTTTTCCTTCAAATCCCCATGCTCGCGCGCAACGGCGATCGCTTGGATGATTTCCCCGCGCTCTACATTTTTAAGCTGCTTAAGCTCGATCTCAAGGGCGGCGTGGCCGCCAACTGTCATCGGATATTTATTCATGGTCGTTTCCCGTAATCATAGCAGGCGGATATAGGGCCTGCTGCCCAGTTTTGCAAGACGTGTAAGCATCAGCATAGATTGGTTGAATTTCCCAATGATTAAGACTAGATGTGCCGTAAGATAAATAAGAGAATAAATTCAGGACAGCCATGACAGATTCAACCCCAAGGCCCGTTAAAAAAGTAAACCCGAATGCGCCGTCATCAGAAACGGTGTTAGCGGTGAAGCATTACACGGATCGCCTTTTTTCCTTTTCGATTACCCGCCCAGATGCGTTTCGCTTTCGCTCCGGTGAATTTGTCATGATTGGCCTGCCGGGCGAGAAAAAGAACATTATGCGCGCCTATTCCATCGCCAGCCCGTCTTGGGATGAAAAGCTCGATTTTTACTCTATTAAGGTTGAGGGCGGCCCGCTGACGTCAATTTTGCAAAAAATTGCGGTCGGGGATAAGGTTTTGCTCGGCAAGAAATCCGTCGGCACATTAGTGCTTGATGCGCTTACGCCGGCCAAGCGGCTTTATATGTTTTCCACCGGCACAGGCATAGCGCCCTTTGCCTCTGTCATGCGCGACCCCGATACCTATGAGCGCTTTGACGAGGTTATTCTAACCCAGACCTGCCGCCAGCGCGATGAGTTAACTTACGCCCTAGATTTAGTGGCGGCCTTGCGCGATGATCCGCTCGTCGGCGAAATGGTTGCGGGGAAATTGCGCCATATTACCAGCTTAACCCGCGAAGATTATCCGCTTAAGGGCCGCATTACCGCCCTGATGGAAAGCGGAAAACTGTTTGAAACACTTGGGGTCCCCGTGATGAACCGGGAGACTGACCGGGCGATGATTTGCGGCTCCATGGCGATGATTAATGACACGAAGGCGCTTTGTGAAAGCTTTGGCCTTGTCGAGGGCTCTAATTCCAAGCCAGGTGATTTCGTGGTTGAGAAATCTTTCGTTGGCTAGCTAGTCGTCGGTGAAATCGCCAAGGGTCAGAAGAGCAATACGCACGCCAAAGCCAGAGCTATTGCCGTTTAAGCCAATATCATTGCGCTTCTTTTCGTAGAAAACTTCAACCCGCGTGCAATCATCATTGAAGACAAAACCTAGCTCTTCGCGGCGGGTAAGCCCGGCGTCAATGTCGCGTGATCCTAAGTACCGCGCGCTCCAGTTTTCGCTAATCTTGTAGGAGATGCTTCCGTCTAGGGATTCCGGCGGTGCATCGAGGGTAGAAATTAGTGTTAGCGGATTAATCGGGTCGTTGATTTTATAGTAGCGTGCATTGATGTTTAACCGTTCCCCTAAATATCTTAAATTGGTATCAATGCGGCGCAGGCTCGCCGTATCATCGTCATAGCGCATGCGGGCGCCGGCTATGAAACGGTTGTTTAAATCAATTTCAACTTCGCCAATATAGTCGGAGCTATCGCCGGACAGGCCGCTCCGCGCCGCGAAAATTTCGTCATATCCGCTAGCATAGCTTTGTCCAATAAAGGCGCTCGCGCGGCTTTCTCCCCACGTCCCTGCAAGGCTAACCCCCGCGTCAATGCGCGTACCCTTTTGGAAAAGGTCAAATCCGGTGACCTTATTGGCCGACCATAAAAGTCCCTTATCCAAATCAATGCCAAGACTGTCTTCGCGGTAAGTAGAGAGCAGGGCGTTGGCGTTGTCATTGCCGCCCGCATAAACCGCCTGAATGCGCGGCTCTAGGGTGAGGTCAACGCGCTCGCCGGGCCGGATAAGCGTCCAGCGCGTATCCAGACCGACATGGCCGATTGTGCGCGAGGCGTCGACGCTCTCACTTTGGCCTCCACTGGCATTGAAAGGCGTGATTGCAAAGCTGTCATGACGGGCCATGGCGAAAGGTTTGGTCTCTATGCCGCCGGGCAGAATGAGGCTTTTACTCCAGTCCAGCCCGGCGCTCATGCGCTGATAATCGTCGGTAATAAGGGTAGTGGAGGCTCCGTCAAAGGCGCGAGAAATATAGGCTGTGTCAGCGAACGCGTGCAAGCGTCCTCCGGTTAAAGGCTCGGTGATATAATGGTCTAGCTCTATTTTGGGCATGACGACAGGCAAACGGCTATCATTTTCCGTGCCAGCAATAATGCGGTTGAAATTGTCTTTATCGCGGCGCAGGAGGCTGCGATGGCTTTGGAAGCCATAGGCGCTGACGCTATAGCGAAAATCCTCTTGCTGGCCGGTGAGATAGACTTGCTCGGTTAGGCGGCGAAACCCGCCATCATATAGCCCGAAATCTTTGCTAGGCTCGTCAATGTCATAACGGCCAAGGTAAAAATCATCCGTGGCCGTTTGCAGGCCAAAACCCCAGTTCCATGTGTCAGTCAGATCAAAATGACCGTGGGCGAATAGGTGAGAGCGCCATTTCTCCCCTCGGTAAGAGATGTCTGGATTAGTGAAAAAGTCCGCTTCAGAAAAGCCTTCACCGTGGTTATCGAAGAACTCGCCATAGGTGAAGCTGCCATCGATTTCTAATTTTCCCGAATGGAATTTCTTGGCATAGCTGGCTTCAATCAGCGGATTAACCCGCTCCATAATGCGGGGCGTTAGGACGGCTTCCGATGATTCCGATAGGGCCCAATAATAGGGCTGTTCATAGAAAAACCCATAACCGCCAGAGCGCCCGCCAAATGGCATAAGCAGGCCAGAGCGGCGCTCCGTGCTGGGGTCGGGATGGGCCAAATAGGGCAGGTATAAAACCGGTACGCCCTTAACTTCTACCACCGCGTCGCGGTAATGGATCATCTTGTCTTTAGTATCTTGGTTGACCCGCCGCGCTTTAATGCGCCAGCTCGGGGCTTTGTTATTGCCCTGCGCGTCTTTGCAAGCCTTACAGGCGGTGTAATAGGCGTTGTAAAGATCAATGCCTTCGTCACTGCGCCGCACCGCATAGGCCGCGCCCATCGTGCCAACCGGGTTTAAGCGGGCGGTGAAATCCTTAGCCGAGCCAGAGGCAAGCTTGTCCGTCAGCTCAATCTTATCGGCAAATTGGGTAGCGCCGTCGCCGCCAACTAAAACCACATTACCCGTGGCGATAACCCGCCCCGTAGTGATGTTGTAAATGACCTTATCCGCGCGTAATGTGCGGTCTTGATAGCGCGCCTCAACAGCGCCGCTGGCCGTAACAATACCCGCCTTGCGATTATCAAGGACTTCATCGGCTTCAAGATAGATAATATCAGGATTGCGAAAAGGGCTGCTATGGGAGAGCCGCAATATCGCAGCATTGCTTGGGTTCAATTGGGCGAGAGAAAATGGCCCAAGCGGCGCGCACAGGGCTAGCCCTGCGGTTGAAACGTAAAGCGCGGCGCGGATAAATTTTCTGGGCTTCACAATTTCTCCGAGACGCTTCCAGCAAGGTAATGACGCTTCCCGCAAGGTAGCGGAATCACGCAGTCATTAAAACTAGCCTTCCCGTCGCCGCGCGTCTAGGGGGCAGGCCTGTCTTGGGGCTTAATTTTTGGAGAGGTGGATTTGCCATTGTAATCCGCCGCGAGCCTGTCCACAAAGCCTAATGCTTACTCCTGATTTCGTTTTAAAACAGACCTTTGGCTTTGACGCCTTTCGCCCCGGACAGGGCGAGATAATTGACGGGATACTTGCGGGCAAAAATACGCTCGCCGTGATGCCAACGGGGGCGGGTAAATCCCTGTGCTATCAAGTGCCTGCGCTCATTTTTGATAAGCCGACTGTAATCATCTCTCCGCTAGTGGCTTTGATGGATAACCAAGTCGCGGGCCTGCGTCTCTCCGGCGCGCCGGTGGCCGCCATTCATTCGGGCTATATGCGCGAGGATAATGTGGCGTCATGGCGCGATTTTGCTGCGGGCCGCGTGAAAATCCTCTACCTCTCGCCGGAGCGCCTAATGTCTCCGCGCATGCTCGCCGCTATGGATAAGGTTGCCCCCGCCATGTTTGTGATTGACGAGGCCCATTGCGTCTCTAAATGGGGGCCGGCCTTTCGCCCTGAATATGACCAATTGCAAGACCTTAAAACCCGATATCCCGATGCGGTGATTTCCGCCTTCACCGCCACGGCGGACGAGGCCACCCGCGCCGATATTGCGCAAAAGCTTTTTGCCTCCAAGGGCGAGATTATTGTGCAGGGGTTTGACCGCCCGAACCTAGAGCTGTCCATCGCGCCCAAAACGCACCGTAAGACGCAACTTTTGGCCCTGATGGAAAATGTCAAAGGCGAGTCGGGGATTGTCTATTGCCTGTCGCGCAAATCGACCATGGAAATGGCGGAGCTGCTTTGTGATAATGGCTATACGGCCTTGCCCTATCACGCCGGCCTAGACGCGAAAGTGCGCTTTGATAATCAAGAGCGCTTTATGGCCGAGAGCGCCGTGGTGATTGTCGCCACTATCGCCTTTGGCATGGGCATTGATAAGCCCGATATTCGCTTTGTTTATCACGTGAACCTGCCCGGCAGTCTTGAGGCCTATTACCAAGAAATTGGGCGGGCGGGCCGCGACGGGGCTCCGGCGGTTACCGCCATGCTTTACGGCATGGATGATGTGCGTATGCGCCGCAGATTTATCGAGGATGACGGCAGTGATAGCGACCATCAAATGCGCGAGCATAAACGCCTTGATAGCCTGCTCGCATACTGCGAAGCGGCCGGCTGTCGCCGCCAAATCCTGCTGACCTATTTCGGAGAGGACGCCCAGCCCTGCGGCAATTGTGATAATTGCCAAAACCCGCCCAAACTTGTTGATGCTAGCGAGCCAGCGCGCATCTTGATGACCGCGATTGAGCAAACAGGACAGCGCTTTGGCGCGGGCCATGTGATTGACGTGGCGCGCGGGGCGCAGACGGCCAAGGTCACGCAATTTGGCCATGAAAATCTAGACAGCTACGGGGCGGGAAAAGCCATGGGAAAGCCTTACCTCCAAGCGCTCATCCGCCAAGCCGTGGGGGCGGGGCTTTTAACCATTGATATTGCCGGCTATGGCGCATTGCATATCAGTTCGATGGGCCGCGCCGTAATGGCGGGCACGGCGAATTTTGAATGTAAGGATATTGTCGCCGAGCTTGCGAAAACTAAAGGCAAATCCTCATCTGGGAGCAGGGCACGTAAATCGGCCTTAATCGCGCAATTATCAGATCGCGACGCGGATCTAATGGGCGCGCTCAAATCCCTGCGCATGACCCTAGCCCGCGAAAAATCCGTCCCCGCCTACGTTATTTTCTCCGATGCCGCCCTGATGGATATGGCTAGAAAACGCCCAAGCTCCAAGGCGCAAATGCTCGGCGTATCGGGGGTAGGGGAAGTGAAATATCAACGCTACGGCGAGGCGTTTTTAGCTATTATAGCGGGGGATGGTTAGTTTCGCTGCAATAGGTGTGTAAGGGCGCTTTTTGTGAAGAACAAAATTTGCCGCATATAGCAAAACCGCCCGCGGATGGCTCCGGGGCGGTTTGGAAATTGTTGGGTTTGTGCCAGTGATTTTTGTGAAGAACAAAATTCACTCCTGACGGCACTTATTGCAGTGAAACTGCGTTTCGCTGTTACTAATCCCGTGAAGGACGCGGCGCGTGTGTGCGCGGCTTTTTAGGCTTGCTTGGGATAAGACCTTCCATTTGCGCGCGTTTGCGAGCAAGTTTGCGCGAACGGCGCAGGCCTTCAGCGGCTTCGCGAACGCGGCGCTCGGATGGCTTTTCGTAATGCTTGCGCGCTTTCATTTCGCGCAAAATGCCTTCGTTCTGAAGTTTCTTTTTCAGAGCGCGTAGCGCTTGATCGACATTGTTCTGACGGACGTAAATTTCAACCATGTGTTTTCAATTCCATAATGCATAAAGGCCCGCTAGGGCGAGCTGTTTTCTAATTTGATTGGCTTCTAGCCCGCCCGCGGGCCAGCGTCTAGTGTAAAATGCGGTCAATCGGGGCCAATTGGGGATAATTACGGCCAATCGTTGCGCAAAGGCCACAGTTTACCGCGCGCGGGCTGATTATGAGAGAATCGGCCTTACTTAGACGCATTGATAGAGGGCTTTGATAAGGCGCACGGGGCGCGGGTCACCGAGCAGGTGATGGCTTTGGCTATTCATCACGTAAGCGGCGCTAATGCCGGCCTTGCTATCGGCAAATAGGCATGATCCGCCCCAGCCGCTATGGCCGACCGTCTCTATATTGGGGCCGTAAAAATAATTCGGGTCATTGTGCATAATGCCCGCGCCGAAAGTCATATCAAAGGGTAGCACCAGATTTGGGCCGCTAATGCGCGCCGCTTTGAAATCGCGCAAAATATCCTCTGCCAGATAAACTTTCCCGTCTATGCGCCCGTCAATTAATACGGTCATGAGTTTGGCCAGAGCCAGCGCCGTGCCGTGGCCATTGGTTGAGGGTATTTCCATTTCGCGCCAAGAGGTAATATCGCCCGCCCCGGCAGAGGTGGACCATTTTTCCATGAAGGCGGCTTTGGTCGCCGGGTTTATCTCTCCAAGGCTAGGCACTTGTCGCGGCTTGCCGAGATAGGCGCAGCGATCATGCTCGGACTTTGGCAGGCCGATATGGAAATCTATGCCTAAAGGCTCGCAGAAATCCTCGCGCAATATGGTGCCAAGGCTACGCCCGTCAATCCTTTGGGCGATTTCTCCGGCGAGATAGCCGTAGGTAACCGGATGATAGCCGCAAGCGCTGCCCAGTTCCCATATCGGTTTTTGCGCCGCGAGGGTGGCGCAGGTCTTGTCCCAATCATACCAATCGGCGGAGGTGAAATTGGGGTCGGTAATGCCCGATAGGCCCGCTTGATGGGACAACACATCGCCAATGGTAATCGCCGCTTTGCCATTTGCGGCGAACTGCGGCCAGAAGCTGGACACGGCTTGATTATAGCCCAGCTTATCTTGGTCAGCCAGATGGGCGATGACGATAGCGGCAATAGCTTTGGTGGAGGAAAACACCGGCACTATAGTGTCGGGCTTCCACGGCGTTTCTGTCTTGCGGTCGGAAAATCCGCCAATCAGGTCAATTACAAGCTTGCCGTCCTTATACACGGCAAAGCCCGCGCCTAGCTCTAGCCCCTCATTGAAATTGGCGGCGAAAGCCTCGCGCACGGCGGTAAATTGCGGGTCGCAATGGCCCGATACGGGAAAATTGATGGCGGCTTGCTCGGTCATGGGCTATCTCATAAGTTAGAAAATCATAAGGAGCCTATCATGCTGAAAATTTATCACAATCCGCGCTGTAGCAAATCCCGCCAAACCTTGGCGATTTTAAATGAGCATGGCCATGCGCCGCAAACCTTTGACTACCGCGCCGCGATTTTCACGGCGGAGCAACTCATCGC
>JAZGFA010000187.1:0-15367 GCA_036478975.1 Robiginitomaculum sp. | reverse complement strand
AGCCGCCCTGAGCGTCGGTTACGGTTTCATAGGCGAAACACACCGCGCCGGATTTAATCAGGGCGCGGGTTTGCTCTGGGTCGGGGGCAAGATGTAAATAGGTATAGAGGATTTGCCCGGGGCGCAGCATGGCGCACTCGCCCGCTTGCGGCTCTTTGACTTTGATAATCATATCGGCGCGGGCAAAAATCTGCGCCGCCGTTTCGACTATTGTTGCGCCGGCATTGCGGTAGGCGTCATCGCTCGCGCCAATGCCGGCGCCAGCGCCCGCCTCGACAATGACCTCTTGGTCAAAATGGACAAGTTCAGCCACGCTCTCAGGGGTAAGCCCGACGCGGTATTCGTGGTTTTTAATCTCTTTTGGGACGCCAATAAGCATAATAATTCTCCAATATCTGGCTCTTCAGTATCAGCGCTAAAGCCTTAAAACCATTCTTTTCATCCCGAAATCGCGGGATATATTGACACAGACAAGCTCAATAGGCCGTATTTGAGGTTATTTAAACCCCGCCTGCAAAGCCTTAAGCGCCGCCGCGCCCGGATTAAGCTCGCCGTAGGGAATGGCGTTGAGCGGGCGGGCTTCTTGATTGTTCATGGCGTGCATATCAAGCGGGGATTCGTCAATATACAGTAGCCCCGTCAATATTTCATCTTCGTTTTGGCTCGCCATCACCTTGGTTAGCGCCGCAATTCTGTCGGTGGGGTCATGGGAGTCGTCAAGCTTTCGCAAATTGATGACCCCGCCATCGTGCAGCTCTACGGGCATGACCTGCCCTGCATCATACTGCGCAACGATTTCTTCCTCCGGCGCAACGTAATCCGCGTGCACGCCCTTATGGTAATATTTGTACGTATGGGCGTAGGATTTGGTTGAGCCTTTATGGTCATTAAAACTCACGCAGGGGGAGATGACATCAATCACCGCAAAGCCCTTATGCTTTAGCCCCGCCTTTATCAGCGCGGTGAGCTGCTCCCTATCGCCGGAAAAACTGCGCGCAACGAATGTGGCTCCGACCGTGAGCGCGAGGGCGGCGGGATCAATCGGCGGCATGGCATTGACTTCGCCCTTTTTCGCCACGGAGCCAATATCAGCGGCGGCGGAAAACTGCCCCTTAGTCAGGGCGTAAATCCCGTTATTTTCTAGCATATACAGCATATCAACATTGCGGCGCATGGCATGAACAAATTGGCCTAGCCCGATGGACAGGCTGTCCCCGTCCCCGGATACGCCGATATAGGTCAGCTGCCCGTTAGCGGCGATAGCGCCAGTGGCCACGGCGGGCATACGCCCATGCACCGTATTATTGCCGTGGGCGTTTTCCAAAAAATAGCCGGTGGTTTTAGACGAGCAGCCAATGCCCGACACTTTTACCGCTTGGTGCGGCGCTATCGACAATTCAAAAAATGCCCGCGCCATCGCCGCCGTGACACTGTCATGGCCACAGCCGGCGCACAGGGTCGACATGGCCCCGTCATAGTCAGAGCGCACAAGCCCAATCGCGTTACGTTTTTCATTTTTACGCGCGATTTTTGGTTTTGCAAATGATGTCATGACAACTCTCCAATCGCCTTTATCAAGGCCGCTTGCACAAATTTAAAACTGAGCGGATCGCCGTTATAATGCAGGATAGAGCCTAGCTTTTCGCGCGGCGCATCTGTTTCCGTTAGCAGGAGGTTATGCAATTGCCCGTCGCGGTTTTGCTCTATCACAAAGGTCTTTTTATGGGCCTTGATGAAGGCGCTCACCGCATCCGCAAAGGGGAAGCCGCGCACCCGCATATAGTCAATATTTAGCCCCGTATCGGCGAGCCTGTCGCGTGCTTCTATAATCGCGCCGTCACTAGAGCCAATGGCGATAATTGCGTAATCGGCCACGCTCTTAGCGGCGTGTATAATCGGCGCAGGAATCTTTGGCGCGGCGCTGGCCCATTTGGCCGCAAGCCGGTCAACCACCTCTTGGTAGGCCGCGCCGTCTTCGGTGTATTGGCCAAATTTCGTGTGGCCACTACCGCGGTTAAAATACACGCCTTTGGACGGGTGGGTCGCGGGCAATGTGCGGTAGGGAATATGGTCGCCGTCCACATCTTCATAGCGGTAATAGGGCTGTTCCATCGCGTCTAAATCCTCAGCCGTGAGGATTTTACCACGATCTGGCAGGTAATTATCGTCCCAGGAAAGCTCGTCAATCATCCAGTCATTCATGCCAACATCAAGGTCTGAGAGCAAAAACACCGGGGTCTGAAACCGCTCGGCGAGGTCAAGCGCATTGACCGCCATGTCAAAACATTCGGACGGATTAGCCGGGTAGAGCACGATATGTTTAGTATCCCCGTGGGAGGCGTAGGCGGTCAGGGTAATGTCGCATTGCTGGGTGCGGGTCGGCATGCCCGTGGACGGGCCAACGCGCATCACGTCGATAAATACCGCCGGAGTTTCCGTATAATAAGCAAAGCCGATAAATTCGCTCATCAGGGATATGCCCGCCCCCGATGTCGGGGTGAAGGCCCGCGCCCCATTCCATGACGCGCCAATCATCAAGCCCGCCGAGGCCAGCTCGTCCTCGGCTTGGATAATGCAATATTTGTTCTTTCCCGTCTCCGCATCGACGCGAAACTGGGCGCAATACTGGGCAAAGCTATCCATTACGGATGTTGACGGGGTAATCGGATACCACGCGCCAAAAGTCGCCCCGCCGTAAACGCAGCCTAGCCCCGTAGCGCGATTGCCCTCCATCATCACCTTGCCCTTGGTCAGGTCACGGCTCTCAAGTTTTAAAGCCTTAGCGCAGGGGAAATTTTCCTTCGCGTAATCATAGCCCAGAGCCAATGCTTTGATATTAAGCGGGATAAGTTTGGGTTTCTTGGCAAACATCTCGCTGACCAGAGCGTGAACCACCTCCATATCCAAATTAATCATCGCCGCCACCGCCCCGACATAGGCCATGTTCTTCATCAAAATCCGAGAGCGCGCCACGGCAAATTCGGCGTTACACATTTTAGCTAGCGGAATGCCCAGCGTGGTTACGTCATCGCGGCTCTGGAGACTGTCCACGGGCCATGTGTTGTCATAAAGCAAAAATCCGCCCGGCGTGACGCAGGCCAAATCCTTGGCATGGCTTTTCGCGTTCATTGCTACCATCAAATGCACATCGCCGGAGCGTCCGCTATAGCCAGCCTCGGTAACGCGGATTTCATACCATGTCGGCAAGCCTTGAATATTAGACGGAAAGATGTTTTTCCCGACCACAGGTATGCCCATGCGAAATATCGCCTTCATCAAAAGTCCGTTCGCGCTCGCCGAGCCCGTGCCGTTAACCGTGCCAACTTTGACGACGAAATCATTGATTAAAGCGCCCATTAGCCAGCTCCATTTTGGCAGGTTTTTTGGCGATCAACATGGTGGATAGTGACCATGCCCTCGGCCATATCCCACGCCGCCGTTGGGCAGCGCTCTGCGCACAGGCCGCAATGCAGGCACATATCTTCGTCCTTAATCATCACCCGTCCGGTCAGCGGCAAGCTATGGGAGACATAAAGCGCTTGGTCAGGATTGCTCGCCCCTACCGCCCCGCGCAATGTCGCCTCGTCGCCGCTAGCCGTCATGGTCAAACATTCCACCGGGCAAATGTCGATACAGGCGTCACATTCCGTGCATAGGGGCGCGTCAAATACGGTCTGCACGTCGCAGTTAAGACAGCGTTCTACCTCGGTAGCAATGCTCGCGGCGCTATAGCCAAGCTCGACTTCCACCCCGAGGGATTCGAACCGCTTGGTCATCGCCACATGGTCCATTTCGCGGCGCTGGGAGGCGTCAAAACCGTTGGAATAACGCCACTCCCCCATGCCCATCTTGGTGGACTGCAGTGCAATCGTGTCCGCGCGGCGAACGATTAAATCCTCGCCTTGGCAATATTTATCAATAGAGATAGCCGCTTGGTGGCCATGCTCCACCGCCCAGATAATATTTTTCGGGCCAAAGGCGGCGTCCCCGCCAAAAAACACGCCCTTTTGCGTCGACTGGAATGTCACCTTATCGACCACGGGAACGTCCCATTTATCAAACTCAATGCCCGCGTCTTTTTCAATCCACGGGAAGGCGTTGTTTTGGCCGATAGCGAGGATGACATCATCACACGGGATAATCACTTCACCCGTCACGCTTTGGCCCGTAATCGCACCATCCGCGCCGATTGCATATTCCATCACGTCAAATGCCATACCCGTAAGCTTGCCGCCTTCATGAATGAAGGCTTTGGGGGAATGGTTGACGATAATTTCAACGTGCTCATCTTCCGCGTCGTCAATTTCCCACGCCGAGGCCTTGAAAAACGCGCGCGGCTTACGGGCCATAACCTTCACAGATTTCGCGCCAAGCCTAAGCGCTGTGCGGCAACAATCCATCGCCGTATTGCCAACCCCGATAATTAGGACATTTTTGCCAACAGCCTCAATATGCTCAAAAGCCACGCCCTCAAGCCAGTCAATGCCAATATGGATATTGCTCGCAGCGCTCCGCCCCTCAAGGTTTAAGTCCCTGCCCTTTGGCGCGCCGCTGCCGACAAATATCGCGTCATAGCCCTCGCCCTGTAGGTCCTTCATCGACTCAATCGGCGTACCCAGTTTCAACGTCACCCCCATATCGAGAATATAGCCAAGCTCTTCCATCAGCACGGCTTCGGGCAAGCGGAAGGCGGGGATATTAGAGCGCATCAACCCGCCCGGCGCGTCCATTTTCTCAAATATTGTGCAGTCATATCCCAGCGGGGCCAAATCATTGGCGACGGTAAAGCTGGCCGGCCCGGCCCCGACAAGGGCGATGCGCTTGCCATTAGGCTTGGCAATCGCGGGCAGTCTATCGGTAATATCGCCGCGGTGGTCGGCGGCGACGCGCTTTAGCCGGCAAATCGCCACGGGCGCCTCGTCCTCAATGCGAGAGCGGCGACAAGCCGGTTCGCACGGGCGGTCACACACCCTGCCCAAAACTCCGGGAAACACATTTGACGCGCGGTTGAGCATATAGGCGTCACTATAATGGCCCTGCGCAATCAGGCGAATATAGGCGGGAACTGGCGTATGGGCGGGACACGCCCACTGGCAATCCACCACCTTATGAAAGTAATCAGGATGGCCTGTATCCGTTGGCTTCATTTCCCAGCTCCACCCAGAATGACGCAAATTAAGACTCGCTTTAACGGCAGTTTGACGGAGCAATAATGGAATGGCAAGCGGTGTGTTGGGGTAAATTATGCCTATTTTCCCAAGACCTTTGAGCGCGCCTTTGCGGCGGCCACGGCGCGGCGCATAAGCGCGGCCATACCCTGTTCCCCCATCAACACTTCGAGGGCGGCTTCGGTAGTCCCCTTTGGCGAGGTCACGGCAATGCGTAGCTCCGCGGCGCTCATATCCGCGCTGGCATCTAATAAAGCGCCGGAGCCAATCACGGTTTGACGCGCAAGCTTTGTGGCCAAGTCCGCCGGAGCGCCCGCCGCAATCGCCGCAGCCTCTAGGGTTTCAGTGAGATGGAACACATAGGCGGGGCCAGAGCCGGAAACCGCTGTGACCACATCAATCAAGCTTTCCTCATCAACGCGCACAACTTCTCCGCCCGCCTCTAGCAAGCGGTGGGCGCGTGTTATTTGCGCGGCATTTGAATTTGCATTCGCGTAATAGGCGGTAATGCCCATGCCGATAGCGGCGGGAGTGTTGGGCATGGCGCGGATGAGTGAACGCGCGCCAAACACGGCGGCTAATTTGGCCTGGGTCGTGCCCGCAAGGATAGAGACGACGCTGGCCTTCTTAGGCAGAGCGGCAGCAATGGCGGGTGCAAGCTCGCTATACATTTGCGGTTTTATTGCGAGGATAACCGTTTGCAAATCCATCGCCGAGCCTTTGGACAGGGATTTAGCATAGGCTGCTCCCTGCTTTATCGCAATTTTAGCCGCCGCGCCGGGACGTGGGTCGATAATGATTATGTCAGATGCCTTCACCCCGCTCGCGAGCCAGCCATCAAGCAGCGCCCCGCCCATGCGCCCTGCCCCAATAAGCGCGATTTTGCTCATAACAAGCTGCCGCGCGCGGCGCGCTCTAATATGGCGCAGTCAATGGCTTCGCGGGCAGATTTTCCGCCCCAGAGCATATATTGGCTCGCAGGATAGCCTTTCTCGGCGGCCTCTAATGCGGCGGCGAGCATGGTCATGGCTTGGGCCGTATTGAGCCGCGCATCGCCGGACAAGCAGACGCTTTGACGGTAGACGAGCGCGTCATCCTTATCCCAAAAGTCAAAATGGCCAACGCTAAGGCGTGAATTAAGCAGGCTAATCAAGCGGCAAATCGCATCGCTCCGCCCGTCAGGAATGCGAAAATCAAACAGCAAATATATCTGCACAAGCCCGCCCTGCGGGTCCCAGCCAATGGTCACTTGATGGTCACACCACGTCCCCGGCAAGGTCAGGTGCAATTCATTATCGCCAAGGCGTTCCCGGTCATAATTTTCCGCCAGCGCAATACGCGCAAAGACGTCGAGCGGATTTTGCGCGACAATATCAATGCTTTGCAATTGCAGGGCGCGCGGGCGTGCTGTGCTTCGCATTTTAATATCTGGCAGTGTGTGTGACAAAATAGCCTCGTAATTGATTCGAGTTTGAAACTATGTTGAGTCGGGGCGCTAGCAATAGGGGCCATGGTGATTCTGTGTTGATAAGTTTTAGGCTGAGCAACGCCCACTGCACCGCAAATTTGACAAACGCCCCTAATACGAGCATAAGCATGCTTTAACCAACGCAGATGGTGGGGACCACAATGGACATTTTTACCGACATAGACCTAATCGAAACACACTTCGAATCCGTAGAGAATGACGGGGGGGGTAGCCCTCTTCACGCCTGAGCCTCAGATGTTGCTCGACGCGATAGCCAGCGCGCCTTTGGGCAACGATATAAGCCTCATCGACTACGAACCCGTTGATAGCCCCGTAAGTGAGAGCTTTGAGACATGGCGAGAAAGCTTTTTTGATAGCTTTTCCGAGCAAGCCAAAGAAGAGAGCGAATTGCGAATTGACGAAGTTGTCACAACAGGCACCATTATAAGGTGGCGAATAGATTGGAATGCGGATTGGCACTTCGATAGCGCGGCTCTCGCCCTTGATTGGGAAGCGTTAATTAGAAATGCATTCGATGAATTTGAGGGTGTAGATTTACCAAATTGCGGCGGCAACCATGACATTGACCTCGCCGGCTCAACACAAACAATAACACCAGATGAAACGACTGCGGATGGTTCAGACTTGAGCGAGGCTGAAATTCAAGCGAATGCGGATTTTGAAGACTTACTCAATGCCGTTACCAGTGCTTTGTCAGAAATATCCGACGCTGTAATCAATACTCCGAACGGCCCAATGACTGTTGGGGAATTACTTTCCGGGCTTCAGTCAACTGTTAATTGGGTCCTTGATTATGGCATGACGGGTAGATTACATAATGCTTCAGATGTGGCAGTGTCAACGCTACTACCAGATGGAACAACACTCATTATACCACCTGGCGGAGGACGCTATCTTGCCTTTGTCTCCAACGCCCTCTCAACAGATTCCGTTGCAACAATTTTTATTGACCCATCCCGACTCTTAGAAGACGGAGCCGCGGGTATGATTCAGGGGATTAATACGATTGTTCATGAACTACTACATCCCGCCCTAGATGCTCTAAGAGATAGCGGACAAGCCACCCATGTGCAATTACAGGCTGTATTAGATCAAATTCTTGACCTTCTAAACGAAAACGATTTTGCCCCAGACAACTCCACACCAACGCCGCCGGCACACCTTTGTAATTTTGGCGGTTAAATAGAAAGCCATTGATATGCATAAATATTTACTTATTTTAATCTTCGCCGTGGTTTTTATCGAAAGTCGCTCTACGTCCAACGCCATTTCAATCGCACCCATATGCGGAGCGGATAGAGATGTTATTCAGTTTGAGCCGGGTGAAAGCTTTTTAGATGCCCAAAATTATGCAAGCCGCACACAAAGCAAAATATTGAAGTATTACTTGAGCCCTAGTTCAGCTTGCGATTTAAACTCCATATCCATCATGGCTATTTACCCAGAAAACACCGCCAATCCTCAGGCGGAAATAATATTATCCCTAGAGCGCATACGGTCTATTGTTGAATATATAGAATTAATTGGGTATAAAAACACGCAATTAAAAATTGATGTTTTTCCAACGAATGCAGAAAATAAAAAAAAATACCGCATTTCCCGCAACCTCGTTAGTCACAACGTCATTTATATTCGTCCAAATGTTACGGAAAAATGCACTGACGATAATTGTGAAACTCCATAACCCCTAACACTCCCCCTCCGCCTTCTTCCGCGCAATACCGGCTCTGACATAAGCCTTATAGCCACGCAGGAGGGCGGCACGCTCGCGGGTGAATTGCTCTCCGCTATCATGGGCTGAAATAATTCTATCAATGCGGAAACTGCGGTAATCTTGGCGCAGCACGCACCATGCGGCGAGCAAATGGGCGTTAGGGAAAAACACGAGGGCGAGCGGTTTCACCGTGCGCAATGTGCGCTCCCCCGACAGGGCTTCATATTCCAAATCCATCACGGTGGCATGGCGCACCGCAAGGCGCATTGTGCTCATCATATGCAGATGCTCGTACCGCCCAAAATCCGGCACATAGAGGGCCGGCTCTTCATGTTTTTGCGCAAGATTGGAAACGCTACGAATTTTCTCTAGCGCCGAGAGGGCCGCGCCCTTTAAAACCACGTCCCCTTCTCGCCCCACGAGCGCTAGGCCCATGGACAGGGCGTCAAGCTCGTCGCGGTCAAAGGCGAGCGGCGGCGCGTCAAACCCCGCGCCGAGCATATAGCCAACCCCCGCCTCGCCCTCCACCGGAATAGCTTGGCTCTCAAGCGCTTTCATGTCGCGGTAAATGGTGCGCACGGATACGCCCATTTCCAGCGCCAGCGTCTCCGCCGTCACTGCGAGCTTATGGCCGCGCAGTCGGTCGATAATCCTAAATAGCCGTTCCGTTTTTTTCACGATATCTCCCGGATCGGCTGCGCCGATACTCGCCTCTTGTTATACATTCCCGGATCCGCTACGCGGATACTCGCCTCTTGATGTTTCCCGGGTCTGCCTTTGGCAGACACTCGCCTCTTGTAGCGCAGCGCGCGATTGGCCGCGCCGTCACTGTCATGATTGAGGAGCGCACCTATTGGGCGCTAGTGCATAATCGCTGGATGGAGCCAAAGCACGCCCCGATTATCAGGGATGCTTTTTTCGGTGAAATCCCTGGCTTCATTCGCAATTTTATTTTTGGGAAAATCGTCAAGGGCTCACAAAAAGATATGATTGGCCACGGCATTGGCAAACATCCGTCCGCTGAAATTTACGCCTTCGCCATTGACGACATCAAAGCGGTTGAAGCCATACTCGGCGATAAACCCTATTTGCTCGGCGATAGGCCTAGCGAATATGACGCCAGCGTTTACGGCCTGCTCGCCAATTTCATGGCCAAGCCATTTCCGTCGCTCATGTCAGGATATATCGCGGAGTCAAAACCGCTGACGTCCTATATTGTGCGGGTTGAAAAGGCGGCCTTTGGGTAGGCTATTTCTTAAGCTTACGGATTTCCGCTTCTAGCTTTTTGATTTTCACCTTCAGCGCGTCGGTTTCGCCGAGCGCGGCGGCGGCCATTTGCTTGACCACGTCAAATTCTTCGCGGCCGACTAGGTCCATATCGGCGATAACCCCGTCGGCGCGAGCGCGGGCGGCGGCTTTGACCTCATCACCGACGCCTTTAGCAGCGCCCATGGCATTGGTCAGCAGGTTGGCGATGTCGTCAAAGGGCTTGGACTTAGTTTGCATTTTCGGCTCCGAATTATAAGAGAGTGCTTGGCACTTAATTAGGAAGGCTGTAACACAATTTCAAGAACCATCTTAACCTAAAGGGCCGCGCCAATGTTAGAGCTTATCATTCAGTCCATTCCCTTTCCCGACTGGATAAATGAAACCGCCATTTCACTCGGCCCGCTCTCGGTCAAATGGTACGGCCTATCCTATATTGCGGGTATTGCGCTTGCCTATTTCTACGCCAAGCGCGTGTGCGAGCGCCGCGACGTTTGGATAGCGGACGGCGTGCCTTCCGGCCCCATGCTCATTCCCAATAAGGCGATATTAGAGGATTACTTTTTCTACGCCCTGCTCGGCATTATGATTGGCGGGCGCATTGGCTCTATCCTGCTCTATGATACGGAAAAGTATATGGCTGATCCGCTGGCAATATTTAAGGTTTGGGAAGGCGGCATGTCCTTCCATGGCGGCATGTTAGGGGTCGGCGTGGCAGTGTTATATCTCGCCCGCAAATACAAAATGTCTCTAGGCCGGATTGGCGATATTGCCGCGATTGGCGCGCCCTTTGGCCTATTAACCGGCCGGCTAGCCAATTTCATCAACCAAGAGCTTTGGGGCAGCCCCACCGATGCGCCGTGGGGGGTTATCTTTCGCTATGATCCGGACGCCCTCGCCCGTCACCCGACCCAGCTTTATGAGGCCCTGCTTGAGGGCGTAGTCTTGTGGCTCATTATCCGCGTCGCCACCCATAAATTCAAAGCCCTGACCCGCCCCGGCCTGTGCGTAGGCTTATTCCTGCTGTTTTACGGCCTGTTTCGCATTTGGGTAGAGCTGTACCGCTTGCCTGACGCGGGCATTAGCCAATTTGGATTTTTACAACGCGGGCAGATGTACTCCCTGCCCATGGTGCTTGGCGGAGCTTATATCATCTGGCGCGCCCTGAAAAAGCCGCCCGTCTCGCCTAAGCGCATTAAAGAAGAGCCTGAAGCCGAGGCCGCTTAATGGGCGATTTGAAACCCCGCCTGATAAAGCGCATCACCGCCGAAGGCCCGATGAGCATAGCTAGTTTCATGGCGGCGAGCCTGTTTGATCCGGTCGATGGTTTCTACCCGACCCGCGACCCGCTCGGCGCGGATGGGGACTTTATTACCGCGCCGGAAATTAGCCAAATGTTTGGCGAAATGATAGGCCTGTGGTGCGTGCAAAGCTGGCGCGATATGGGGTCCCCGCCCAGTTTCAATTTAATAGAACTTGGCCCCGGACGCGGGGTGATGATGAGCGACATATTGCGCGCGGCCCGCATAGCCCCCGACTTTCTCATGGCCTGTTCTGTCACCTTAATAGAAGCCAGCCCCGCCCTTGAAATGGTGCAAGCCCAAACCCTCGCCTCCGCGCCCTGCATGGTCAATTGGGTGTCAGATTTAACCAAGGCCACTTGCGGGCCAAGCCTGATAATCGGCAATGAGTTTCTCGATTGCCTGCCCATTCGCCAATTCATTCTCCAAAAGGATAAATGGCATGAACGGGTGGTCACTATCGACCCCGATAATGACGCCGCGCTAATATTCGCCATAGACCCCACGGAGCAAAAAGGCGTGGACCTGTCCGCATTTGCCATGGCAAAGCCCGGCGATCTTGCGGAAATATGCCCCGGAGCCGAGCAAATTATTGACGAGGTAGCGGCGCGGTTTTCACGCGATAAAGGCCGCGCCCTATTCATTGATTACGGCCCCAGTGAAAGCGAAATCGGCGATACGCTACAGGCCCTAAAGGCCCATAAAAAAGTCGGGCCGCTAAACAGCCCCGGCAATGCGGACCTCACCGCCCGCGTTGATTTTGGCGCGCTCAAGGCCAGCGCCGCCGCGGTGAAACTGCCGGTCTTTGGCCCGATTACCCAAGCCCAATTTCTTGGCGCTATGGGCATAGAGGCGCGCGCGCAAAAACTCGCGAATAGCCACCCTAAATCTAGCGACATTCTCGCGCGCCAGTTCAGCCGCCTTACGGCAGAAAACGAAATGGGCGCTTTGTTTAAGGCCATATGCCTGCAATCATCGGGCCTATCTGACCCGATTGGCTTTACGCCGTGACCCCGTTTAAAACCGATAATAGCCTTGATAGTGACGGGATTAGCCACGGATTTTTCAGCCGCAAAGGCGGCGTGTCGACGGGGCTATATGACAGCCTGAACGCCGGCCACGGCGCGCGCAATGACCCCGCCGCTCATATTGACGAAAACCGCGCCCGCATTGCCCGCGCCTTAGGCGGGACGCCAGACGCCCTGCTCACCTGTCACCAACATCACTCGGCCGACATTATCATAGCCACCCAGCCATGGGAGCAAGACCATCGCCCCAAGGCGGACGGCGTGGTCACCAAAACCCCTGGCCTTATCTGCTCGGCTTTGGCCGCGGACTGCGCCCCCGTGCTTTTTGCTGACATAAGTAATGGCGTTATCGGCGCGGCCCATGCGGGCTGGCGCGGCGCGGTCGGCGGGGTTACGGACGCCGCGATTGACGCGATGGAGAGCCTTGGAGCACGCCGCGAGAGCATTATCGCCGTGGTCGGCCCGTGCATTAGCGGCCCCAATTATGAAGTCGGCGACGCGTTTAAAGCGGCGGCATTAGATTTAGACCCGCTGGCCGCGCCGCACTTTTTCACCCCCGCAGGCGGCAAAGCCCATTTTGACCTCAAAGCCTATGTTACGGCAAGGCTTATGGCTGCGGGGATAAAGAGCGCTAACGCCCTGCCCGATTGCACATATGCCATGCCCAATGACTATTTCAGCTATCGCTACAACACCCATAATACGCCGCAGGGGGCAAAATCCGACTATGGCCGCAATATTTCAGCCATCATGTTGGCAAATCCTAATAAAAGTTAACAATTAACCCCATCACCGATTTACATTGGCCGCGCGCCTGTTAAACAGAATTTTCCTAGCCCAATTACTGGGCGCACGCATCATAGGGACTTTCGATGAAACTTCTCAGCGGCACTGCCAACCCCGCCCTCTCCAAAGCCATAGCCGACGTGCTTGATGTGCCCTTAACCAGCATTGATATTGAGCGCTTCCTTGACCAAGAGATTTTCGTCAAAATTAATGAGAATGTGCGCGGCGAAGATATCTTCGTCATGCAGCCAACCTCCGCCCCCGCCAATGACCATTTAATGGAGCTTTTGGTGATGATTGACGCGCTAGTGCGCGCATCGGCTCAGCGTATTACCGCAGTCGTGCCCTATTACGGCTATGCCCGCCAAGACCGCAAGACCGGAGGCCGCACGCCAATTTCTGCCAAGCTTGTCGCTAATCTTATCGTCAAGGCCGGCGCTCACCGCGTCCTCACCCTAGATTTGCACGCGGGCCAAATCCAAGGCTTTTTTGACATCCCAACCGATAATCTTTTCGGCCAGCCCGTGTTTGAGCGCGACATTAAAGACCAATTCACCAAAAAAGAGCGCGCGGACATCATGTTCGTCTCCCCCGATACGGGCGGCGTTGTGCGCACACGCTCTTTGGCCAAACGCTTTAACGCTGACATTGCGATCGTCGATAAACGCCGCCCCAAAGCTGGCGAGTCCGAAGTGATGAATATTATTGGCGATGTTGCCGGCCGCACTTGTATCCTGCTTGACGATATTATTGATAGCGGCGGCACATTGTGTAACGCGGCCAAAGCGCTCAAAGACCAAGGCGCCAATGAAGTTTACGCCTATATCACCCACGGCGTCCTCTCCGGCCCCGCCGTAGAGCGCATCACCAAATCAGAGCTAAAAGAAGTCGTCATCACCGACACAATCGAGCAGCCCGAAGCGGTCAAAGCCTGCAAAAAAATCCGCGAAGTCAGCGTCGCCACCCTGATAGGCGAAGCCATTCGCCGTATTTCTAACGATGAGTCGGTTTCTAAATTGTTTGATTAGGGGGTAGCCCCACGTCCACCCAAGAGCCAATCATTCCCGCGAAGGCGGGAATGATTGGCTCTTTTTTGGGGGGGCTTGATTATTTGATTAGGGAGTTTTGCGACGCAAGCTTGCATACCCTTTTTCTGCCGTCCATCGCCTCCCCTACCGCTCATCCCTGCGAAAGCAGGGAACTCTGCATAGGTCCCTGTTCCAATAGTTGGTTGCAAATATAAGGCAGGGATGAGCGGATTCCACTATATCACCCTCATATCCGTGCCGCGCGCGCGCCAAAACCTGCGCCATTACGCCCCCCGCCGCCCCTCCCCGCAAACCTTATCCCCGCCTAAAATAGCGCGCCTATAGTGGGCGTATGAATATTTATTGGTCCTATATGTTAGCCTTTATTGGCGCTTTGCTTACTGCCCTCACGCCTAGCGGCGCGCAGGTGCTTGCGAGCATATTGGGGCGGATTTATTTTTATCGAAATAGGCGTTGGGCAGGGAGCGTTTTGGCGAGAGCGGAGCGGATTCCCCATTATAACAGGACTATATTTAACAAGACTGGCGGGCGCGCCATGGCGCGCTTCGCGGCGACATCGGCTCGTTGGGTAGATGGAACAACAGATGGTGGCGCTGGCCAAGTGCGGCGACTGCCCGCACGGCTCGGTAGCCCTCTCCCGCCCTACGGGCACCCTCTCCCTCGGGGAGAGGGGAGCGTTACGGGAATAATGGCGCGTCTAAATCCCCACCTCTCCCTCGGGGAGGAGGAATGCACGAGTCTCCATAATGCAATTTGCCCCCTCTCCTGAGGGAGAGGGTTGGGGAGAGGGTTGGGGAGAGGGCTGCCGATAGGATATGGTATGGAGCAATTTGGCGCTTGCCAGCGCTCCTAGTTTTGCACGCTGCAAGCACACGCTTGCGGCGCTATTGGCGCTGGCATATGCGCGCCACTCTTACGGTATTTATTACGCCGCTACGCTTGCCTTTACGCCCAGCCTGCCCTAATAGGGCGGCAACATTGATGATAGTGCTACGGGCCGTCTGTTTTGGACGGCGCTTTATCGGCACGAAAGTAAATAAAAGGACTTAAAACAATGGCTAAAAATATCAATCTTGACGTAGTTGTGCGCGATGGCACTGGAACCGGTAATGCGCGCGCCTCTCGCCGCGCTGGCAATGTGCCTGCTGTATTATATGGCGGCGGCGAAGCCTCTGTCGCTATCGAAATGCGCCTTAATGAAGTGAACAAAGCTATCAATTCCGGCAAATTCATTGCCTCTATGGTAACTCTGACCCATGACGGCAAACCGCAAAACGCCATTACTAAGGACATTCAGTTTCATCCGGTAACGGACATTCCTGTGCATGTTGACTTTTTCCGCGTTAACGCCAGCGACATCATTCAGGTTGAAGTGAGCGTGAACTTCCTTAACGAAGATATCTGCCCTGGCCTAAAAGAAGGCGGCACGCTTAACGTTGTGCGTTACTCCATCGAAGTTAGCTGTCCAGCCGGAAGCATTCCTGATGCTATCGACGTGGACCTCGCCGAAGTTGAAATGGAAGGAACCGTCCATATCTCTGACGTGACATTCCCTAAAGGCGTTAC
>JAZGFA010000186.1:0-4822 GCA_036478975.1 Robiginitomaculum sp. | reverse complement strand
CTTTGCCGCGCTAGATTATGAAAATATCGGCATTAAAATTCGCCTGAATACCAGCGGCGGTAGCGGGCCGGGCAGTTGGGGCAGCCGGGCGCAAAACCCAAAAATTGGCGGCACTGGCTTTGATCTGTCCATCAATGATTTGAGCGATATTTCTGCGGGGCCTACAAAGGTTTTTGACGGCGGCCGCAGAACCGCCAAAAACAGGGGCAGCCTGCTAGAGCAAGCCGTCTCGTTTAATATCCGCTATGCCCTCTCGCCGGACGCCGATTCTAGCGCCAGTAATGCCTATGATTTTTCCATGGGCGTAGGCACAATCGGCGCGGATGTCACCTATACTGTCTATACACCTTAATTATCCCAAAGCGCTAATGACGGATTAAGCCTTGTAGGCTATGCTCGCCCCATGATTACTATGGACCATCTTATATCCCACCGTTTTCGCGGCTTTGCTGCGCGTGAAAACACCCTTACGGGCCTGACGGCGGCGCTTGATTTTGGGGTTAAATATCTTGAATTTGATATCCGCATAGCCGCCTGCGGCACGCCGATGATTTACCATGACGCGGCGGCCAAGGACGGGGCGGGCAAGAAGCGTAAGCTCAACACGGTAAAGGCGGCTCGTTACGGCGATATTGGCGGCGCTTTCGCCCATTTCCCTAGCTTTGAAGCCCTGCTTGAAACCGTGGCGGCCCATCCGTTTAAGGGCGCGCAATTGCTGATTGATATTAAGGATGCCGGCTTTGAGGTGGAAATCACCGCTCTGGTCAATCTCTATCGCCTTCAAGATCGGGTCACCTATGTGTCATGGCTGCCGGAGGTTTTATATGCCTGCCACGCCCTAGAGCCCCATGCCCCGCTCTGCCTGTCCCATTGGTGTAAAAAGCCCAATAGGGTCATTCGCACCGTGCATAAATTATACTTTGCCAAGAAAGGCCATATTGCGCGTGATATGCTGCGCAGCGGCTATATTAGCGGCGAGAGTAGTGGCTGGTTTGTTGACGGCTCTCTTGCGGGCGAAATGGCGGATATGATAGCGCGCACAAAGGGCAGTATTTGCGTGCCCGTAGCGGCGGTTACAAAGCCGCTGGTTGAGGCCTATCACGCCATGGGCATAGAGGTTTCAGTGTTTTCCTATGTCGATATGAAAAAAGCTTTAGCCCATCAAAAATCTATGAATATAGACCTGTACTTCGTTGATAAAATGGCGGTTTTTGACGCGCTTTAATCCTCATCACGGTCATTGGCCGGCATCATAGCTTCGCCGTCTTGACCGGGTATGGAATAGCCGCCCTTGAGCCAGCGGCCTAAATCGACATCGGCGCAGCGTTTGGAGCAAAACGGCGCAAAGGCATCGCGCGGCGGGTTTTTGCAAATCGGGCATTTTTCTGGCGTTTTAGACATTACGGGCGATCCCTTGAAACATGGAGGCTATCGGCAATGGCGATTTTAAAGCGCGCGCCAAGGCGATCAGTTAGCCCATCTTGCCAGATTTGCTTATGCGTCTCTAGCCAGTCATGGGCCGGCTTTGGCAAGGACAGCTCTAATTGTGCCCCGCCGCTCGCCCTGCCCTCGGCCTCAAGCATAGCCAGCCCGCGCAAGGCTGTCGTCTCCGGTGTCGCTTGGCCGTAGCGGTCACAGCTCATCGCCATGAGCGAGCGCGCAGGTTTAGTGCGGCTAATCTCTACCGTGCCAAAGCGCGACATGGGCGCAATTTTGACCATGAATGGGTCATTATCGAAATTATCAACAAGGCATCGCCAAATATCATCGCGGTCTTTCTTTTGGCGCATATTGGGAAAATCAATCAAGATAAGCCCGCCAATGCCGCGCAGGCGCACTTGCCGCGCGACTTCTTTGGCCGCCGCCAAAGATACGGTTTTTTTACTGCCGCCAAGGCCCGTGTCCACGTCAATGGCGCAGACCGCGCGGGTTGGCTCTATCGACAAGGAGCCGCCGCCTTTAAGGGCCACGTCACGCTCTATCGCCGCGTCAAAGCCGCTAATTTCGCCCTCGGCCACCTCGGCGTCAGGGAATTTTTCAAGTAGGCGGGATTTTAAACTGCCGCCGCGTTCACGGCTTGCGTCCTCGGCGTCAGACATTTCAATAAAGGAGAGTATCGGCCCCTTACGCTCCTCCGCTTCGCGGGCAACGCTGACGCGCACCATTTGCCCTTCGCGAAACTTTGGCGCGCCGGGGGCAAGGGAGAAATTAAGAAAGCCCTGCGGCTCTGACGGCTCGCCTAAATCAACAAAGGCGGCGGACAGGGAGCTATCGACGCTGCGAATACGGCCAGAATAGACGTCACCCGGATGGGCGCGCCGCGCTTCGCTATCGCGGGAAAGGTGCAATTCCACGCATTTTTTGCCGTCAAATATAGCGGCGCGAGTTTCGCCAATGCGCGGTTGAAGAATGATTTTCATAGATAATTTAAACCTGTCAAAAGATTGCGGGTTTCAAATAAGGGAAGCCCAACGACACCGCTATAGGAGCCGATAATAGAGATGATAAAACTGTCGGCAAAGCCCTGTATGGCGTAACCGCCCGCCTTGCCTTCCCACTCCCCGCCGTCCAAATATGCGGTGATTTCGGCGTCTGATAGGCGCTTCATCTTAAGCCGCGTCTCGGAGATTTTAAGCCGCTGGGTTCCATCCGGCGCAATAAGGCAAACCCCCGTATAAACCCGGTGGCCCCGTCCGGACATAAGGCGCAAACATTGCTCCGCCTGCGCGCGCGTCTCCGCCTTGGGCAGAATACGCCGTCCTACGCCGACCACCGTATCGGCGGAAAGAATATAATGCCCCTTGCTCTCGCTTTGCCCGGCTATGGCCTGCGCTTTTTCGCTAGCAAGGCGGCCCGCATGCAGGCGCGGCAATTCGCCGGAGAGTGGCGTTTCGTCAATATCAGCCGGGCGCACATAATCCGGCGTAACCCCAATCTGAGCGAGCAGAGAGAGGCGACGCGGTGAGGCGCTAGCGAGTATGAGAGAGGGTGATTTGGCCATGGCGCTAACTCACGCAAGTGAAGCGCCAAGGCGCATCTTATTTAAAGCGGTATGTAATACGACCCTTAGTCAGATCGTAAGGGGTCATTTCCACGGTCACCGTGTCGCCCGCTAAAACGCGGATACGGTTCTTACGCATTTTGCCAGCCGTATGGGCGATAATTTCGTGGTCATTTCCGGTAAGTTTTACCCGAAAAGTCGCATTGGGCAGAAGCTCTACAACTTCGCCTTCAAATTCCATTAATTCTTCTTTTGCCAAAGCAATTTCCTTTATTCAGTCAGCAGGGTGATTATTCTACTCTGCACCGCACATATAGGGAGTTTTCACGTAAATGATAGGGGTATTATGCGTTTATCCTTTACGCGCCATATCGCGCCTTTAGGCGGTTATCGATAAAGCTGCGCACGCTCCGGTAATTATCCATCATGGCCCGCACGTCGAGCGCCCCGCCGGTTGGGTCAGGGGTTGGCCAGACTAGAACTTGCGTATCGCAACCCTCAAACACCGCCCGCGCCGCGTCCCCTGCGCCCTGCGTAAAGGCAATCACCGTATCAAATAGCCCGTCTTGAAGCTGGGTCAGCGTGCGCGCATTATGGGCGCTCATGTCAATACCGCTCTCGCGCATGACCGCGACCATCAAATCGTCAAGCTCGCCCTGCTCTAGTCCGCAAGACTGCACATAGACCTTATCCCCGTAACGCTTTTTCATCAGCCCTTCGGCCATGGGAGAGCGAATCGAGTTCAGATAGCAAATAAATAATATTGAGCCGGGTAGCGCGTGGGTTTTATGGGTCATTATCCGGCTTCCCCCGCTTGGCGTCGATGCAAGGCGCAAATCAAAGTAAACAGGCGGCGTGAGGTTTGAAAATCAACCTCGACCTTATTACGCAAACTGTCCGTGACCATGCGCGAGCCTTCATTGTGCAGTCCGCGCCTCCCCATATCAATCGCTTCAATCTGGGCAGGCATGGCCGTGCGAATTGCATTGTGATAGCTCTCACATATCAGGAAATAATCTTTGATAAGCCGGCGAAACGGGGTCAGGGAAAAGCTAACTTCGTCGCGCGGCGCGCCGTTAGAACGGCTAATTTCTAGCACTAAGCGCCCGTCCCTTAGGCCCAAAGTCACAATATAAGGGCCGCATTCCGACCCTTGCGGGGTAAATTCATTTTCCTCTAACAGGTCAAAAATCGCGACCCGGCGTTCATGCACCATGTCCGGCGAGCTGGACGGGAGGCTATCCTCATCAATGTTAAGCTCAACGATATAATGGTCATCGCTCACTCAGCTTACTCGCTTGTGGCCGTAAGGTCGTGGTCAGGGCGCACGCCGGCGCGATGAGCGGGGCTAATATCGGCGAGCATGACATCAATCATTTCCACGCTGAGGGCCATTTCTCCGCCGCCGGCAAAGACCAGCGTAATCACTCCGCCCGGAGCGGTGTCCGCGTCTGGCGCAAATTCTATGGACAACAATACGGCGAGCGCTTGCGGGTTAGCGCGGCTTATCCCGCGCGCTTTCACCCCTAAAACCCCGTCAATACGCAAGGCGGCGGCAACGCGCTGGCCTTTGCCGTAATCGGGAAGCTCCCAGCGAAAGCGGTTACACACCAGCACAAGCGTATTGGCGCTGCTATCATATTTGATGTCGCCGACTTGGGCGATGGCGTCTTGCAGGGCCGAAGACATGACGACTAAATCATCCGCGTCACTGGCGAGCCATTTTAAATGGGATATGGACATGGTCTCTATTTACTCTTTTTCGCGGCTAATGATAGCGCCGCAATTGCCTAATTTCACCTCAATATGCTCAAAGCCGCG
>JAZGFA010000185.1:0-5625 GCA_036478975.1 Robiginitomaculum sp. | reverse complement strand
GCGGTGGCGGTTACGGCCAGCAAAGCGGCGGCGATTATAACCAGTCTGGTGGCGGCTCTCAGGGCGGCGGTTACAATCAAGACGCCTCTCAGGGCGGCGGTTCACGTTCGGCCTCTAGCCAAGACGGGCCAAAGGAAAGCTTTGACCTTGATGACGACATCCCATTTTAGCCAAGAAACCATCATATTAGGCCCGCCTTAATAGGGCTTTAACCACGTGTTTTCACTGTAAGTTAAACATTTTCTGCCATTCTGCGTGCTATTATAGAAAATGGTGGTGGTTGACATGAAGACATTTGCGGGAAAGTTTTGGAACGATACACGCGGTAATTTTGCGACAATGTTCGCCGTGGCCTCTATGGGCCTGTTAATGAGCGTTGGCGCCGCGGTGGATTATGCAACGCTGTCAAATGTGAAGTATAAATTACAAAATGCTGCGGATGCTTCTGCGCTTGCGGGCGCTATTGTGGCTAATGCCCAACTTTCTGGACGTATTGATACGGCGCGAACCGCCTTTGACCAAAATCTACTCACCGCTGGCGATGGGCTTGAGGCTCATGGGCCTTCTATCGGTTTTAATGATGCTGCCCAAGAAGTCACCGTAATCGGGCGGGCGGATGTTAAATTATTCGTTATGGGCTTTATTAATTCTTCAAGCTCTAAGGTGGAAGTGAGAAGCACGGTTAATTACGGCGTTGATAACATTAAGCCTGTCGCCGTTGCCTTTGTCCTTGATGTGTCTGGATCGATGAATGACGTTCTGTCCGGAAGTACATGGATAACAAAAGTTGACCTGTTGAAAACTGCGTCAGAACTGCTTTTTGATGAGGTTGAAGCGGGTGTTGGGGTGAAATCTTCCGTCGATAAGGTGATGCGGGCCAGTGTGTCATCCTATAATGGGCTATTACTACCCAATTGGACGTCCCCTATGCGCGGTGAAAGAGCGAAGATGGATGGGGTTTATGCTCCGGCGGGCCTAACAACGCGCGGACTTATTCGTACCCTGACTGCCAATGGCGGGACCAATTCTACGCCGGCCATTCAAGACGCCTATAATCAGCTCATGCTAGAAAAAGCCCGCAGTCCGAATTCCAAGCTTATTATGATGGTCATGACCGATGGTAATAATAATGACGCGCTGGAAAATGACGCGTCCAAACTGCTTTGCAAACAGGCAAAGGATGATGGCGTTCTTATTTATGCCGTAGCCCTTGATGCGCCGGCCAATGGTCAAAACCTGCTATTAGCGTGCGCGGCGGGGTCCGGCGCTGCGCCCGCAAGCGAAGTTGCCGCGTGTGAAGCGAGTACTGGCGCGCCGACCCAAGCCTGTATGGACCTTAAAAAGGGCTTTTATTACGATACGTCTGAGGCCGCCGCCTTTAAGGCTGCCTTCAAGGCTATCGGTGAAGACATCGGTAAGCAGGTCATCCGTATTAAGGGCTAGCTGCAGTAAATTACAGCTCGCCATTTTGTTGCCGCAATTAATTGTGATATACTCTATGTAATATAGTTACATATGAGGGCCGCATTGGTTGCGCTATTAAATATTGATGAAACGGCATCTGTCTCCCTAACAGGAAGAATCGCGGCGCTTTGGCGGGCGCTAGGCCGTGACCCGCGCCATTACCAGATCGGCGTATTAACCAGCCTGATATTGGCGGGCGTGTTTGTTTATGATTTTGAGCTGTCCCCGTGGCACGCTCTGGCCTGCATAGGCTCCACCCTCGCTACCCAAGCCCTAGGCGACAGGCTGACGGGGCGCAAATTTGACGCGCGAAGCCCGCTTATTTCGGCCCTGTCGCTCACCATACTCCTGCGCACGGGCTCTATCTGGCTCTCCTTAGCGGCGGGGGTTATTGCGGTCGGCTCTAAATATCTCATCCGCTTTAAGGGCAAACATGTCTTTAACCCCGCCAATCTCGCTTTGGTGTTTCTAGCGCTAGTCTTTGGCGGCGCTTGGGTGTCTCCGGGCCAATGGGGCGCGGCGCCGCTTTTGGCTATAGTTCTATTTGGCATAGGCGGGGCGGTTAGCAAAAAGGCGAGCCGCTGGGACGTTAGCTTTGCCTTTTTAGGCTTTTACGCGGCGCTGGTTTTCGCTCGCGCCCTATGGCTTGGCGACCCGCTCTCCATACCCGCCCATCAATTGCAAAGCGGAGCCTTGCTCATCTTTGCCTTTTTCATGATTTCCGACCCCAAAACCACGCCCAATGCCCGCATTGCTAGGCTGATTTACGCCGCCTGTGTGGCGCTAGTGGGCTTCACTATTCAATTTGCCTATTACAAATCTCCCGGCGTTATCTTTGCGCTGGTGTTTACCGCGCCCTTCGTCCCGCTTCTCGACATTTTATTTCCCGCTAGCCGCTATTATTGGCCTAATCACAAAAGGACACTTCATGACCATCAACAAATTTAAGCTCGCCCTAACCGGAGGAGCGGCCATTGCCATGCTCGCCGCCGCCGTGCCTGTCGCCAGTTTTTGCGGCTTTTATGTCGCCAAGGCCGACACGGATTTGTTTAACGAATCCTCCAAAGTGGTTTTGGCCCGCGACGGTGACCGCACGGTCATCACTATGGCCAATGATTATCAGGGCGACCCGACGGAATTTGCCATGGTTATCCCCGTGCCAACCATCATTACCAAAGAGCAAGTGCATATCTCTAATACGGCCCTGCTAGACCATATTGACGCCTATACCGCCCCGCGCCTTGTGGAGTATTTTGATAAGGACCCGTGCCGGCCAGAGCCAGAATATATGCGTATGAAGTCTATGGGCGGCTCTCTGCCCGCTATGGCTCCTGCCCCTGTTGCCATTATGGAAGACAGCCTTGGCGTGACGATTGAGGAAAGCTTTTCGGTCGGCGAATATGACATTCTTATCCTGTCAGCCACCGAGTCCGACGGGCTTTTGACATGGCTGACGCAAAATGATTACCGCGTACCGGACGGGGCGGGGGACGTGCTACACAGCTATATCAAGCAGGACATGAAATTCTTTGTCGCCAAGGTCAATCTTGAGAAAAAGGCGTCGATTGGCGGCGAAATGCTACGCCCGATAGCCGTGGCTTACGAGTCCCCGAAATTCATGCTGCCTATCCGCCTTGGCACGGTTAATTCCAAGGGCACGCAGGATTTGTTCGTTTATACTTTGACCCGCAAGGGTCGCGTGGAGACCACCAATTACCGGGCCCAGAAAATTCCGTCCTCGCAAGAATTGCCCGTTTATATCAAGGATGATTTCGGCGATGCCTATAAGGCAATATTTGCCGAGGCGACCAATAAGGATGGCGGCACGGGCGTATTTACCGAATATGCGTGGGATATGGGGTGGTGTGACCCTTGCGCCGCCGATCCGCTTTCCACGGCAGAGCTACGCGAGCTAGGCGTGTTCTGGGTAGGCGGCAAGGACGGGGGCGACAATGGCCGCAATCGGAAAATCATGCCGCGCCGCCCGCAAGCGCAAAATGTCTACGTCACCCGCATGCATGTGCGCTATGACGCGGAGAGCTTTCCGGAGGACTTAAAATTCCAAGAAACCGGCAATCGTGAAAACTTCCAAGGCCGCTACGTCATGCGCCACGCCTATACGGGCGAAATGAGCTGCCCTGCGGCGCGCGATTATAAACGTATGGTCAATGAACGCCAAGAAAAGGAAATCGCTACCCTCGCCAATCTGACAGGCTGGACGCCAAGCTATATCCGTACCAAAATTGAGGAAAGCGGCAAGGGCGTGCATTTTGACCTTGATGCAAAACCCAAGGGCAATAAATGGTGGAATAAGCTTTGGCCTTCGGATTAAGCGAAAGCTGCGCTTTCGCTTAATCGCGCTTTATCACCGCGCAGGCTACACGCGCGCCGGCTCCGCCTATGGGCTGGCTGATTTGGTCGTCGGCGCTCGCGTGAATGACCAGAGCCGAGCCGTCCGCGTCAAATAGGGCAGGGCGCTTATCTTTGCCGTCAAAGGAGAGGCGGTCATTGGTCACGGTCTGTATGACGCCTCCTTGGGCGTCTACGACAAGGTTAGGCAGGTCGGCATTATCCGGACCGTGAGCGCTTAACAGGCCGTGTTGCTTGCTATCTGGATTGATATGGCCGCCGGAGTTTTTAAACGCGCTGTCCGAGCAATCGCCGACCTTATGAAAGTGCATGCCATGCTTGCCGGAGGTAAGGCCGTCAATTTCAATCTCCGCCTCAATGCCGTTGGGCGTCTCCATGAGCGTGACGTGACCGATGATTGTTCGTTCATTATTGATGAGGCTTGCGGTGTGTATTTGCGGCGGAGCATCATTTGCGCAGGCTGTAAGGCTCGCCGCAGCCAAAAACATGATGCTGGTTTTATAAAAAATATTCATAATTTGACCTCCAATTTGCCGCCCTGTTATAAATCAAATTAGCTTTTTATGCGACCCCTGAAAACCACAATACTTTCAGAGGTTTAAAGCGCCTAGGAGGTTGGTCGTTAATTTGCGCATTAACTGTAAAAATGGTAGCTTATTAGCACTGAAACGCCGCGATTCGATGCGGCGATTTCCAATCCATAGGCGGGCCTAACGTGAGCGATGACAACGACACTCCAGAAGATGATAATACCGGCGGCCCCGCGCCCCTAGCGCAAGGCGTGTCTCCGATTTTCATCGAAGACGAAATGCGCACATCCTATCTCGATTACGCCATGAGCGTCATCGTCAGCCGCGCCATTCCCGATGTGCGCGATGGCCTTAAACCTGTCCATCGCCGGATTATCTACGCCATGCATCAGAACGGGTTTACCCGTGAAAAATCCTATAATAAGTCCGCCCGCGTGGTCGGCGACGTTATGGGTAAATTCCATCCCCATGGCGATAGCGCGATTTATGACGCGCTTGTGCGTATGGCCCAAGATTTCTCCATGCGCCTGCCCCTGCTTGACGGGCAGGGCAATTTTGGCTCCGTCGATGGCGATAGCCCGGCGGCCATGCGCTATACCGAAGTGCGCATGGATAAGCCGGCGGCGGCATTGCTAGCTGACATCGACAAAAGCACGGTGGATTTTGAAGAGACCTATGACGCCAAAGAGAGCGAACCGGTGGTTTTGCCGTCTAAATTTCCTAATATTTTGGTCAATGGCGCTAGCGGCATTGCCGTGGGTATGGCGACGAATATTCCGCCGCATAATTTGGGCGAAGTGGTCGACGCCGCCCTTGCGCTTTTAGACAATGCTGAGCTGACCGACGAAGAATTATTAGAGATTGTGCCGGGGCCAGACTTCCCAACCGGCGGGCTGATTATGGGCCATGCCGGCTCTAAATTATCGGTGCTGACCGGGCGCGGCTCTATCATCCAGCGCGGCCGTGTAGAGGTCGAGGAAATTCGCAAAGACCGTTACGCTATCGTTATTACAGAGCTGCCTTTTCAAGTCAATAAAGCGAATATGATCAAGAAGATAGCCGAGCATGTTCGCGAGAAACGCATCGAAGGCATCGCCCATATTCAGGACGAATCTGACCGGGTTGGCATGCGGGTTGTTGTCGAGCTTAAGCGTGACGCCGTCGCCGATGTGGTGATGAATCAGCTCTACCGTTATTCGCAGCTGCAGCAAAATTTCAGCGCCAATATGCTCGCCCTTAATGGCGGACGTCCGCAGCAAAT
>JAZGFA010000184.1:0-3990 GCA_036478975.1 Robiginitomaculum sp. | reverse complement strand
TCCGCGCTTTTTTACTATGATAAATTTTGATATTTTAGTGCGAGAACACCAAGGCCATATTCGCGCATTTTTGACGCGGCTTACGGGTAATCGCGCGCTGGCCGATGATTTGGCGCAGGACGCTTTTATGCAGGCCCATGCCCAGCTTAAAAATCTGCGCAGCCCGCAGGCGGCCAAGGCGTGGCTGTTTCAAATTGCCTATAATATTTATCTGGCCCATGTGCGCAAAGATGCGCGCCGGCGCAATTTGCGCGAGGCTTACCCGAGTGAAACTGGCTCGCTTGGGGAGGGTAGTTTTGATGATATGCACAGCGCCCCCGCCAGCCCCCCAAGCGGAGCCGCCCTTGATATAGAGCGCGCCATGGCCGTCTTGGCGCCGGATATGCGGGCGGTGATATTACTGTGTTTTTCTTACGGCATGAGCCACGGCGAGGCGGCGGCGGCGCTGTATTTGCCGCTCGGCACGGTCAAATCTCATGCGCGGCGGGGGCGTGTGAAATTGCGCGCTTCCCTAAAAGCCTATCAGAGAGTATAATATGATGATGAATAATGATTTTGAACATGACCTTGATAGCTTGCTAAAAACCTACGGCGAAGGCGCCGAGGATGACGGCTTTAGCGACGCCGTGATAAGCCGCGCCAATGGGCAGGCCAATATGCGCGCCCGTTTTATCGCCATTGCCTGTTTTCTCTCCGGCCTTATCGTCGCCAGCCAGTTTAAAAGTTTTGAAATATTCGCGCGCAAAATTGGCGCGGTGACGCCTGATATTGCGCCCGCGCGCGGCTTTGATTTCTCCGCTATCAAAGGCGGCATGATGGGCGCAAGCGGCTCTTTAACCACGCTGATTGCCGGCGCGGCGGTTTGCGGATTTATTTTATGGCTTGCCACGGACGTCTTAGACCGCCAAATTTAAATCCTAACATAAGGATTTATCATGAGCGCATTTGCCAAGCCGTTTTTAATTGCCCCCAATAGCGTCATTGACGTGACAAAAGTGGCGACCGCCAATACGGCCTTGTTTAAAAATAAAAAAGCGGCGCGCAAATCTATCAAACAAGACGGCAAGGCGATCGCGCCGCTCGCCCATAAATTATACGCGGAGCATAAGCGCAGCCTGCTGATTGTTTTGCAGGGCATGGACACGTCGGGCAAGGACGGAACCACGGCGGCGATTTTGCGCCATACCCCGCCGCTCAACACCTATGTCAAAGCGTTTAAGGCTCCGTCTAAAATTGAATTATCCCATGATTATTTATGGCGGGTTCACGCGGCAAGCCCCAGCGCCGGGCAAATCGGCGTGTTTAACCGCTCCCATTATGAAGACGTTTTAGTGGTGAAGGTGCGAAAATTTGCCAGCGAGTCGGCGATAGAAAGCCGCTATGCCCAGATAAATGATTTTGAAAAACTGCTGTCCGAAAACGGCGTGACAGTTTTAAAATTCATGCTCCACATTAGCCCGCAGGTTCAAGAGGAGCGCCTTCGCGACCGGCTTATCAATCCGGATAAACGCTGGAAGTTTAATCCGGGGGATTTAGCCGATAGGAAATTATGGCCCAAATTTATGGGGGCCTATAGCGATATGGTCAGCCGCTGCTCTAGCGCCCATGCGCCGTGGCATATTATTCCGTCCGATAGCCGGGCCGTGCGCGGGGCGATTATCACCCGCATTGTCCGCGAAACTTTAGAAGGCATGAACCTAGCCTATCCCGATCCCGGATATAGGCCGGGCGATTATAATGTTAGCGATTATAAAATTTAGAAAACGCTCAAAACCGCCTTGGCAAGCCTATCAATATTTTCATCCGCCGCGCCGGCAATATTAATGCGGCCACTATCGAGTAGATAGACGGAGTGCTCACTGCGTAGCCGCTCCGCTTGCGCCTTGGTAATGGGCAGCATGGAGAACATACCGTTTTGCCGCGCGAGGGCTTCGGCCATATCTTCGGCCCCTTGGACGGAGAGCGCGCTGGCGAGAGATGAGCGCAGGCCCGCCATGCGCAGGCGCATGACTTCTAGTTCCTCGCGCCAGATTTTCGTTAATCCTTCGTCGGATAAAATGCGCGCCACTAGGGCCGCGCCGTGGTCCGGCGGCATGGAAATCATTTTGCGCATGATAAGCCCTAAATGGCCTTTGGCGATGACGGCTTGGTCCGTGGTTTTAGTCTTCACCGCGATAAGGCCCGTGCGTTCGCGGTAGAGGCCAAAGTTTTTAGAGCAGCTCGCCGCAATCAGCATTTCCTCTTGGGTCGCCGCGAGTTTACGCAGGCCGTAAGTGTCTTTTTCAAGCCCGTCCCCTAGGCCGAAATAGGCCAAATCAACAAAGGCGGTTAGGCCTTGCTCGACAAGTAAATCCGCGACCACGTCCCATTGATAGGGCTCTAGGTCCGCGCCGGTTGGGTTGTGGCAACAGCCATGTAGCAAAACGATATCGCCGCGCTTGGTATCCTTGCGCAGGCTTGCGCACATGGCTTCAAAATCCACGTCGAGGGTTTCGCTGTCATAATAAGGGTAGGACTTCATCTCTAGCCCCGCTGTGGAAATGAGCGGAATATGGTTGCCCCATGTCGGGGTCGGGGTCCAGACGCAAGCATCGCTATTGGCCTGCTTGATGATTTCCGCGCCAAGGCGCAAGGCTCCGCTACCGCCCGCGCTTTGCGCCGTGGCAAACAGGCTAGTGTCCGCCGCCTCGCCAATCAGTAGGGACAGCATTAAATCATTAAATTGCGGATTACCGGTAACGCCGACATATTTTTTGGTTTGCTCTTCATGGTGCCAGAGGCTTTCGGCCATTTTGACCGCGCGCATGACCGGGGTCGCGCCGACTTCATCTTTGTAAATGCCAACGCCAAGGTCGATTTTATTGGGGTTTTTATCGGCGGCGCAAAGGCGCGAAATGCCTAAAATCGGATCTGATGGCATCGGGGATAATGTGTCGAACATGGGGCTCTCATATATTGGACTAAACTTTATGCCCGCTTCATAGGCCTTTGCGCGCCTTAAGAAAAGCGCGAAATCGTTAAATATGCTTTGCAATATAGCTACGGGGCCTTAGGGTCACAAAAAACAAATTTAAGGGGAGCTTCATGGAAGCGTTTAATACATTTTTAGAGAAATTATCCAGCATTATTTGGGATACGGGGCTTTCAACATTCGGGATTAATATTCCCTTTGTCAGCGACTTTTCCTTCCTTGTTATGCTCTTGCTCGGTACGGGCTTCTACCTGACCATTCGCTTGCGCTTTATGCCGATATTAAGAATTCCCGCCGCGTTTAAAATGCTTTGGGAGGGCCGTAAGACAGACGGTGAAGACGGCGAAGTCACGCCCTTTGCCGCGCTCGCCACGGCTTTGTCCTCAACCGTTGGCACGGGTAATCTGGCCGGGGTTGCGACCGCGATTGCTATTGGCGGGCCGGGCGCAATTTTTTGGATGTGGATGACCGCGCTTGTCGGCATGGCCACGAAATATTCCGAAAGCCTTCTGGCTGTGCGGTATCGCGAAGTTGACGAAAACGGCGTCTATAAGGGCGGCCCAATGTATTATATCAAAAACGGTCTCGGCCCTAAATGGATGTGGCTTGCAATATTGTTCTGTATTGGCGCTATGGCATCGGCGGCGGGCGCGGGCAATATGGCCCAAGGCAATTCCATTGCCGAAGTGGTGCAGACCAATTTGGGCATTCCGAAATGGGGCACGGGCCTTATTCTCGCTGGCCTAGCTTTCGCGATTATCCTTGGCGGCATCAAGTCCATCGGTAAGGTGGCCTCCAAACTCGTGCCGGTTATGGGCGTGGGGTATGTGCTGGCCGCGCTTATCGTATTAGTGATGAACTGGGACGGCGTGCCAGATGCATTGGGCTCTATCTTTAGCGGAGCCTTTTCTGGCCACGCGGCTGTCGGCGGCTTTAGCGGCGCGGTTATCGCGCAGGCCGTGCGCGCGGGTGTATCTCGCGGGCTGTTCTCTAATGAAGCGGGCCAAGGCTCTGCTCCG